>NZ_CYPR01000181.1 GCF_001408515.1 Jannaschia seosinensis | reverse complement strand
CCGATGAACTCACGATCCGCCAGCAGCACCCGAACGGTTGAGGCGTCGAAATACGCGAGATACCGCTTCATCAGCGCGATGCGCTGAGCGGTCGTGCTGTTGCCGGAATGCGGGAGCATGGTCCACATCAACGGGACACGGAACCTGGCCGTGATGACGGCCAACACGAGGACGTTAACGTCGGTCTTGCCGATCTTCCAGTTGGTGCGGTCAAGACACAGATGCCAAGGGCGAGGGTTGCCGAGCAGCGAGATCACGATGCCCACGCTCCAATCCTCGGGCAGGCACACGTGTTGGAAGAAGCGTTGCAGACGGCGATAGGTCGATGCAACCATGGCGCGACTTGGCCGCTCGCTCGCGATATGCGTCAGGTTCACCGTTCGGGCGCTGATCATGCCAAGCAGGATCATGCAGAGCGTCTCGAGCCGTGACTTGCCCAACGGCACATGCGGAGTTAGCGTTTTCTGGAGATCGGCGAGAGCACGGATATTCAGGGGACCGTTCCTTTGGCGAGGTCGAGTCCACCAGAAGAATCCGTCTTGCCGGTCTCGGCCACCCCAAAAACGGCTGTGTCGTGTAGTCTGGCCTTCTCGTGAATTATCCGGGTTAACCGAGCCAGAACCAGCTTGGCGTCAAAGTCGACTGCATCGCCCCGATCTTGCGCGATGCGGCGGGCCGCGCAGTCGGCAAGCAGACGAAACGGTTCCATCAAATCATCGGCGAGGGCGAAGGCGTTGCAGCGATTGGAATGGTGCAGCCCAATCGACGGATGCAGACCGGCCGCCACAACGGCTCGCGCCGTGGCAGCGCGCAGGACCGTATAGCCGTAGTTGAGCAACGCGTTGAGACCTCCTGCCCCGGCGTCGCGGCGGAATTCAGGCCCCATCATGTGCGGCCAGTAGTATCGCGCCGCCTGCGCCTCAATATTGGTTGTGTCGCCTGACGTAACACTTCGGATCATCATCCTGAGCGGTGCGGCGGCCTTCCCGAGGGACAAAAGTGCAGCAGCCTGCATTTCGATTTTGGCGACGACGACCTTCTTCCAAGCCTGCTTCATCATCGGGCTCGGCTTCCAACTGATCCACTGGCCTAAGCTCGACTTTGTACGTTTTCACTCACGTCCAGGTCCAGAAAACGGCCTCGTTCGCTATGAACTCGAGCGCGTCGTCGAGAGGCATGACGACGCCACCCATGTCATCGATATCCTCCCATTTGCGCCGGTGTGACCAGTATCCGAGCCGGACCTCGTCTCCGTTGCCGGTCGGCTTCAGGCGGGCAATCGGCGCCTCCGTCTCCAGCAGGTAGAGATGGCAAGAGCCCTTGTTCTTGTAGGAGCCGACACCACCACCATTGGCGTCGTCGAAAGCTTCGATGCGGGCGACCGTTTCATCGTACAGCATGCGCAGATCATACATGAGCACACCTCAAGATGCGTAATTCACTTTGCCGCGGGCCCCTGACTTGCATGGTGATCGGCGAGGGATTCGAAGCATGGGATGCAGCAACATTCCACCTCCCCGCCGCCGACAGGCGTTCCGGTTCCCCAGATCCTGCGCGATTGGCTGCAGGAGCTGCGAATGTGCTTTACAGCTCCCAGCTGGGAACACGTGCTTGTTCTGGTCATGGGTGCAGTGCTGGCACCGGGCAAGCGCACCGTCAGCGCCTGCCTGCGGATGACCGGGCGTGCCGAGGCGCAGAATTTCTCAAGCTGTCATCAGCTCCTCAACCGTGCCCGGTGGAACACCCACGCCATGGCGCGGCACCTGCTGAGCATGGTCGTCAACCGCCTCGTGCCGGAGGGCCCGGTAGTCATCGGGATGGACGACACCATTGAACGCCGGTGGGGGCGCAGGATCACAGCACGCGGCATCTATCGCGATCCCGGCCGCTCCAGCCACGGCCATTTCGTCAAGGCCAGCGGACTGCGC
>NZ_CYPR01000180.1 GCF_001408515.1 Jannaschia seosinensis | reverse complement strand
CTATGCTGAACTTTCGCCGGGTCACGCGGATCGTGCAGGCAATCTGCGAGCCGCTGCGCCAGACCCGCCCTGCGCTCGATCTCGCGCAGCAGGGTCAGGCCGGCGTCGGAGCTCATGTCGGCGCCGTCAAACCCGAGCAGGATCGGCTTACCGTTAAGGGGTGACAGGCGGGGCGTGGAGCACGTAGACTGGGTCATGGCGGAGGTCGTCCTGCTGAAATCTGAATCTTTGGCGTCGATAACCAAAAAATACAGAGTTTCCGACGGTTACGCCACCTCCGCCGCCTTCTCGTGAATTATCCGGGTTAACGCGCCGGGCTTTTCGCCCGCAACAATTTCCGCCAGAAACATCCCGACGAACCGGAGCGCGCATATGATCCTTTACCCCGCCATCGACCTGAAGGACGGACAGGCCGTCCGCCTTCTGCACGGAGAAATGGCCAGCGCCACGGTCTTCAATGACGATCCGGCCGCGCAGGCCCGCGCCTTCGTGGCGGCCGGCTGCGAATGGGTGCATCTGGTGGACCTGAACGGAGCCTTTGCCGGTGCGCCGGTCAATGCGGGCGCGGTAGAGGCTATCCTGGCGGCGGTCGACGTACCCTGCCAGCTTGGCGGCGGCATCCGCGACATGGCGACGATCGAGGCATGGCTGGGCAAGGGCCTGGCGCGCGTGATCCTCGGCACCGTCGCGGTGGAAGATCCGGACTTGGTGCGCCAGGCAGCACGCGCCTTCCCGGGCCAAGTCGCCGTCGGCATCGACGCGCGGGGCGGGCGTGTCGCGACCCGCGGCTGGGCCGAGGAAACGGACGTGATGGCCCCCGACCTCGCCCGCCGCTTCGAGGATGCGGGCGTGGCGGCAATCGTCTACACCGACATCGACCGTGATGGCGCCATGGGCGGTCCCAACGTCGAGGCCACCGCCGCACTCGCCCGCGCCGTCTCCATCCCGGTCATCGCATCGGGCGGGGTATCCTCCCTATCGGATTTGGAACGCCTCAAGGCGACGGGCGTCATCGCGGGCGCGATTTCGGGCCGCGCACTTTATGATGGAGCAATCGATCTCGGTGCGGCCTTAGCGGCCTTGCGTTGATTGAATGCTGTAGGGCAGCTTGCCGAAGACCAGCACCTCCGCATTCCGTAAGTCGATCCCAAACGACCGCGAGCCCCTCGCAGTGAGCGATGCGGGCAAACACGGTCACGCCCGCCTCCTCCAACGCGGTGACGTGGCGGCCCACCGTCTCAGTCACAGGACGGGAAGCCGGGCGTGGACTACTGCCCCCATCGAGCGGTCCGGGTTGATTGTTAGTGCATTGTCGGTCGGTGGTCCATTGGGACGAAGGTTTCCGGTGCTGGCGGGCGATAGCCCAGCGAGCTGTGCGGCCTGACTGTGTTGTAATGGCGGCGCCATCGCTCGATGAGGATCCGGGCCTCCCGGAGCGAATAGAAGACTTCTGCGTTCAGCAATTCGCCGCGGAACCGGACATTGAAGCTCTCGCAGTAGCCGTTCTCCCAGGGTGAGCCCGGCTCGATGAATGCAGTCTTGGCGCCGACGGCACCGATCCAGCTGCGCACCTTCTTGGCGATGAATTCGGCCCCATTGTCGGACCTTATGAATGCGGGTGGGCCGCGCAGGATAAACAGATCCGTCAGGGCGTCGACTACGTCGGTGGAATTGAGCTTGCGGTCGACACGGATCACCCATTGCCCGGCAGGCGATTTGGCAACGCCAAATCTGTCGAAAGGGGGCGCCTCCTTCGTGAACTCGTCACTCGACCATTGCCCTCGGACCAATGGCCGACAAGGTCTCGTTGTTGAGCGTTCGGAACACCCGCCCGTCATGCGTCCGATCCTGGCCGAAATCGTGAGGTGCAGATGTGGTTCGGGCGCTCTGGCCGGAGCCTGACGCACGATCCGCCGTTCAGCCAGAGCCTGCCCTTCTTTGCCTGTTTTTGCGGGACCTTCAGCCCTTCGCGTCGCCATATCCGCTCGACCGTTGCCCGGCAGGCGCATGCGCAGATGCTGCCGAGAGGGGCGCTTGTGGCTCACATGCCACCCGGCGTTGTTCAGCAGTCCGGTGATCATCCGATAGCCGTATCGCCCGTGGGCGCGCGTCAGCTCGATGATGTCTTCCGTCAGCCGTTTCTCGTCCGGTGTGCCGCAGGGAACCCTGCGGCTC
>NZ_CYPR01000179.1 GCF_001408515.1 Jannaschia seosinensis | reverse complement strand
AGAAGGCCAGACTACACGACACAGCCGTTTTTGGGGTGGCCGAGACCGGCAAGANNGATTCTTCTGGTGGACTCGACCTCGCCAAAGGAACGGTCCCTTGAATATCCGTGCTCTCGCCGATCTCCAGAAAACGCTAACTCCGCATGTGCCGTTGGGCAAGTCACGGCTCGAGACGCTCTGCATGATCCTGCTTGGCATGATCAGCGCCCGAACGGTGAACCTGACGCATATCGCGAGCGAGCGGCCAAGTCGCGCCATGGTTGCATCGACCTATCGCCGTCTGCAACGCTTCTTCCAACACGTGTGCCTGCCCGAGGATTGGAGCGTGGGCATCGTGATCTCGCTGCTCGGCAACCCTCGCCCTTGGCATCTGTGTCTTGACCGCACCAACTGGAAGATCGGCAAGACCGACGTTAACGTCCTCGTGTTGGCCGTCATCACGGCCAGGTTCCGTGTCCCGTTGATGTGGACCATGCTCCCGCATTCCGGCAACAGCACGACCGCTCAGCGCATCGCGCTGATGAAGCGGTATCTCGCGTATTTCGACGCCTCAACCGTTCGGATGCTGCTGGCGGATCGCGAGTTCATCGGTCAGGAATGGTTCACTTTTCTCGTCGAGCAGGAGATCCCCTTCGCGATCCGCATGAAGGAGGGCCAGATAGTCCGTACCAACGGCCGCGAGCTGAACCTGCGCTCCCTGCTGTCACGGTGCAGGGGTGTGCGGGGCTTCACGGCCGTCCTGCCTGGCAGAGCGAGTCACCCTGACCTCGAGCTCCACTTCGGTGCGCGCCGTATCAAGGGCGGCGAGCTTCTCGTGGTGGCTTCGCCCTATCCAGCCACTGGCGCGCACATCCTGCGGCAGTACAAGAAGCGCTGGCTCATCGAGTGCCTGTTCGCCGACAGCAAGACGCGGGGGCTGAACCTGGAGGACACCCGCCTGACGCTCGCGTCCAAGTTGTCTCTGCTCATCGCCATAACCGCTATTGCCATCGCCCTCATCTGCCGTGCTGCAGCCCAGCTCATGGGACACAAATACCCCGCCCGGAAGAAGCACGGATACTGCTCGAAATCCTGGTTCCGGACCGGCTTCGATGAGGTCCGACGATGGATGCGGTCCGGTCCCGAAACGCCTCTCGTCGCCCGAAATCTCGTCGTCCCGAGACGGCTGCGGGTGGGAGTCGTGTAGTCTGCTCCGGAGCAATGAGATGCACCCAACCCATTGATATGAATTAAAACTTTCTTTCGTTTTGGGCTTCATTTCCGTCAAGTGGCGTGTCGAAGTGAGCAGCAGGGAGATGGTGATCGACACGCCAGCCTCCGGTGATCCATCCGGCGGCTGGGACCCGTGAGGGTCCTCAATAAGGGTGGCACCCGCAGACGGGCGCCACCGTGGCTCAGGCGTCCAGAAGCTCGTCAGCAACGCGCATTGCACGCACGCCGTAGAGCACCGCAGTGATTGCCTCTCGCGCGCTTTGCAGATCATTGGCGCACCGGATGAGAGCGTGCGTCTCCTCGTCGGCGTAGAGGACTTCGTAGCCGCCGCGATTGTGGTTTTCGTCCGCCTCCCACCCGATATACATCTCGGATTTGATTTTCGCGGCGAGCGATCCAAGAAACGTGCCCAGATCATCGGCGAATGCGCCTTCGAAGATCTCGGCTCTCTCGAGTCGTCGAGCGATATCCTGCGGAAACGTCCGCCTCGCCGGCGGCCAGGCAGGTATTACGGTGTCGCGCAGGCCTTGGGCGGCAATCTCTGCTTCCGCAATGGCGGCCGCGACGAGGCCGATCAGAAGATTGTTCGTCATCTGGGCTCCACCGAAGAGATCGGCGTTGCGGGCGGCAGATACATTTGTCGCGCTCATGCCGCCACCTGCTGTGCGAGGATCGGCTCCAGCGCGCGACGATAGGTATCCAACACGTCGTCGAGACCGTCTGCGAGCAGGCAAATCTCTTCGACGATCGGACTTGCAGGGTCGAGCATCGCAAAGCGCGCGGCTTCGATCCTATCGGGATCGTGCACGTTCTCGAGCATCAACAGATCGAGCAGATCGTCGAGAGCGCACATGGTGCGTCGCGGGGGTGTGCCAGGCGTGTCGAAGTCGTCGAGGACAGACTGCGCCAATCGGATGCCAGGCTGGCCGCCCAGCAACGCGGCCGCGTTGAGCAGCCCGTCGTGGTGTTCGCCGAGATAGGCTCGCAAGCCATCGAGTGCGGACGAAGGGGCGGTGAAGGTTGTGATGTCGTCGAACATGGTGTCTCCCGTTTCGGGGTTTCCGGATCGATGTCCGGGTCAATCGTTCGTTCGATCACCGTCGTCTCTGTCTTTCGCGCCTTTCGGTTCATCCATTCGTGCCGGCTCTCGCCAAGAGGAGCCGGCACGAATGGATGGGCCCGCGCGCCCTCCGTCTTCTGTTCGCCGCAAGCGGCACGATGGACCTGCCCCATTCGGCAACGCCGATGGCGTCGATGGGAGAGGTCGAGGAGAGGGTCCTCCTCTTGTCAACGGCGGAGTAAAAACCGGCCACGCGGCGGCGCAAAACCAGGCCAGCGACAGGGCGCCAAGCGCCATGGCGCGCGCGCTTGCCGCATAGCTGGCGCGTGCCATGGCGCATTGGCCCGCAGGGCCAATCCTGTGGCGGGTGATCAGGTTCTGGCTTGGGCCTTTCGGGCGCGGCTTTGGCCGAGCCGATAGCTGTCGCCGTTCATCTCGAGGATGTTGACGTGGTGTGTCAGCCTGTCGAGCAGTGCGCCGGTCAGGCGTTCGGTGCCGAAGGTTTCGGTCCATTCGTCGAACGGCAGGTTGCTGGTGATCATCGTGGAGCCGCGCTCATAGCGCTGCGAGATCAGCTCGAACAAGAGCTCTGCGCCGGTCTTGCTCAGCGGCACGAAGCCCAGTTCGTCGATGATGAGCAGCTTGACGGCGGCCTGCTGCTTTTGCAGGCGGAGCAGACGGCGCTCGTCGCGCGCCTCCATCAGCTCGTTGACTAGGGTCGCGGCGGTGGTGAAGCTGACCGACAGCCCTTTCTGGCAGGCGGCCAACCCCAACCCGAGGGCAACATGGGTCTTGCCCGTGCCGCTCGGGCCGAGGGCGATGACGTTCTCGCGCCGATTTATCCACTCACACCGGGCAAGCTCCAGCACCTGCATCTTGTTGAGCTTCGGGATTGCCTTGAACTCGAAGCTGTCCAGGCTCTTGGTGGCCGGGAACTTCGCGGCCTTGATGCGGCGCTCGATCATTCGCCGCTCGCGGTCGATCAGTTCCAGCTCGACCAGACGCGCCAGGAACTGGACATGATCCAGCCCCTCGGCGGCGCACTGGCGGGCGAGCTTTTCATACTCCCGCGAGGCAAGGTAGGCAGCTTCAACGTCTTCAGATGCTCCGCGAGCAGGATCTTCGGGGTGTCGGTCATGCCGCATCCTCCGACAGCAGAGACATGTAGCTGGCCGCCGAGGTGGTCGCGACATCGGCACGCGGCAGGTAGGGGTAGACGTCGAGGTCGAGCTTCGGCGGCCGCCTCTCGACCTGACAGAGAACGAGGTGCTTGACCGCATCGAAGCCGACCGCGCCCAGTTGCAGGGCCTTCTTCACGGCGGCATGGAGATCGACGATGTCGAAGGTCTCCAGAAGGCGCAGAACCTGGACATACTCGCGGCGTCCCGCCTTGATCATCCGCGCTTCCATCAGGCGGCGCAGGGTCGCAAACTCCGGCGGCAAGTCCCATTCCGCCAGAGGTGCTGCCTGATCCAAAGCGTTGATCTTGCGCTCGATTAGCGGCAGGTAATGCATTGGATCAAAGACCATGTCCTCGCGACCGTAGCAGCGGGGATGGCGTGCGATGACTTCACCACCGCAGCCGATAACGACCTGATCGACATAGCCCCTGATCCAGACGTCGCGGTGGCCGTAAGCAACCGGCACGGAATAAGGTACTGTACCCTCAGGTCTGGAAATTCGCTTGAGACGCGGGGCGTGAGCTCGTGCTGGGGCGCCTCCAGCACAAGCTGCCCATTCTGGTATTCCATGGCCTTGCAACACAACCATGGAGAAGAA
>NZ_CYPR01000178.1 GCF_001408515.1 Jannaschia seosinensis | reverse complement strand
GCGGTTGGTCTTGAAGATGTCTCGGCTGGAGAGGCTGCGTTCCTGGTTGAAGTGGTTCGAGACAGAGGCGTGGACGGCGGCGAACTTCTGCAGACTTCGCATCCGCCGAAAGCGCTGCATGGCCCTCTCGCGTCGTCGGAACGGCAGGTGCGAATTCTCCGCGCGGTTGTTCAGCCACCGACCGGTCTCCTGCCGGTCCGCCATGCCGAGGTCCTTCAGGGCCGCACCGTAGGAGCGAAGCTTGTCCGTCACGAGGACATCTGCTCGCCCGTGCTTTTTCATTGCTTTTCTGAGGAATTTCAGCGCAGCCTTCTTGTCCCGCGTCTTCGTGACGAAGCTTTCCAGCACTTTGCCCTCATGATCGACCGCCCGCCAGAGGTAGTGCTGCTCGCCGTTGATCTTCACGAACATCTCGTCGAGGTGCCAGCGCCAGCGGCTCGATTTCATACCCTCGATGCGTCGCTTGCGGATCTCACCGGCGAACATCGGGCCGAAGCGGTGCCACCAGAAGCGCACCGTCTCGTGGCTGACGTCGACGCCGCGCTCGTGCAGCAGATCCTCGACGTTGCGAAGCGACAGCGGGAAGCGGACATACATCATCACCGCCAGTCGGATGATCTCGGAGCTGGTCTTGAAGTACTTGAAGGGGCTGCGGTTGGTCATGCGGGGAGCCTAGCCAGCCGCCTGCTCCGCCTCAAGCGAAGTTCTTCTGACAAGACCTATCGATGACATGGGTGGCGTCGTCATGCCCCTCGACGACGCGCTCGAGTTCATAGCGAACGAGGCCATTTTCTGGACCTGGACGTGAGTGAAAACGTACAAAGTCGAGCTTAGGCGATCACATCATCGGTGGCGCCGAAGCGGGTTAGTAAAGCCGCTCGTCGTTGCCTTCGCGGCAGACCCAAGTGCCGAGTCCCATCTTACCCAGCACCTTGAGAAAGGGCTTGGGGTCCATTTCCTCGACGTTGCGCATCTCGCGCACGTCCCACTCGCCGGTGGCGATCAGCATTGCCGCGGCGACGGGCGGCACGCCGGCGGTATAGGAGATGCCCTGGCTGCCCACTTCCTCGTAGGCCTTCTTGTGGTCGGCCACGTTGTAGATGAAGGCCTCGGCCATCTCGCCGTCTTTCGTGCCCTTCACCAGATCACCTATGCAGGTCTTGCCGGTGTAGTCGGGCGCGAGGCTGGACGGATCGGGCAGGCAGGCCTTCACCACTTTCAGCGGCACGACTTCCTGGCCTTCGGCCAGCTTCACCGGCTGCTCGGAGAGCAGGCCGATGTTCTTCAGCACGGTGAAGACGTTGATGTAGTGCTCATCGAAGCCCATCCAGAAACGCACATCGGCATCGGGATAGTTGGTCGCGAGCGAATGCACCTCGTCATGGCCCGACAGGTAGGCACGCTGCGTGCCAACCACGGGCAGGTCCCAGTCGCGGCCGACCTCGAACATCTCGTTCGCTTTCCAATCGCCCTCCTGCCAAGAATACACCGTGCCGGTGAACTCGCGAAAGTTGATCTCCGGATCGAAGTTGGTCGCGAAGTAGTGGCCGTGGGAGCCGGCGTTGATGTCGACAATATCGATAGACTTCACCTCGTCCATGTATTCATCGATGGCGAAGCGGGCATAAGCGTTCACGACACCCGGATCGAAACCCGCGCCGAGGATCGCGGTCACGCCCGTCTCGGCGCAGCGCTCCTTCCGCTTCCATTCGTAGTTGGCGTACCAAGGGGGAGCTTCGCAAATCTTGTCTGGCTCTTCGTGGATCGCGGTGTCGATGTAGGCGGTGCGGGTTTCGATGCAGGCCTCGAGCACATGCATGTTCACGAAGGACGAGGCGACGTTGATCACGATCTGCGTGCCGGTCTTCTCGATCAGAGCAACGACTGCTTTGGTGTCGGTCGCATCGACGGCATGGGCCGCGAGGGCGCCGTCGGTCTTATGACTTCCCTTCTCTTGGACGCTGGCGAGGATTTTCTCGCATCTTGCCCGCGTGCGTGAGGCGATGTGGATGTCTCCAAGCAGGTCGGCGTTCTGCACGCATTTGTGCGCCACGACTTGGGCGACGCCACCGGCGCCGATGATGAGGACGTTTTTCTTCAAGACCCTCGAGCCTCCTTTCGTGCTGCCGCCGCCTCAGGACAGAGCGGCTTCGAAGTCGCTGTAGCTGAATTCCCGCGCGGTTCTAACGGTGCCGTCGAGTTCGCGCACCGCGATCGCAGGCATGCGCACCCCGTTAAACCAGTTCTTCTTGACCATGGTATAGCCGCCGGCGTCGCGAATCGAAACGCGATCCCCCGGCTTCAGCGGCTGCTCGAAGCGGAATTCGCCGAAGATGTCGCCAGCAAGACAGGAATTGCCGCAAACCATCCATTTGTGATCGCCGGTGTTCGGCGCAATTTTGGCGCTCTCGCGGTAGATCAAAAGGTCGAGCATATGCGCCTCGATCGAGCTGTCTACGATGGCGAGCTTCTTGCCGTTGTCGAGCGTATCGAGCACCGTCAGCTCCAGCGTGGTGGAGTTGGTAATCGCCGCCTCGCCAGGCTCCAGGTAGATCTGCACACCGTGCGTCTCAGAGAACCGCTTGAGTCGCTGGGCGAGCTTTTCCAGCGGATACCCTTTGCCGGTGAAATGGATGCCGCCACCGAGGCTGATCCATTCCATACGTGAAATCAGATGGCCGAAGCGCGCCTCGATCTGGCCCAGCATCGCGTCGAAGCGGTCTAAATCGGCGTTCTCGCAATTGTTATGAAACATGAAGCCCGATATCCGGTCGCAGACCGCTTCAATGCGCTCTGGGTCGTGCTCTCCCAGCCGCGAGAAGGGGCGGGCGGGATCTGCGATGTCGAACGAGGACGAGCTGACGCCGGGGTTTACCCGCAGGCCACGCACATGATCTCTGGCGGCTGCACCAAATCGCTCCAGCTGACCGATCGTGTTGAAGATGATCTTGTCGGAACTGGCCAGCACCTCCGGGATATCGGCCTCGTCCCAAGCCACCGAATAGGCATGGACCTCTCCAGGAAAATGCTTGCGCCCGAGCTTCACTTCGAAAGGTGAAGAGGAGGTGGTGCCGTCCATGTATTTGCTCATCAAGTCGAAGACGGACCACGATGCGAAGCACTTCAGCGCCAGCAGGCACCTGCAGCCGGACAGTTCACGCAGGCGGGCAATCTTCTCGAGGTTGGGCAGCAGCGCCTGTTTGTCGATCAGGTAGAAGGGGGTACGCAGCATCTCGGGGGCTCCCTCGCGTGTCGGGCTATGAGCGGGCGGCGCCAAGAACGTGTAGACTCCGGGCGCGTCAAGCTCAACAGGAGCTGTGTCAATCCCGGAGCAAAATTGGCCGATGCTGAAATGCGCTGGCCTGCCCCAATCGGGTGGTCCGCTTTCAGTTTTAATCCATGACGGGGGTGCTGGCAGACCAATTCGAACCAGTCTGAGGAAGGGCAGGGGGGCCTGACCATTATCCTGCGCAAAGACCGCGCCACTCGGCGAGAGCGGCGGTTCGGTTGGTCTTGAAGATGTCTCGGCTGGAGAGGCTGCGTTCCTGGTTGAAGTGGTTCGAGACAGAGGCGTGGACGGCGGCGAACTTCTGCAGACTTCGCATCCGCCGGAAGCGCTGCATGGCCCTCTCGCGTCGTCGGAACGGCAGGTGCGAATTCTCCGCGCGGTTGTTCAGCCACCGACCTGTCTCCTGCCGGTCCGCCATGCCCAGGTCCTTCAGAGCCGCACCGTAGGAGCGAAGCTTATCCGTCACGAGGACATCTGCTCGCCCGTGCTTTTTCATTGCTTTTCTGAGGAATTTCAGCGCGGCCTTCTTGTCCCGCGTCTTCGTGACGAAGCTTTCCAGCACTTCGCCCTCATGATCGACCGCCCGCCAGAGGTAGTGCTGCTCGCCGTTGATCTTCACGAACATCTCGTCGAGGTGCCAGCGCCAGCGGCTCGATTGCATACCTTCGATCCGACGCTTGCGGTTCTCGCCCGCGAACATCGGACCGAAGCGCTGCCACCAGAAGCGTACCGCCTCATTGCTGACATCGCCCCCGCGCTCATGGAGCAAATTCTCGACGTTCCGCAGCGACAGCGGGAAGCGGACGTACATCATCACCGCCAGTCGGATGATCTCGGAGCTGGTCTTGAAGTATTTGAAGGGGCTGCGGTTGGTCATGCGGGGAGCCTAGCCAGCCGCCCGCTCCGCCTCAAGCGAAGTTCTTCTGACAAGACCCAGAAGGCGGCTTTGGAAGGATTTTTCGGGAAAGACGCGTCACGCGGCACCACCGGTGATATAGGCGCCAAGACGGCCCATCGCGTAGGCGACCCCGCCGGCGCCCGTGCCGATGAGCAGCATCTCGACCCCGGCAGGCAATGCCCTCCGATCGGTGAAGAATGCTCTCGCCGCCCCGACCACGAACAACATCGCCGCCGCAAGGCCCGCGGCAAGCGCGAAGGGCGGTATCGCGGGTTCCGGGATGAGGTAGGCGAAAAGCGGCACGCATCCGGCGACGATGAAGCCCAGGAAGGTCGCTCCCCCATGGTGCGACGCCTGCCGCAAGGTCGGGCGATCGCCGCTTTTCGACCTTTCGGACGAGATGTTGCTGGCCGCCATCGAAATGCCGTCCGCAAAGAGGCTGGCGAAGCCGAGGATCAGGATGGCCTGGTGCGACAGCGAGGCACCGACGATCCCCGCGACGATGGCGAAGGTCGTGATGATGCCGTCACTGGCACCATAGACCAGTTCGGGAAGATAGTTCCGGATGACGGATTGCGACTCACCGGACGGGGCTTTCTGCTGGGAATTTCCTTCGTGCATGATGACCCTCATGGCATGTCCCGGCTCGGTACTTCCCTGTGCCTCGGAAAGGACGTCACTGTCCGTGCGGGCTCATGCCGTCGGCGAGACTGCCGGGGAAAGAGCGCGGGATTGGATCTGATTGTGGTTCCTGGGCCAACGCTGCTGCGCCGCGGCAGTTCCTTGGAACATGCCGTTGCTCTCAGGGACCGGGACCTCGTGATCGGCTGGACCCCGAACGCCGCGGGATGACGACACAAACGACTCCAACCGGAGGATAAGCCATGCCCCAACTCACCCGGCGCAGCCTGCTTGCCGACGCAGCGAGCCTCTGCGTCGTCGCACCGCAGCTGAGCTTCGCTCAGACCGCGCCTGCGGTCCAAGTCCTGAAGGACCCGAACTGTGGCTGCTGCAAGGCGTGGGTGCGCAGCGCATCCTGAAGTCCGATGGCTTGAAGGTGACGGCCGAAACGAGCTTCGGCACACTGCTCATCCGCCACAAGCTCGAAACCGGCATCCCGCAGGAGATGATCTCCTGCCACACCGGCGAGGTCGACGCCTACTTCGTCGAAGGACACGTCCCGCCCGTCGACATTCGCAGATTCCTGGATAAGCGTCCCGACGCGGTCGGTCTTGCCATGCCCGGTATGCTACGGTTCGCCTAGGGGCGAACGTAACGGTTCCTTAGCGCAGCGCCGCTTGCATCCACGGGCTGGCGGCGAACCCGGTGAGCAGTCCGCCGATCACCGCCGCCCCCGGCGCCAGTCATCGAGGCGCGCATAGATCGTCACTGCGATGCCCCCGAGCGCGACCGCGATGAACACCCAGTGCAGCGTATCGAGATACGGCACGAGCGGCAGGATGGCGGTCTGAGTCTCGGCCAGGACGCTTTGCGCGACCTCGACCCCGGCCGCGCCCAGCGTGGCGAAACCGGCCGCGCCACCACCCTTCATTGTGCGGCTGTCAGCCAGCACCTCGCGCGCGGGCGGCGTTTCTTCGGCGAAGGCAGTCGCCCGGACCGGGAACCGGTCGCCCCACTGCCGTGCGGGGCCGAGGTCGACATGGATGAACCCCGAGCGCGGATAGAAGCCGAAGCCGAGGAACCCCACCTCCCGTGCCGCGGCCTCGAACGCCGCCGGGTCGTGGTTCGCCATGGCGATGTCGAAGGCGGCGCCGTCGAGGTGCTTCGACCGGGTCGCGCCGCCGACGGCGCGGTTGTGCTCGGTGCTGCGATAGGCGGAGCGGACGATCATCGGTTTGCCCAACCGGTCGCGCAGCGCCTGCAGCTTGTCGAGCGCAGGTTCGTTGATCAGCAGCTTGCCGGTGCCCCGGCAGGCGATCTCGGCGGGTGAGAAATTCGGCCAGCGCCAGGTGCTCTCCGGGACGTCGCGCCAGTGGTCGTAGAAGGTTGTGGTCATGGGGTCCTCCAGAAACAAGAAACCCGCCTCGAGGGCGGGTCATTGCGGGCTGATGAATGGGGATGGGGAGCGGCTACGGGCCGCCGCCGAAGATCTTGAGCTTGATGGCGATGCCCGCGAGCAGCGCCAGCATGACGCCGGTTGTGATCATGCGGACGGCGGTTTGCATGGCGGTGCGGCGGACCAGCCGGATGCAGTCCACCAGGGAGCGCAGATCGCGGATGTCGAGCGCCGCCTCGTCGCCATCGAGGCCGACATCGGCCAGCGCGCGCTTCGCGCCTTCCTCGGCCGCCCGCGTCAGGATCGCCTCGAACTCGGCATCCGGCATGCGGACGTAGCCTTCGGATCGGGGTGGGTTCATCGGATCCTCCTTCCGCCGCTCAGCCAATCTTGCAGCCCCAGAAGGACGTGTGATCGGCGGCGAAGTAGCCGTCCGCGACCCGGAAATACCCCTGCAGCTCGACGGTGTCGCCCGCGGTGAGCGGCACCATGGTCTGCAGCCAGATCGCGGTGGCGAGCGAGACATGGGTGGCGGAGATTTCGCCGAGGGAGCCGCGGACTTCCGTCGTGCCGTTCAGGACGAGCCGCCCGCGCATGCGGGCCGTCGCGCTGGCGTTGATCTTGTAGAGCAGCGTCGCGCCGAAGAGGTAGGTGCCGTCCACAGGCGCCACGAAATGGTTGTTCGCGGCGTCGAAGGCCCCCTGGTCGTTGGTGTCGGTGTTGTTGAGGCCGATCTTCGTCCAGGTCCCGACGCCGACGTAGTTGTCGTAGTTGGTGTACGCCTTGAAGCGCGGCAGCCGGGGCTGGTCGACGATGCCGTTCGCGTTGTCGACGCTGAGCCCGTCGAAGAAGGTGCTGCCGTCGGCGGAGACCGCGAGCCGGAAGCGGTCGGAACCGAAGAGCCCCACCAGCGCCTTGGTGACAAAGTTGGTCTGCAGCGTCAGCCCGAGATCGTCGCCCGCCGCCTCCTTGTTCATGGTGTAGAACAGATCGCCGGTGCCACCCTCGGCCACGGTCTTCGCCGTCCAGAGCGCGGCGTTGAGCTTGGCCGAGAAGGGGTTCGACGCATCCGCCGTCGTGCCGACCCCGACGAGCGCCATGTTCTGCAGCGCCGCCGGTGTGGTCCCGACCCAGCCCGCGCCATCGTAGACCAGCAGCAGGCCCTCGTCCTCGACCCACGCCCGCCAGCCCGTTCGTGGCGGCAGGCGCAACCAGGCGCCATCGGACCAGAGCGCGACGTTCAGGTCCCAGCCTGCCCAGTCGCCGGTCGCGCCCGAGGCGACGATGTAACGGTCGCCATCCGCGGGAGACCCGGGCGGCGCGGTCAGGTTACGGTCGATCACCGAGAGCTGGACGAGCCCGTCGAGGATCCTCAGCGCCTCGTTGTGCGTGATGTGCTTCTGTGCCTGCGCCGCCAGAATGTAAGGCAGCAGGAGATGGGGCGTGGCGTCGGACATGGGAAAGGCCTTCAGAACGTGAGCGTGACGGTTTTCGGCGCGCCCCGTCCCACAAGGGCGGAGAGCTGAGAGATGCGGATAACGAGCGTGTCGCCGGGGCCGAGCAGCGCGCCCCAGTCGGCGGTTTGCTGGGCGGTTGTGTAGAGCGCGCTGGTCGTGGTCGTGCTCAGCACCCGCTTCACAATAGGGCCGTCGAGGATCTCGACCCCATAGGCCTCGGTTTCCTCTGCGAGAGCCGCCTCGGCCGCGCCCCAGTTGTCGGCCGCGAGCGACCGGGACCTACGCGTCCAGCGGATCGTCAGATCGCCGGGCGGGCGCGGCTTGCGCCACGGCTGCTCGACATGCGCGACGGAGAACGGCCGCAGCCCGGCGCCCTCGGGCGTGAAGGTCTGCGCGACATAGGTCTCGTCGTTGACCGGACGGCTTGCGGGGCCAATGCGCCAGTTCCACGGGATGCCGAGATCGGCCTCGGCGATCGGCAGTGACGCGAGGCTGTCGTCGAGCACGACGACCCGCGCGCCCGTGGGTGCGGGGTTGCCCATGGCGCCCTCGGTTCCGCGCTGGCAACGCAGGAGTCGGGTCAGACGATAGCGGCCGGGGGCGATCAGTTCGGCTGCACCCGCCTGCACGATCTCCCAGGCGCCGGGCGCACTCTCGATGGCGAGCGCATTGGCGCCGCCGAACAGCGTCAGGTCGGTGACGCTTTCCAGCGTGCCGGTGAGCAGATCGACCACAAGCGCATTGCCAAGATCGAAGCGCGACGTCGGCCCCGCGAAGAAGTCGGAGACCAGCGCCCCGACCCGGGCGCGGCTGCCGAAGGTGGTCAGCAACTCGAACCCGTCCGTCGAGGGGCTGCGGAACACCGCCATCTCGCCCGGCCAGGGAACCGCGTGCGCCGCAATGAGGGGCCGATGCGCGGGCTGGTCCTCGGTCAGCTGCGGCAGGTCCATCAGCACCGCGTCCGGCGCGCCGAACACGACGGCGCGCGTCAGCGAGGCCGCGCGGGGATCGCCGGGCGGGAGGTCGTAGGTCGCGCGGTCCTGGCGAACCGCCTCGATGCCGCGGGCCTCGGTGTCGGCGATGGAGACGAGCCGCAGATCGACCAGCCGACCGTCATGCGCCAGCCGGATCGCGTCGGCCGGATCGAGCGCGAGCTGCGAGGGCGGCAAACGGAATGCCGCAGTTTCACGCCCCACCCACGCCTCCATCAACGCGCGGCGGCAGCGTCGCTCGGCTTCCTCGGGCGGCACCGCCATCGGGAAGGACTCGGAGGCGATGCGTGTCGTGTCCACGGTGATGCGCCGCGCCTCGACCTGCGCGGCTTCGTAGTCTTCGTCGGCGCGGGCGACCTGCCATTTCAGGGCTTGCGGTAGCTCGGTCTCCTGGCCGCGGGTCAGTTCGAGGACATCGCCCTCTCGGGGCGCGACGAGATCGTCGGGGCTGACGGTGGCCGCCGCGGCCCGCCCGCGCATGACGAAGCGGATCACGCCTTCTGTCTCCACGGCGTCGAAGCCGAAATGCCGCGCGAGCGTGGTGATCGAGGCACGCGGGCTTTCCAGCGCCGTGATGGCGTAGCCCTCGACGGCGCCCCAAAGCCCGGTGACGTCGACCCTCGCCTCAGGCAGGCCCGCGCGGAGACAGAGGTGCCGGACGAGCGCGGCGAGCGACACCGCGCCCAGCCGCCCGGTCAGCCAGTGGCCGAGCCGCCAGTTCGCGCCGTCCGTCCAGACGTCGGTCAGCGCCGGGAAGAACGGATAGGGCCGCGCGTCCCAAGTCTAGGCGGCGCATTCGGGGACGTGCACCATCCGGCCGCCGTAGACCGAGGACAGCGGGTTGTTCGCGGCATCGCCCCACCAGAGATAGGTTGCCTCGAAATAGGCGCGCTGGATGGCGTCGTCGCGCCAACCCCGCGAGAAATGCGGCGTGAAGTTCTCCGATGACTTCGGGTCGAAGAAGACGTTGGGCTGGTTCGTCCCTCGGTCGATGGCGGGACAGCCCAACTCGGTGAACCAGATCGGCTTCGACTGCGGCGCCCATGCCGTCGGCGTGCCGCTCTCGACGCCTCCGGGACGGTCGTAGTGCGCGTTCGACCACCAGGCGCGCAGATCCTTGTAGCGGAACACCCACGGCTTGCCGTTCGGCGGGTCACTCGAACCGGTGGCGTTCCCCGCCTCACCGCCATCGGTGATCGGGGTCCGGACCTGCGCCGTTCGATCGGCGGCGCTGGCATAGAACCAGTCGAAGCCTTCGCCGCCCGCGATGTTCCCCTGCAGGTAGGCCCGGTCGTAGATCGCGGGCCAGCCCTCGTTCGGGGGCTCGCTCGAGCCGATGGCGCTCGCCCCCTCACCGTCGAGATGCTCGAACCCGTCGCGCCAGTCCGACAGCGGCATGTAGTTGTCGATGCCGACGAAATCGATCTCCGGATCGGCCCAGAGCCGGTCGAGGTGGAAGAACACGTCGCCGCTGCCATCGCCCGGCTGGTGCCCGAAGTATTCCGACCAGTCGGCCGCATAGCCGATCCTGGTCCCCGACCCGAGAATCGACCGCACATCCGCGAGCAGGTCCCGATACGCCTGCACCGCCGGATAGGTGGATGCGCCCGAGCGGATCGTCGTCAGCCCCGGCATCTCGGTGCCGATCAGGAACGCATCGACACCGCCCGCCGCCGCGCAGAGATGGGCGTAGTGCAGCACCATGCGGCGCAGACCCCAGTCACCAGATGGCCCGGTCCAGCTGACGCTCTCACCCGAGACGCTGTAGCTCGCGGGCGTGGCCGCGCCGAACAGCGCCGCGACCTGGCTTGCGGCCGTGGCGGTCTTGTCCACGGTCCCGGCGAAGCCAGCGGCAGGCGAACAGGTGATCCGTCCCCGCCAGGGAAAGACCGGCTGACCCGTCTCCGCGGCGTTGTCGGAATACGGGTTCGGCAGTCTGCGCGAGGGCGGCACGTCCATCAGGATGAAGGGATAGAATGTCACCCGCAGCCCGCGCGCCTTCATCTCCTGGATCGCCTGCACCACCGCGAAGTCGGACGGCGTGCCGCCATAGACGGGGCGGTCCTGATCGTCGCGGCTGACGAGGAAGGCATTGCTGCGGCTCACGCCGTTCACCGACCAGCTGGCGGGCGTGGTCGACTTGGCCGACACCTCGACGCCCGGCCGCACCTTGCACGATCCCGCGCGCAGGTCGTCGCCAAACCACGCCACCACGAGGCTGACGCTCTCGACCGCAGGCGCCATGGCCTGCAGCCGGTCCAGCGCCTCCACCATGTCGGTGGAGTCTGCCAGCGCGTTCAGGTTCTCGGGAACCGTCGCGCCGCCATCGGTCTTGCGGATCGCCTGTGTCGCGTAGGTGAACTCGCCCGAGGCCGGGATCATGGTGACGGCGCGGGTCAGCCCCTCGGCGGTGTCGGGATCGGCGAGCGGCCGGAACACCTCGAAGGAGAGCTGCGGCAGGCGGTTGCCATAGGTCGAGAGCGCAAGTTCCTCGAAGACCACATAGGCGGTGCCGCGATAGGCGGGCGTGCTGGTCGCGCCCATCTTCGCCGCGATGAACGGGTCGGCGGTCTGCGACTCGTCGCCGGGATACCAGCGCCAGGTGACGCCGGAGATGTCCATCGGCTTGCCGTCGGCCCAGATGCGCCCGATGCCGGTGATTGGCCCCTCGCACAAGGCCACTGCGAAGCTGGCATAGTAGAGGTACTCGGTCGTCTTGACCTTGCCGCCCCCGCCGCCCTTGCCGATAGAGCAACCTGCGGTCTGGAAATTCTGCTGAGAGCGGGTCATGCATCCTGGCATTCCCATTTGATGTAGGCCTTGGTCTCGGAGGCCCATTTCTCGTCGATCTCTACGAGGACGGCGCTGACCAGTCGCAGCAGAGCGTCGTCGCTGGGAAAGACCCTGACCTTTACGGTGCGCCGCTTGAGCTCCTGCTGGACGGATCGCTCCATCGGGTTTGAAGTGCGCAGCCGGCGGCGATGGTGCTCGGGCAGCGTGANGACCGCGAGCCC
>NZ_CYPR01000177.1 GCF_001408515.1 Jannaschia seosinensis | reverse complement strand
TCATGCGGATCGCGAAGGGGATCTCCTGCTCGACGAGAAAAGTGAACCATTCCTGACCGATGAACTCACGATCCGCCAGCAGCATCCGAACGGTTGAGGCGTCGAAATACGCGAGATACCGCTTCATCAGCGCGATGCGCTGAGCGGTCGTGCTGTTGCCGGAATGCGGGAGCATGGTCCACATCAACGGGACACGGAACCTGGCCGTGATGACGGCCAACACGAGGACGTTAACGTCGGTCTTGCCGATCTTCCAGTTGGTGCGGTCAAGACACAGATGCCAAGGGCGAGGGTTGCCGAGCAGCGAGATCACGATGCCCACGCTCCAATCCTCGGGCAGGCACACGTGTTGGAAGAAGCGTTGCAGACGGCGATAGGTCGATGCAACCATGGCGCGACTTGGCCGCTCGCTCGCGATATGCGTCAGGTTCACCGTTCGGGCGCTGATCATGCCAAGCAGGATCATGCAGAGCGTGTCGAGCCGTGACTTGCCCAACGGCACATGCGGAGTTAGCGTTTTCTGGAGATCGGCGAGAGCACGGATATTCAAGGGACCGTTCCTTTGGCGAGGTCGAGTCCACCAGAAGAATCTCTCTTGCCGGTCTCGGCCACCCCAAAAACGGCTGTGTCGTGTAGTCTGCTTCGCGTAGGGAAATCGCCCGTAAGTCACTGTCTTGGCGGCGAGATTCCAGCTCGATTTCGACCGTGGACCCTCCGATGGAGCGGAATTCCCTGTAAATCCCGGGGTATCAGGGAAATCCCACGCAAACCGCACCTCCTGAAATGGCCGACAGAGACCGGCCCCGTGAACACGGCAATCCCGCTTGGCGAAGTGCGTCTGTGTCCAGGGAACGACCCCACAAGCCGCGGAAATCGCGGGGGAATTCTGCTCGAATTCGGTACAGGGAAATGAGATGGGGGTCGGTGGCGGAGACGAAGGGATTCGAACCCTCGAGACGGTTTCCCGCCTACTCCCTTAGCAGGGGAGCGCCTTCGACCACTCGGCCACGTCTCCGTTGGCGGGTGTATCCATCTCAGACCAAGGAAACAAGGCCAAAAATCAATGTGAAGGCAAACCAAGCTTTCGAACCACTGGTGCCTGCCTTCACTTGAAATCCGCACCCAGACGCATGGTGCAGTGGCAAGAATCTGGCAATTTTTAAGGCCTGGTCAAAGGAAGTTTTTTGATGTCTTGACGTTCTTCAACGTTTTCGGCGCAGCACGTCGGCGCCGGGCAACAGGATCTCGAGGAAGCCCTTCGTTTGGGCTGGCCGTTCTTAATCTTTGAAGACGGGGGCAGTCTGCTCATGCATCCGGCCTACACGCGCATCCGACACGCCCGGTGCCGTCGTCTGCAATCAGATCGACCGCTTCTCCGGAGGCAAGTTCGCCTGTGCAGCGAGACGAGCCCCGATGCGACCGGCCCGTGAACGGCACCGCCGATGCTGCGAAATGGCCGTTCTATGCGGACGTTCACTTTGCGTGCTTGATGAGGCCGCATCTCGAGATAATGACATACAGATCAAAATGCTTGGGCTAACGTCTTCGTCGAAGGCTGCGGCGCAACGCACGATTGCCCTCGTCTGGATCATCCTCGCCAGGGTGTTTTCCTCCACCTTTCCAATCGTCAGACACCAGCCATTCTTCAAAGAAAATCAGCCACAAGTGTGTCCATGGGATGATGGTAAGGTCTAAACGCTTGCTGTCATCCCATTGCCCGGTCCCAGGCAAATATAGGCAGAGCCGATCTGGGTCACGGTAGATATGCGGGAGATCACGTCGGCCAGCGAGCAACCTCAAATCCGGGTCTATAACCCGCACATCCGGCGTTCCGTCCCTCTCCAACACGAGAATCACCCGATAGGATCGGGAGAGCGGCGTGGGTCGTGCGATAAAACGCCATTCCAGACGGTTAGGGCGAAGCAGCCCATTCCCGACAGTCGTCTTGGAACGCTGAAGGAATAGATACTGCTGGGACAACGAAAGCCTATTTCTTGCGGGCACGTTCGACAACGTTTTCAGTCTCCAAAGAACTCGTTCTTGGCGACCGGTGTCGAGGCGGCCGATCTCTGGGTGGTCAGACCGACACCTGCGCCGAGCATCAGAGCACCCGTCTTCCTTCCTTCGTTCAGCACATCCATACGCCGGTTTATGGTCCGGGAGACCAGCCTGTCGCCCAGGCTTTGTTTCATGGAACCCACAATTGCGTCGAGGCCGACGAGGTCCCGCAGCGCTTCAAAGTCAGCCAGCGCCTTGCGGTGCCATTTGTAGAAGGCCTCGACCCGCGCCGGTTCTTCATTCCATCGCTCGGCGAAATTCTCGTCTTCCGCGGTTTCGTTCCAAACCGCGTAGATCTGGCAGCCGTTCACCAACGGTCGCTCGATGAAGACGGGCATCAGGCGGATCGTATCGATGAGCACCTGGAGTTCGTCGACGAACACGTGGCGCCTGACGCACATCTCATAGGATCGCATGGCCAGCGTCGTGATGATGATCGAGATCGGCGCGATCTCCTCCTCAACATGCAGGAATTCCAGATCCCGGTGACGCTTCAGGAGCTGCACGGTCCACCGGAGAATGCCCTTGACCGACTGGCGGACCGGGAACGGCTCGATGGTGGCCGCATCGCGTTGTTCGGCGGTGATCGACTGCGTCATCCTTGGGACCAAGGCCGCTCGCTCGTCGAAGAGGGCCCGATAGGCCCGAGGATTTGTCACGTGCCAGTCCCGCAGCTTACGATCGGGCACCAGTTCACCACCGTTTATGCAGTTTGGATTGGCAATCGTCGGCGAGATGTCGAGGTGAAAGTCACCGGCGTAGTTCAGGCGCCAGCAGCGCTTCTTTTCTTCCAAGATCGAAGCGTAGTAGGCGTGTTCACGCAGACGCTGACCGATCGCAGCCTTCACGCGTGTCGGCTCGATCTCTGGGCCAAGGCCGAGGATGAAGCTGATCAGGTCGACGTCGAACTCGTCGCGTCCGATCGGTTTGATCGAGGTGCCGAGCGCGCCGGAGCCGTGCAGATAGACATGGAGGGAGGCAAGCATGCAATCGCTCGATCCAGCCAACCAGTCCGCGACGGCTTCGTAACTGGTTCGGGCCTTCTCAAACTGGGTCTTGGTCCATTCCAGCTCCTGGCAGATCTCCTCGAGGATCGTGAAGACTTGGGCGCGCCGTTGAATGGCGGTGTCGGTGAGAGGTTGCGAGAATATCTGGTTCATGCCGCGTTCCGTTCGAGTTGATGCACGGGCACGAACGGCTCGGCGGGTTGCTGAAAGAAGATCGGGATCAGGGTGGGGCTCGCGTGCCTGGCGCTCGAGGCGCCAAGCCCCTTGAGCCTCCGGATCTTGGTGGTGTCGTCGAGGGAAAAGAACCCGTCCGGGACGCTCGGCGAATACCGGTGAACGGCCGTTCGGTCGTGAGGATCACCTGCCAGATGGCGAGCAATGCCGAGCGCACCGCGGGACTGCCCGTCCATGAGAAGACTGAGGGCCTTCAACCCGAGGCCGGCCTTACCGGGGGACTCAGGCAGCATGTAGACCTCGTCAACACAGCCGAGGCTCAGGATGTGCAGGTCCTGTGGAGACCAGCCGAGCATCGAGATCGCTTCGACAGTCGCGACACCCACCGGATTGTTGCACCAGGTGCCGCCATCAAGAAGGCCGACATCATCCACCGTCTTGTGGCGCGCGAAGTAGGTCGGGGCTGCCGACGTCGCCATTGCCGCGTCGAGCGCAGGCTTCCGGTAATCTTTGGTCAGCCGTGGATGATGCGAAGTCTTGTAGATGTAGACGCTGCGCTGATCGGCATCCCAGGCCGGGATCAGCAAACGGGTTTCCGCCTCGCCGATGAGCTTGTCGCCAAGGACGGCGTGGAGCTCGTCCCGCAGTGCTGATGCCTCGTGTTTGGGCTTGACCAGGTGACGTAGGGCGGCACGCGCATCCCGGGTCTTTCGACCGAGCCAGCCTGGGTCTCCCGCCTGCCCGAAGATCGTCGGCCCCCGGCTCTCGTAGAGTTCCAGAAGGGTCTTGGCCGGGATGCCGAGGGCAAGGCCCACCGCGAGAATACCCCCGGTTGACGTTCCCGCGATCAGATCAAAGTAGCGACCAATCGGCTCATCCAGGTCTTCTTCCAAACTCGCCAGGAAGGCTGCCGGTTGGGTTCCTTTGATGCCACCGCCATCAATGCTCAGGATACGTCTCATGGTTCGCGAAGTCCTTATTCCTGGTTCGGGGCGTTGGCGCTGCATTCGGAGCTTCGATCACCCTCTCAGCCTTTGATGTTGCGAGGATCGTTCCCGTGTGAATCCGATTGCGCGATGCGGCCATCACGATTGTGGATCTTCAACTCGGTCTCGGCGTTGCGACTAATCTCGCGAGCGCGCTGAACCGCTTCCTGCTTGGTGTCGAAATGCCCACTCGAGCGCCCCCCTCCTCCACGGCGGATATCCCATCCGCGATCCGCATTCGGCACGACGTGATGCGTGCCGGGTTTTTTGCCTGTAGCCATTTGGGCCTCCATGGTCTGGCTTCTACGAGAATCAAAGTTCGTAGTAACGAACATGCACCCAGATAAAGCTTGTGCGTATGGCGTGTCAAGGACTACAGGTATGGCGATAACGAACTAACGGAGAAGAGGGTATAACTGTGCCAACACCGCTGGGAGAGCGAGTTCGCGAGCTACGACGAAAGCGCGGGCTCACTCTGGAGGGACTCGCCGAGCGGGTCGGCTCCAGCAAGAGCTACATGTGGGAGATCGAGAACAAGGAAGTCACACGGCCTTCGGCTGAAAAATTAACCTTAATCGCTACCGCGCTCGACACCACGGTTGAGTATCTTTTGGTTGGCGAGGGGGAAAAGGAAGAGGAAGAATCCGAAGACATCGCTTTCTTCCGCAAATACAAAAAGATGAAATCCCCGGAAAAAGAGCGCCTCCGCCGGATTCTGGATGCCCTGGACGACGATTGATGGTTGGCGAAAAGCGAAAACCCCCGCAGCAGGAGGCAAACCGGCTCTCGATCATGCTCCGACATGTATTGGGCGAGGGACGCTTCCCGGTAGACATAGAAGATCTTGCCCGAGAGGTTTCACGAAACAACGAAGACCCCATCGGCAAGATCGTCGGTGGCGACCTCCCAGGCTTTGAGGGAATGCTCCGGCCGCACAGAAAACGTCCAGAATGGCACATCGTCTACAATGATGATCCACGTTATCGAGGCCGAACGCGCTTCACCATAGCGCATGAATTTGGACACTATCAGCTCCACCGCCCGATTCTCTCCAGCCGAGATTACTCGACCGGCCACCTCAAGCGAGAATGCGATTTCCAATGCAAACCTTTGCGGCCGAGTGCATGGGATGAAGGAGAAAGACAGCGCGAGGAAGAGGCCGACACTTTCGCATCCTTCTTGCTGATGCCGCTTGATGATTTCCGCGCACAGGTGAACGGCGAGGAGGTGACCGTCGACCTTTTGCACCACGTCATCGATCGTTACGGCGTCTCGCTCACCGCAGCCTGTCGCAAATGGATCGACTTTACGAACAAGCGTGCAGTCATGGTTATCGCGCGAGACGGCTTCGCGAAGTGGGGCCGTGCGAGCAAGTCTGCTTACAAAAGCGGCATCTTCGTTCGGCCAGGGATGCCAATCCCTGGCGACGCGCTGGCCGCCGTCTGTTCTGACGAACGGGGTTTTCTGTCGAAGAACCCAGTTTCGCGACCCTCTGGAATTTGGGATTTCAGCCGTGGGTCCGAGCCCGTGCGCGAGCTGGCGATGGTGTCTGAGTTCCTTGATATGTCTTTGACCATTCTACAATTCGATGACGCCATAGATTCCCAGGATATCGAAGAGGAAGAGCCATGGGACGCTTGCGATCAATTCCAATCTGATCGTAGATCATGATTTTGGCTTTCGGGTCAGAATCTACGTCTATAACTACGATTGCCTCAAGAAATTGACAGGCAAGCAGTCGCCATGAAAGCCTGCTACTTGAGCGCCGGGACCAGTTCATCGAATCGTGTCCAGTCTTTCCTTTTCCTGAGCTCTTCGCGCGTCAATGTCCGGCTCTTGCCATTGGCGACCGTGCTGACGGGCTCGGGCGCATGTCGAGGAAACAGGCGCCCTTGTGACCACTGGGTCTTGCTGTGCACGATCTTTACTTTGACAGCGATGACGTTTTCACACTGAGGATCAAGCTCCGGGATGAAGACGTAGTGGTGCCCGAGTATCGAGCCGACACGGCACGCCGCGGCCAACCAAGTGCGCTTGGTTTCACTCCATGGCTCGTTCATGGGACACACTCGAGGCAAATAGAAGATCGGGTGCCTTTGGCGCTGCACCATTTCCGCCCGGACATAGAAGTATATTTGCCAGGGCGATTGGAGTTGAGCGATGATTCCGCAATCCACCATCGCAAACTTGCTCTTGACGAGTTTGGTCGCCGCGGTTGCCAGGCTATGGGAATAACGAAACCTCAGCTTCCGTCCATCGAGCTCGAGAGTTTGAAAAAGCCCCGTGCCGTCGAGGTCCAGCATTCCCTCGTGGATCATGTTGAGGTCATTGGCGGCGGGGGAAGCTGTCGTCGCGCAGAGTGTCGCGCAGAGGGCGGTGCAGGTCCGAACCTGTCCCAGCTTATCCGCCAGCGCCATGAACGACGGCTGCCACCCTGGGTGATTGTCGAGGTAGTGATAGGTCGCATGAACGAGCCGCAGCGCGTTCAGCTTGAGTTTCTTTTTCTCGAGAAGAGTCACTACCTTCTCGTCGCACTTGTAGTGGGTTGGACTGGACATGATTGTCTCCTTCGGTTGATCCGAAGAGGAACTACGCCCCGGAGACATCCGCACAAAATGCAGGATTGGCCAAAGAATTTGCGCGGCTATCCGTGAAATCGGCGCCGTCCGCCAAGAAAGCTGCGTGATCGCCCGTGATTTCTGTCATTCAAATCCAAAGATCGTGTGTTCACGCCCCAGACTTCCGTTCAAATTGGCCAAGGTCTGGGAATAATTTCCAAAATAATTGTTCCGATCTCAGTATAACCTACTGAAATTAATGCCATCCTCACTGCGGGAACCTATTGGAACCTCGGAATAAAGATGGGAACCAAGAGGGAAGACCCCGGATCAACAATCGAAAACGGCAGCGATGGTGCGGCCAACGGCCTTCCCGATCAGGGCGTGCCGGTCGTCGCCGGCGCGTCCGGCGTGGTATCTCCATCAAAGATCATGCAATGTCAGCGAAAACACGAGCAGGGGGAATCGCATGAACGCCGTCGAGATCGAGGAAGCTGTATCCCAGCTGGCCGACGCTGCCTTCGATCCCCAGGAGTTCCCCTTCGCCTTCCTGACCGCCTTCGGCAACAAGGAGGCGACCGTCAAGCGCCTGCGCACCGGCAACACCAACAAGTCCGATGTCGGCGGCGTGCTTCAGCGCAACAACATCCACATCGCGGTGGCCGAGCCCAGCCAGACCGTCGAGATGCTGGCACGCCTGCGCGCCAGCCCCCTGACCGAGCGGCAGAAGGCCAAGTTCATCTTTGCGACCGACGGCACGCACTTCGAGGCCGAGGAGATCGGGTCTGGCGAGGTCATCTCGGGCCCGCTGACCGAACTCGGAAACCATTTCGGCTTCTTCCTCCCATTGGCCGGCATCTCGACCGTGGCCGAGGTCAAGAACAACCCGATCGACATCAAGGCCACCGGGCGGCTCAACCGGCTCTACGTCCAGATTCTCAAGGACAACCCGGACTGGCAGGCGGCCGACAAGCGCGGCGATCTCAACCGCTTCATGGCGCGGCTGATCTTCTGCTTCTTCGCCGAGGACACCGGTATCTTCAACGGCGATGACCTGTTCACTACCACCCTCCGCCAGATGACCGAGGCGGACGGGTCCAACACCCGCGATGTGCTGCTCGAGCTCTTCCGGTCCATGAACCTCGACCCGCGCAAGGGCGACCGGGCGGGTGTGAAATCCTGGGCTGATGTCTTTCCCTACGTCAATGGAGGGCTCTTCAAGGACGATATCGGCTGCCCGACCTTCACCCGCACCTCGCGCGCCTACCTGCTGCGCGCGGGCGAACTCGACTGGAAGACCATCAATCCCGACATCTTCGGCTCCATGATCCAGGCCGTCGCCGACGATGACGAGCGTGGTGAGCTGGGGATGCATTACACCTCCGTGCCGAACATCCAGAAGGTGCTGGACCCGCTGTTCCTCGACGACCTCCGCGAGCAGCTCGAGGCGGCGGGCACGAACAAGCGCAAGCTCTTCAACCTGCGCCAGCGCCTGTCGCGCGTCCGTGTGTTCGACCCGGCCTGCGGATCGGGGAATTTTCTCGTCATCGCTTACATCAAGATGCGCGAGATCGAGGACGAGATCATGCGCCGCCGGGGCGAGGCTCTGGAGCGTTCGGCCATCTCCCTCACCCAGTTCTACGGGATCGAGATCAAGAGCTTTGCGGCCGAGATCGCCCGCCTGTCGCTGCTGATCGCCGAGTTCCAGTGCGACGTGCGCTTCATCGGTCAGATGGAGGCCCGGGCGCTGGTCCTGCCGCTACATGCGACGGGGACTATTGTGACGGGCAACGCACTACGGATCAACTGGGAGGACGTCTGCCCTCCGGTGACGGCTTCGACCGAGGAGCAGGATCTGGGCGGGCCGACGGGGCGGTTGAACCTGGAAGGCGGTGGCGAGGAGTGGGAGACGTATATCTGCGGGAACCCTCCCTATCTCGGCAGCACGTGGCAATCAGGGGGCCAGAAAGAGGAACTCCGGGAACTCGTTGGTCGTCGGATCAAGTCATGGAAGTCCTTGGACTACGTAGCCGGATGGCTCATCAAGGGTTCGGACTACATGGGCCGGCAGAATACTTCTGCCACGGCGTTCGTTAGCACCAAGTCTGTCTGCCAAGGCTCGCAGGTGCCGATTTTATGGCCACAAATCCTGGATGCCGGGCAAAAAATCTTCTTCGCACATTCTCCATTCAGATGGGCAAACCTTGCGTCGCATAACGCCGGTGTGACTGTGGTCATCGTTGGGTTCCGTCCCCAAGTCACAGCATCGAGCAGAAGGATTTACGAAGTTGGGAGTGACGGGCGGCCTACGTCAAAAGAAGTTTCAAATATTAACCCATATCTGATTGGTGGACCTGACATTATTGTCCATCCAGTCAGCCGGACTCCGGCCAACCGAGGCAAGATGGTATGGGGCAACAAGCCCACAGATGGCGGAAATTTTTTCCTCTCGCCGGACGAGAAGAATGTTCTCGAACAGAAGTTTCCGAGCTCGCGTCGTTTCGTCAAGCGGTTCCTTGGGGCGCAGGAGTTCATCAGAGGTGATCTTCGCTATTGCCTCTGGATCGAAGACGGCGAGCGCGCAATTGCAGAGGATATCCCGGCTATCGCCTCACGAATTGAAGGGGTTAGGGAGATGCGTGCGAACAGTAAAGCCGCCGAGACACGTCCGGCCGCCGACTTCCCCCATCGCTTCCGACAAATTCAAGGGACCGCCGAACGCCATGCGCTGGTCGTAGCGAGAGTCAGTTCGGAAAACCGAGAATACCTGCCCGTCGACTTGGTTGATCAAGATACTATAATCGGCGACAGAAATTTCGCAATTTATGACGCTCCTATCTGGAGCTTGGCCCTTATTGCCTCGCGAATACACCTAACTTGGATCGCCACCGTTTGCGTTCGCATGCGAACCGATTTTTCCTACTCCAACACGCTCGGTTGGAACACCTTCCCTGTCCCAAAACTCACCGAGACCGACAAGATCAACCTCACCCGCTGCGCCGAGGACATCCTGCTCGCCCGCGAGGCGCATTTCCCCGCCACCATCGCCGAGCTCTACGACCCCGAGAAGATGCCCGCCGACCTCCGCGCCGCCCATGATCGTAACGACGAAACCCTCGAACGCATCTACATCGGCCGCCGCTTCCGCAACGACACCGAACGCCTGGAGAAGCTCTTCGACATGTATAGCAAGATGACCGCGAAGAAGGAGAAGGCATCATGATGAGCCCTCTCGACGCGATCAACGCCGAACCGCCGAATGTTTGGATCACTTATTTCGATGGGTTCGACCCCAGCACATGGGGTTTTGTAGGGTTCGACACAGATGGGAAGCGCAAGAGCTTCCTCCGTCGGAGCCAAGCTGGTGTGTTGGTCGTGATCGCAGGGTCTCCTCAGGCAAAGCCAGAGGAGAAGCATCAGATCATCGGTGTCCTCCAATGCTCACACGAGATTGGCGTCGATCGAGATTACATGCCGAGTGCTGCATTCGCGGACAAAGAAAGCAATCCGAGGTCACGAGGGAGCTGGGCCAATGCTGTTCGCGTTGTTCGAGCCTGGGAGGTATCCGAGGATAGCAGGATGCACATCAGAGATTTCGCATCTGAAACCTATAAAGGGACGAATGGGCAGCACATCGGGTCTCAAGGCACGCCATTGTCTATTTATGAGGCGAAGCGTCTTCTTGCGATGAACCTTCGCGAAATCGAGGTATTCAATTGCCCTCCAATTGGTGAGACAAATTTTGCGCCTGCGGAGGACGTGCTGCGGCCAAGCCGCCCGGGTCCCACGTCACAATCGCCGACAGAACACAGAGAGGCCGAGGGCCCGTGCCACGTCTACGTCCTGGCCCTGTCCGGCAAGCCGGGCATCTTCCTCAACGATCCGAGTGCCCGCGGCAAGATCGTCAAGGCCGGTTTTTCGAAGGCTCCTGAAGACAGGCGAGAAGCCCACAACCGGCATATCCCGGTCGGCCCCTTCCAATGGAACGTTCTGAAATCCACCGAGGCCGAGGGCCGAATAGCCTTTCCCGGCTCCATCCAGGGTAAGGCCGCAGAAGCTGCCATGATCGCGGTGCTCGACCGCGACGGACGGTCTCTCGGGCGAGAGTTCTTCCTCGCAGAAGACGGCGTCATCGAGGAAGCATGGAAGACTGCGATCGAGGCAGGAGAGAAGACATGACCGACCACGTAAAGAATGCCCCCTCCGTCTCTGTCCAATACGCCGCAACCGGCGCCTCGAAGAAGTCCAACGAGCTCGGCATGCGCGCCATGCAGGAGCGTGCCTACCAGATGCGTGGCGAGCAGTATCTGCTGATCAAGTCGCCCCCGGCGTCGGGCAAGTCCCGGGCGTTGATGTTCATTGCCCTCGACAAGCTCGAGAACCAGGGGCTGAAGCAGGCGATCATCGTGGTGCCCGAGCGGTCCATTGGCGCGTCGTTCAAGGACACGCCGCTGTCGAAATACGGGTTCTGGTCCGACTGGAAAGTCGCGCCGCAGTGGAACCTCTGCAACGCGCCAGGCGCCGATGATCCGAAGGTTGCCAAGGGCAAGGTGGCATCGGTCAAGGCGTTCCTGGCGTCGGGTGACCGTGTGCTGGTCTGCACCCATGCCACCTTCCGCTTCGCCGTGGACGACATGGGCGTCGAGGCCTTCGACGACCGGCTGATCGCGGTCGACGAGTTCCACCATGTCAGCGCCAACCCAGAGAACCGCCTGGGCGCGCACCTGCGGGACTTCATGGTGCGCGACAAGACGCACATCGTTGCCATGACGGGCAGCTACTTCCGCGGCGACGCAGAGGCTGTCCTGATGCCCGAGGACGAGGCGCGGTTCGAGACGGTCACCTATACCTACTATGAGCAGCTGAACGGCTACGATCATCTGAAGTCGCTCGACATCGGGTATTACTTCTACAGCGGTCGCTACCTCGATGCCATCGCCGAGGTGCTGGATGCCGGACGGAAAACCATCGTCCACATCCCGAACGTGAACGCCCGCGAGAGCTTGGGGGACAAGATCCGCGAGGCGGAGGACATCATGCAGGCGCTCGGCACTTGGAAGGGTGCCGACCCCGATACCGGCTTCCAGCTTGTCGAACGCCCGGACGGCACTGTCCTGAAGATCGCAGATCTCGTGGATGACGACGGCGCCCGCCGGGACCGAGTGATTGGCTCTCTGAAAGATCCCGCCCACGCTGACGACCGCAACCATGTCGACATCATCATCGCCCTGGGGATGGCAAAGGAGGGCTTCGACTGGATCTGGTGCGAGCACGCGCTGACCGTCGGCTATCGATCCTCGCTGACCGAGATCGTCCAGATCATCGGCCGCGCTACACGGGATGCACCTGGTAAGACGAGCGCCCGTTTCACGAACCTGATAGCGGAGCCCGATGCGTCGGAGGAGACGGTGAATGAGGCCGTCAACGATACGCTGAAAGCCATCGCCGCCAGTCTGCTGATGGAGCAGGTTCTGGCGCCGAAGTTCACCTTCACCCCTAAGTCGGCAGGCAGCAAGGACGGGTTCGACTACGGCGAGAATGGTTACCAGAACGGCAAGACCAACGTTGGCTTCAACGAGGGGACCGGACAGTTCCACATGGAAATCGGTGGGCTTGTGCCTCCGAAAAGTGCCGAGGCCAAGCGTATCTGTGAACAGGACATCAACGAGGTGCTGGCCGCCTTCGTGCAAGACCGTCAGACTGTCGAGCGCGGAGTCTTCGACGACGAGACGCCGGCCGAGGAGTATACACAGATCCGGATGGGACGGATCGTGGCCGACCGGTATCCGGAACTGTCCGATGACGACCGCGAGGCCGTGCGGCAGCATGCCGTCGCGGCGATCGCGATGACGCAACAGGGCAAGGCCAAGGCGCCCGCACATGATCCTTCGGACGAACCCAAGGCGAATACGGCCTTCATCACAGGTGTCCGCCAATATGTGACGGATGTGAAGGACCTGGAAATCGACTTGATAGACCGGATCAACCCGTTTCAAACCGCCCGTGCTATCCTGGCGAAGTCGATGGACGAGGCGGTCTTGCGGGATATCGCGGCAATCATTGCCAGGAAGCGCATCAACCTCACCCACGACGAGGCGCGCATGCTGGCAGAGCGCGCGGTCCGTTTCCGGCAGGAGCGCGGCCGCCTGCCTTCGCTGACCTCGACCGACGCCTGGGAGCGTCAGATGGCGGAGGGCATAGCCTTCCTTCAGAGAAAGGCGGCTGCAAATGCCTGAACGGTCCGATCTCGATATCCTGTCCGACCTCGGTCTTGAACCGATCGAGAAGAAAAAGGCCGCGACCAGCCCGCGCGAGGCACGCATCATCGCCGGCTTCGAGGACATCCAGAAGTTCACCGAGGAGCACGGAAGGGCACCGCAGCACGGCGCCGATCGCGACATCTTCGAACGCCTTTATGCCGTCCGGCTCGACAGGCTGCGGGATCTGGTAGAATGCAGGGAACTGCTGGCTGCGGTCGATACACAGAATCTTCTCGCGGTGTCGAAACCGGGCTCGCACGACGAAACGCAACCGCAAGATCTCGATGACGACGCTCTGCTCGCGTCGTTGGGTATATCTGGAGAGGAGCAATCCAGCCTCACAGAACTCAAGCATGTCCGGACCCAGGCTGAACGTCGCGCCGTGCCGGACGATGTTGCCAGCCGCCAACCGTGTCCGGACTTTGATCAGTTCGCGCCACTCTTCGACGCTGCAAGGGCGGACATCGCCGATGGCGCACGGCAGACCCTGAAATTTGAACGCAAGTCCGAGATCGAACCCGGCCGGTTTTTCATCGTCGATGGGCTGATGGCATACGTCGCGCATGCGGGTGATCCGTTCACGAACGAATCCGGGAACCGGGACAGCCGGCTGAGGGTCATTTTCGACAACGGAACCGAGAGCAATCTGCTCGCCCGGTCATTGCAGAAAGCGCTCACACAAGATCCAGCAGGTCGTCGCATCACCGATCCCGACGCGGGGCCTCTGTTCAACAACGCCGTCGAGGGTGGGGGCAGTGACACTGGCACGATCTACGTCCTGCGCAGCCAGTCCGACCACCCACTCGTCGCCGAAAATCGCGCCGTCATTCACAAGATCGGTGTCACCGGTGGGCAGGTCGAACGGCGGTTCGCGAACGCGGAAAAGGAACCGACATTCCTCTTGGCAGGCGTTGAGGTGGTCGCGACCTTTACGCTGATCGATATCAATCGGGTGGCGCTCGAGAACCTGCTCCACCGGTTCTTCGCGCCTGGTCGGCTCGACATCACGATCCAGGATCGGTTCGGCACACCCGTGCATCCCAGGGAGTGGTTCATCGTGCCGCTCGACGTGATCCATGAGGCGGTCGAGCTTCTTCAGAGCAAGACGCTCCACCTCCATGAATACCGCGCTGATCAGGGAAAGATCATTCAACGCGCGTGAAATCATTCACTGGTGGGAGAACTGGCGAAGGGCAAGTCCGCCGTGACTGCCTTGTCTGCGTCCTTGGAAATTTTGCTGTGGCTGTTCGTATCCTTCAGCGGTTCCAAGCCCAAGAATTCACGATCCTTCGGGCGCGTGATGCACGCCTCGACGCGCTCCAGGCTGCGCTTTTGGGCGTCCGTGCTGAGCGATGGCAGTGCTGCCAGGTAGGCTGCCCCGTAGAGCAATTTTCGCCGCGCATCGTCTTTACGATCCTGCTTGGTCGCTCGTCCCTTGAGGTCCTTGAGGCGGTTGCGGTTCTGCTCGATCTTCCTCGCGACCACTGCGATCTGTTCGTCGATTTTCGGCATGATCTTTCCTTTGGTTGCATGATTTCCTGAGAGGGAGATCGCGCCTCCGAGCAGTGACTGCGTCCCTTTGATAAACGTTTTTTCCGGTCCCGCCGGGTGACCCCGTCGGGCCCGCGGCGAAAGACAAGGGCGCAGTTACGCAATCTTCGATTGCCTGCGCGCTTGGGCAGCGGGCCTTGAGTAGCGAAGACCACGCGAGGGCGCGATCTTCCGATACATGAAACACAGACGCATACACCCAGCGAGCCACTGTCCGCTCCTCGTCATCTCTCGCGCCGATGGGCGCTCCTCGGTCGCGGCTGCCGCCTACGCCGCGCGGACGAGCATGACCGATGAACGAACGGGCCGCCGCTACAACTACCGTTCAGCGGTAGGCCTTATCTCGGAAGGGGTGGTCGGGTGGGAGAGAAGCGCGGAGGACCTCTGGAACGCCGCAGAGAAAGCGGAGGTCAAGAGGAACGCAAGGGTGGCGCGGGAACTTCGCCCGGCACTGCCCGCCGAGCTGCCGCTCACCGAACAGCACAGGCTCGTCAAGGGATTCTCGTGCTGGTTGCGGGACGAATTTGGAGTCGCGGTTCATCATGTGGTCCACGCGCCGAACTTCAACAATGCGATCGAAGGGAAGCGTCTCTGGCGCGATCGCCACACGCCGGAAGGTCTCCAGGAACTCCACGAAGCTTTGTTCGATCCGGCGATGACGAACCGCAATTTTCACGCGCACATTAGGTTCACGACGCGAACGGTAGACCGAGATACAGGTGCCTTTGGAGAAAAGACACGTGTCCTCGACGATCTGAAGACCGGCCCTGAGATGCTTCTCAAGATTCGCGCCGAGTGGCAGCGCAGGACGAACCAGGCGCTTGCGCGGAACGAATCGCATGCCAGAATCGACCTTCGATCTTACGAAGCGATGGCGGAGGCTGGGGATGCACCAGAAGGCCTTGAGGCGCAAGATCACCTCGGCCCACGAACGACACAAAAGGCGCGTGCCGCTGGTGACGACGTCACCCAGCGGATGCCAATGGCAGCGCTCAAGAGGGAGGAGACACTGGCACGCAATGAAGAACGCTGGGAGTGCTGGTCCACCCTTCGTGCGCTCGAAAGAAAGAAGGCGCGTCTATCAGGGCGCTCCGAGCAGATTGCGGCTGCGCGCGAAGCCGAGCGCAAGAGAGAACGCGACACAGATTGCGCGCGGATAGTGCAGGCGCAGACTGAACAAGACAAACGTAAGGCAGTGGACGACGCGGGTTCGATCGATCTTACAACAGTGCCGGGCGGCGGCTACGAGGCCGCCATTGCATGGGCGAATGAAATGAATACCAACAGAACGCCGCCTGAAGACACTGTCGGCGCAAATGGGCTCCATGGCTCGTCTCCCACTGTTGAACCCAGCGATGACGAGGACCGGGACGACGAATTCGAACAAGAGATCGACCCGGAGGAATATGAGAATCCCGACACAGTCGCGGCGACTGGAAAGCGGATCAAGGTCCGCAGGAAACAGAAAGTGAAGGTTCGACTGAAGGGCGCAGGTTAGCTTGAAATATCCTGCGCCACAAAGCTTTACCTTATGCCGCTACCTTCGCTCCAGAAGAACAGCCTGTTTTCTGCGGGAGCGTGGAGTTCATGAAAGCCAGATCGGCTCCTTTCTGTTTCAGGCGCTCTTGTTTTTGCTCCATGAAGTCCCGATACGTGAAGATTGCACGCGCCTCATATCCGATGGCTCGGTAATCATAGGCGGGAAGGTGTGTTCGATCAGATTCTGTCAGGCTTTCCCACCACGCGATCGCGTCTTTGGCTTCATCTGCCAGGAATTTCTGCGTCGGCTTCAATTCCTCCCGCGCCGTGATTTTCTTGTGATTTGAGTCATCTTCCCGAGCTGCTCGTTCACGATTTGACAACGCGGCCAACAGTGCATCATTCAAATCTTTCGCGTGAAAACCTGAGTGTAGCTTACTGTGATATGGGGACACAGCTGCCAGTTCTTCGGTCGTCATCGCAACCAGCTCGCGGCCGAAGAGGTCGGTCCGGAGATTCGCCTCTCGGTTCAGCCAGAAATCTTCCGCAGCCTCGACGAGCTGATGTTCGGTTCTCCAGTATCCCTGCATTATGGAAACGTAGCAGTGAAATGAATCGGCGTGAATTTTCTCCGGTTTGGCTGAAATTTCAAATTTCACGCCTTTATAGGCGTTATCTTCGTCGAACTGGACCTGAACCAGCACGCCGATGGAGGAACCGGAAGAGGGGCAGATAAACCGCTCCAGGTCCTTGAGCGTCATATCGCGAATTGCATCGCGGAGTTCGTATGCAGCCACGGATGCAGCGGCGGTCAGCGGGCGGGGCGATTTGCAAGGTCTCAGGATCATCGTGATCTCCATTGAATGACTGGTGATCGGTATGTTGGATCGGCGCCCGAGGGCCGGAAGAAAAAAGTTACGAAGAGAAATTTGGCGACCTGATCGCTTCGGCTGACCCCGGGAAACGAGATGGAGAAGAACTAAGCGTCCCCGGGCGCGCGGAGAGGGGTGTCCCCTCTCCGGCCTCTCCCCAGCAGCCCGGACACGATGAACATTGCGACCCGGCCAGAAGGCAGGAGGGCAACGCGCTTGGGCTCCTCCTTCTGCTGCGGTCCCTCTTGTCGAGAACCGCAGCAGAAGGAGGAGCTGAGAGGCGCGCAGGAAAGAGGATCTGGACGAACGGACATTGACCCGACCCTGGAGTCGGAAACGCCCGAATGGGAGATACACCATGTTCGACACCGATGCTTTCACCTTCACTAAGCCGCTCTCGGCACTCGGCGACCTCCGGAGCTTCATCAACGAGCACGCTGACGCCTTGCTCAATGCAGCGGCACTGCTCGGCGGCCAGCCCGGCGTTCGGCTCGCCCGCACCGCCCTGGACGGCCTCGCAAGCTTTGCGACGCCTTCGCGCAGCATGATGCAAGCCTGGGGCAACCTACTCGATCTGCTGATGCTCGAGCATGTTCACGATCCTGATCGGATCGAATCCGCCCGGTTCGCCGGGATCGATTTTGGGAGCCCAGTGGTCGAAGAGATCTGCCTCCTCGCGGACGGCCTGAACGCCAGGCTCGAGGCCTATCATGACGCCATGAATGAGGCGGCAGTGGCCGTAACCCAGCAGGTGGCGGCATGAGCCGTATGATCGGGTTCGCCCCGCGCCTCGCCGATCTGGTCGATGGTGTTGATCTGACGCCCGAAGCAGTCAGCCGTCTCGCCGCCATCGCGTTGATGCAGGCTCACATTACTGCGGAGGCGCTGACAGACGTGGTCATCCCGTCGCTCGAGCCATCGAAACGTGGCTTCGCGACATCTATGGCCGGGCGGATCGCGCGGCGCGAGATCTTCACCGACCAGTTTTTGCAGGATCTCGAGGCGCTCAACGCATCGCTCGGTGTCGAGATCGACCGGGGAACACACGTCTATTGGCACGGCGACGACAATCACGTGCGGGGAGGATACCGGTCGATCTTCGTGGAGCCGAACGCAAGCGCTCTTACCGAGGCCAAGGGCGACCTGGCGATGCTGCGGGATACCGTGCTCGCCGCGCTCTGCGGCGCGCGGGCCCTCCACGAAGCAGGCTTCGATTTCAAAACCTGATTTTCGGCAGCGCCCAGAACGGGCGCTGCCCATTGAGGGCCGCATGGCCCGCGCTCGTTGAAGGATCACCACGAGCGGGCGTGCCGACTCCATCCTTCTGCTGCTCATTCGGCGCGCCCTTGACCAGAAAAGCTCTAAAAAAATTACCTCAAAATCATGAGCTTGCGGGAAATCCAAGGCTGGAATCCGATTATTTCGATTTTTCGGCGACTGGCGCGAAAGCGTCGAACCCATCGTTCTGGTGCCACCCAAGCGGTGGCGAAACCGAAACCCTGATCTCGAACCCGCCGGAAGACACCCGCAATGAAAGCGCAGAATTGGACAGATTGGGCCATTGAGCCTCTGAACCAAACAGGAGCGGCCCGAGCCCTTGGGCTCTGTGACCGCGCTTTCCTTGATCTGATCAAACAACTTGAAAAAGCCCAGATCGATTTCTGCGAAAGAAGCGGAAAGCGCCGTGTCTTCTATCCCGAGCACATTCAGATAATGCGTGACTATAGAAAATGCCCGAAACTCAAAAAGCCTACGACCCGACGTGGGACGAAACCTCTGGCCGCTGGACGGTCTCCTTTTCCATCCGCGGAAGACGATTTCGCCGTCGCCTTCGCGAAATTCCAGAAACCGACAAGACGCTCGCATGCCGTGTAGCCAAGAGGCTGTATGAGGATGCTTGGGCCGACGCGGTCGCTCCAAAACCGGTTGAGCCTGAGAAGCCTGCCGCCGAGCCTTTCATCGTGGCCGCCAGCCGTTACATCGACAAAGGTCGCGAGGCGCGCTTCGTAGAGCGGATCGCCGCAGCCATCATCGCGGACGAGCAGATTCCAAGCGATATCTCTATAGATGATATCGATGACGCTGTGATGCTGCGCCTGAAGGAGGTCATGTATTCTGGCGCGGCTGATCAGACAATCCACCGCCAGCTTATCACTCCCATGCGATCCGTCATAAACTTCGCCAAGGAGAAATGGCAGGAGTCAAAGGTCAAGACCCGCGATATCCCGCGCACCCGGTGGTTGACGCCCGAAGAAGCTGAGCGACTGCTCGTCGCCGCAAATGATGAAGCAGTCGTAGGGAAATGGGACCCAGATCGCACGACACTGAAGAAGATTGCTTTTATGCTGGGCGGTGGAGCCGGTCCTGGAGAGATGCTGGAGGTCCAGGCCAGTCACTTGAAACCTGAAAGTGGAGAGGTCTGGATCGAAAAAGCGAAGTCGGATTACAGACCCCGCTGGGTGCATCTGCCACCCAGGGCATGGAACCTCATGGGCGAACTCCCCGCGGACGGCGAAGTATTCCTGACTCCCCAAGGAAAGCCTTATGTCATTCGGGAGAACGGCGGCGGGCAAATCAAAGGGGCCTTCGACGCTGTTCGCAAGGCAGCAGGCCTCGGTCCAGAAGTTACGCCGTATGTTCTCCGACATACATGGGCCACCTGGTATCTCAGCCAAGTCGGGATCATGGACACGCTCAAGAAGCGAGGGGGCTGGGCCAATGACCGCATGGTCGCACGCTACGTTAAGCTGGCGCCGGCCGATCTGAATAACCGTCTCTTGGCGCATGGCTGGGACTTTATTCCCAAAGCCACTCAGGAATGGGAATTCGGAGAGTTGGTCAAGATCTGAGCTCAGTGCACATCGCCCGGGGAATGTCCTCCGGGCGATTGCGGTTCCGTTCGCTGAAGCGCATTGTCGGCGACATGACAGATGATCTCACTCCGCATCCCATTGTTCGACCCATCGACATCCTCTCGGGCCTCGGAAATCTCGAGCGGGCCGAGATGTGCCACATCATTGCGCTCATCGAATGCGTGGATGGCCTCTTCCTCGCGAAAGGTGCCGTGGCGGGGGTTGGTGCCAAGCTCGGTCTCGACAGTAATCAGGCTGCCACGCACCTCAAGGCAGCGCAGGCTGACCTTGTCAAATCAGCCGCCTGCGATGGAGCATTACGCTTCCGTCTCTGGTCGCGGTTGTCGGACGCCTTGGCGCTCCCGTCCGCGCCGCCACTGTCCCAAAAATCCTGCACCCGATCGGCATCTGCATTTGCCGTGCGTGCTTCCGAACGACTGACGCCATCGATCCGGGCCCGCCATCGGAAGACCGAGCATGGGATTCCCGACGACGGTTTAGCCAAACAATTCGGCGGCAAGGTTTCCGAGTATTGGAAGGCGGTGAAGGCTGCTGCTGTTGCCGAGCCACCTCTACCATTTCCGGATATCGTCGCCGAAGAGATGCTGGCGCTACTTGCCGACGATGAGATTGTCGAGGCTGCCGCAAAGGAGGTCGATCCCGAGATCGCGCGGGCCCTTCGCGATGGGCAAGTCAGAGCGCGCAACGCCATGGCCGCTGGGGGCGTGTGGGCCGGCGGCGCGGCGGTCGTCGCGAATGCAGGTTTCCTGCCCTACATGCTGGCAGCACAGCTCAGTGCGATCATCCCATTTGTCGGAGGCCCAGCCCTGGTGTCGCTGCTGGCGACGCTCGTCAACCCCGTGACCGTCTTCGCAGGCGTCGCCGCGCTCGGCTGGCTCGGGATGGGAAAGGGCTCGAAGGTCGTCCGCAGTCAGGTTGCGGCACGTCTCGGCGTTCTGATGGCGGCGCAAGGCGCGCGAAATGGCGCGGCCGGACTGGACCAGTTCCTCGCAGATATGCGCAGTCTTGACAGAGAGCCATCCGGGTCTTTCAAGTGGATGAATTCAAACGATCGGGCCGCAATGCGTCGAAGGATCGGGGCTCTTGGCGGTCGCCTCACCGGCTCAATGCCCGCTCCCGCTGGACCACCTCCGGAGCCTTGGTCCTCGAGAACGATTTCGAGCGACGTGACGGATGCCACGGCGGCATTCGGTCTGACGACCGGCGAAATGCTCTGGCACGCGGCGGCGCTTGACCCAGACGTCATGCAGGCCGCCGATTTTTCACGCTCCGCCGAACTCGGTGATCCTGTGGCCTTCGCCTCAAGCGCTGGGCAATTTCTGGAAACCGGCGCCGGATGGTCGCTGCGGGGATACACGGCCGAGCGTTTGGTCATGGATCAATTGATCGCAGACGGTCATGATGTCCGCCTCGCAGAGGCCAGCAATACACCCGGGCTGGACCTCGTCGTTGACGGAGCGGCGGTTCAGGTGAAATGCGGGGTTTCACTGTCCATCCTGACCGAGCATTTCGAGAAATACCCGGATATTCCGGTGATCGCCAACGCAACGCTCGCCGAGCAGGCCGCAGAGACTGGCGAACCCTGGGCGCATCTCGTGACGACGCTTCCAGGCTTCGAGATCGCCCCGATCGAGGCACAGATTGCCGAGACGCTCGGCCATGCAGCGGACCTTGCCAATCCCGACATTCTACATTTTGCGCTGTCGATAGGCGTCCTGCGCGGAGGTATCGAGGTTGCGCGCGGACGGGTTCCTGTCTCGGACCTGCCCGCTTGGCTCCTTCTTGATGGCGCCTCACGCGGTCTGCTGGCTTTTGCCGGCGGAAAGGCCGGAGCATGGTTCGGTCTCGTCGCGATCGGCCCGGCCGGTGCTCTCATACTCGGCCCAGCAATCGGTGCCTCCGCGCTCCTGGGAAACAGCAGCCTGAAAGGTGCCGCACAGAAGCGCCTGATGGCGGAGTGGCACGAAAACCTTCTTCGTCATGCGGAAGAACTTCATCGCGTCATCGTGGCTGCCCTCGATCGCCGTATTGCACTTCTGGAAGATCGCGTTCGGGTCTTCGCTAACCGGGCACGTAGATCGAATTTAGAAGATTGGATGGCGCAGCGTGCCCAGGATGATGTGATCGCCGCCCTGGAAGATCGCGTCGAGCTTGAGGCCATGCATCCAAACACCGAGGTCGATGCAATCCGGTTGCTGTTCATCGCGCGAGATGTTGCCCCGACCGATGCTGCGGTCCTCGGTGGGGTCGGCGAGGTCGAACGGACGATTGCCTGCAAACCTGGCCTGAAGACTGCCATGTTGGAGGTCGGGCGACCCGTCGCAGGTGCTTTTCGATCAGGGCTGAAGGGCAGTTGGTTCAATCGCCGAAAAACGGAAACCAGTGACGCTGAGCTGTAGGAAATTGGGTTGGCAAGAAGCTGGCAATTTCGACCGAAAGACTAAATAACCATTTTATTTCAATAGATTAGCGGTCTTAGCAGGGGAGCGCCTTCGACCACTCGGCCACATCTCCGTCGATGCGTATAGCCGCGCAAGCCAAGGATATTCAAGGCGGAATTCCACTTCCTGCCTGAATACGCAGACTACACGACTCCCACCCGCAGCCGTCTCGGGACGACGAGATTTCGGGCGACGAGAGGCGTTTCGGGACCGGACCGCATCCATCGTCGGACCTCATCGAAGCCGGTCCGGAACCAGGATTTCGAGCAGTATCCGTGCTTCTTCCGGGCGGGGTATTTGTGTCCCATGAGCTGGGCTGCAGCACGGCAGATGAGGGCGATGGCAATAGCGGTTATGGCGATGAGCAG
>NZ_CYPR01000176.1 GCF_001408515.1 Jannaschia seosinensis | reverse complement strand
GGGTCACGCGGATCGTGCAGGCAATCTGCGAGCCGCTGCGCCAGACCCGCCCTGCGCTCGATCTCGCGCAGCAGGGTCAGGCCGGCGTCGGAGCTCATGTCGGCGCCGTCAAACCCGAGCAGGATCGGCTTACCGTTAAGGGGTGACAGGCGGGGCGTGGAGCACGTAGACTGGGTCATGGCGGAGGTCGTCCTGCTGAAATCTGAATCTTTGGCGCCGATAACCAAAAAATACAGATTTTCAGACGGTTACGCCACCTCCGCCGCCTTCTCGTGAATTATCCGGGTTAGCGTCTTCTGGGGGAGAAGAACTGGGCGCAACTGGCGTACCAGGAAATCCGCCGCATGAAGTGGGATAACCACAAGAAGGAGCTTGCCCAGCTCGAGAAGCGCCGTTGTTCGACTGAGCTTCAGCGGCGTCTCGCGGAAGGCCCGAAGGATCCTTGGCGTGCCACTCGGCACGGCCCGATGCGCGAGATCATCCTGACTGCCCATGCCGACTGGTTCAAAGTCGCGGAAGGCGATCCGTTCAGCGACGACTATGAGACGCGCGAAGCGGCCTTCCAGCGGCTTGGCGTCGAATGGCTGGAAAAGACCTTCGGCGACGACTGCGTCCACGCGAGGGCCGACCGGGACGAAAGCGCATTCCACATCCATGCTGTGATCCTGCCGCGCACCGTGACCAAGGACGGGCGCAAGATGCTCCAGCCGTCGAAGCACGACGCGATCCGCAACTACGAGAAGGCTTAGGACGACGTTGGCGCCTGGTTCGCCGCAGCGAACATCGGTCTCACGCGCGGCGAGCGCCGCAAGAAGAGGGTGCGGGAGGCGATTCAGCACAACGAGCAGCTCCGCAAGGAGCAGCGCAAGGGGCACCGGCTGGATGAAGTCCAGAAGCTCCTGCCAGCGTATCGGCAGCACGTCAGCCCTCGAAAATGGCGCGAGGCGCAGGAGTGCGAACTCGTTGAGCGCGAGGCAGATGTTCAGGGGCGCGAGGAAAAGCTGGTCCGAAGCGAGACCGCTGTTGTTGAGCGCGAGCGGGTTGCGAGCGACAGGCAGCGTGAAGCCGACGGAATCCCGACTGTCGCGCAGGCTGTCGCGGATGGCGACCTGCTCTACGCGGAGGACGCCCAGACGCCGGAAGCGGCGCAGGATCATGACCCGGCCCCGGACAAGCCCACTCTCGCCCGGCGCCTCTTCGGAATGGCCGTGGCGCGACTGAGGAAGGATGAGCAGGCGGCGGCGCGCTCAGAGTTGGCGGGCGCCTTCGAGGAGGTCCGCCAGGCCGACGATGCGATCGTGCGCATCGCGAACCTCCTGCCGATGGAGCTGCGCAAACAGGTTGCCTTGGCCCGCAAGTCTCTGACCCACAGCATCATGACGCTCACCTCGCAGGTCAGGGGCGATCGTGACCGCGCGCGCGGTGAGCCTCCCCGGGAGTAATTTTTTTATTTTCTTCCGGCCGGTCTCGGTCGAACCAAGATCCGGTTTGGGACCGGATGGCCCATCTACTCATGAACCTCGGGGATTAAGAAAATGACTGAAGAAGCGAACCCGCAGAACAACCCCGACCCGCGCAAGGCGGATCAGACGCAGCCCGAAAAGCCGCGCCGGAGGAAGAAGGCGCCGCCGATCGACTTTAACGCGCTGAATGACCGCGACAACAAGCTCCTCCAGAGCATCGCGACCACCGGCGCTCGGGTCGCCGGACGACAGCAGAAGGTCCGCGAAGGGCAGCTGAATGCGATGAAGGACACGCTGGCCGACATCCTCGTTGAGCCCGACAATGTAGACTCGCGCTCGATGACGGTGCTCTTCAAGCTGATGCTCGCCTACGCGACGCCGGCGAACGCGAAGAAGATCGCCTCGACCCCCCTCTGTCCACCCGACCTGCCCGAGCCTTACCGGCACCGCGCCTGATTTCACCGCCAACCCGGTCCTTTGCAGGGGCGCAGCAAACGCTGCGCCCTTTTTCGATTGGCGGCTATCTATTCCGCTCGGTCAGAACCCGCCGGGCATTCATGAGGGGCATGTGGTGCCGCTATGCCCATGGAGGGGACTCTTCAGACAACGCCCGACCGAAGACGTTCTCGCGGTGCCAGCGCAGGTTCTTCGGGTGCGGCGCGTTTCGCGGCTCTTCCGGCCTGACAAGCTTCCCGTCCGGCGCGATAAGCCGCCCCACCACCTCACCGGGCACCTTGTTGTGAGAGACGAGAATCGTCTTGCAGTCGTCGGCGACGGAGATGAGGCCGCGATCGAACATCCAGTGACGCATGCCCGACAGCGCCAGCCCGTTGCGCACCGAATCGCTGCCGTGGCTCTCAACGGGGCGGATATGCGCCGCCTGCACCTCAGGCCGCCCGCCGCCGTTGCGCAGCATCAGCCCGGACATCGCGCAGCGATACCCCTAGGCCTCGCGCACCTTTCGTCGGAAGGCGACCTCGCGGTAGGGCCTCCGGGTGAGGCGCTCGAGCACCGGGTGTTGGCTGTCACTGAGAACTGACCCGGCAGCAGTCTAAATTGTCACTGAGAACTGACCCTTGTGGAATCTTGCCCCTGACGGGATTTGTCGGGGGTTATTGGAGTGATCGACATGGGATTTTTGAGCGTCATTCGACGTTGGGCGTTACGGGACAAGATGCCCATCCGCGAGATCGCGCGGCGGACCGGGCTGTCTCGCAACACCATCAAGAAGTATCTGCNGGCGGGGATCGTTGAGCCCCGGTTCCAGACACCGGCGCGGCCGAGCAAGCTGGACCCATATGCCGAGAAGCTGACAGGCTGGCTGGTGACGGAGCAGCGCAAGTCGCGCAAGGACCGGCGCACCGCCAAGCAGATGCACGCTGATCTGGTTAAGCTTGGCTATGACGGCTCGTATGAGCGTGTCGCAGCCTTCGTGCGGACTTGGAAAGGAGACCGGCAACGCGCGCAGCAGACGACCGATCGCGGGACATTCGTGCCGTTGGTGTTCCAGCCGGGCGAGGCGTTCCAGTTCGACTGGAGCGAGGACTGGGCCCCCGTCGGCGGCAAGCGCATCAAGTTGCAGGTGGCCCACATCAAGCTGTCGCACAGCCGCGCGTTCCTGGTCAGGGCCTATTTGTTGCAGACGCATGAGATGCTGTTCGACGCGCATTGGCACGCGTTCCGGGTCTTTGAGGGCGTGCCGGGCCGCGGGATCTACGACAACATGAAGACGGCGGTGGATCGCGTGGGCGTTGGCAAGAAGCGCGATGTGAATGCGCGGTTCATGGCCATGACCAGCCACTATGTGTTCGAGCCCGACTTCTGCAACCCGGCGGCGGGCTGGGAGAAAGGCCAGGTCGAGAAGAACGTGCGCGATGCGCGCCACCGGCTCTGGCAGGTGATGCCGGCCTTTCCGGATCTTGATGCGTTGAATGTGTGGCTGGAAGAGCGCTGCAAGGCGCTGTGGACCGAGACCGCTCATGGCAGCCTGCCTGGCAGCATTGCCGACATCTG
>NZ_CYPR01000175.1 GCF_001408515.1 Jannaschia seosinensis | reverse complement strand
GCGCCCGGCCCGCCGCCCCAAGGGAGCCGAGAGCGCGGCCCGTATCCGCCGGTTGATCCGGCAGATCGCCAGGTACTGGCCCAAGACAGAAATCCTGCTGCGAGCCGACAGCCACTACTGCACCCCGCAGGTTCTGGACCTGTGTGACGGGCTCGGGCTGCGCTATGTCTTCGGTCTGTCAAAGAACGGCCGTCTGGCGCAGAACATCTCGGCTCTGGAAGCGTCGACGGCGGCGCGCTACGTCCGGACGCCGGGTCAGAAGCTGCGCCGGTTCAAAACCTTCTCCTACGCGGCTCGGTCGTGGTCGAAACCCCGCCGCGTCATCGCCCGCGTCGAGGTTGGCCCCATGGGTCGGGACACCCGCTACGTCGTCACCAACCTCGAGGGCGATCGCGGCAAGCATCTTTACGAGAAGCTCTATTCCGCTCGCGGCCAGGCCGAGAACCACATCAAGGCGTGGAAGGCCCACCTCGCAGCAGACCGGACGTCGTGCTCGAAAGCCAACGCCAATCAGATGCGTCTGATGCTGCACGGCTGCGCCTACTGGGTCTGGTGGAAACTCCGCGCGGCTTGCCCAAAACGTTCACCATGGCGCCGCGCCCAGTTCGACACGCTGCGACTGCATCTCGTCAAGCTGGCCGCCACCATCGTCGAAAAGAAGACCCGGATCATCGTGACCCTGCCGGCATCGTGTCCCCGAAAGGGACTTCTCCTCCTTCTCTTCGACGCCCTCGCCCCACCGAAAACAGCCTGACGCATGCGCCCCGACAAACCCCGAAACATCAATCCACACCACCCAAGACCCAAGTCACCGGCCGGCCTGCCAACCGGACGCAAACACCGGGTGCGCGCAAGAAAACCGAGACCGGGGAAACCATCCCACGGAGCACAAGTCCGCAGCTTCATGAATTATGCGGGTTAAGTGCCCTTCAGATCGTCCGCCGTCGGATAGACCTCCCATCCGCCGGCCCGAGCGCATTTGATCGCAGAAGCGCGATTGGCGAAATCGCTGGCCGCCTCCAGCTCTACCCCGCGCCCTAGCGCCATCGCGAACGCGCCGTGCCACAAATCCCCCGCCCCAAGCGTATCCACGGCGTCAATGCTCGGGGCCGGAACATGGAGACCCTCGTGCCAGCGCACGCCTCGGGCGCCATCAGTATAGGCGACGAGCCCCGGCAGGCACCCGCCGGCCATGCGCAACGCGGCATTGAGATCCTCGACACCTGTGAAGTCGCGCAGACCCGGCGCAGAAAAGACGACATGCGAGGCCAGCACGGCGAGCGCGTCGGGCGTATATTTCTCACCGTCAAGGATGCCGGGGCGGCCGGAACCATGCGCCGCACGAAGCCCGGCCTCCGCAGCCTCCGGCCATCTGCAATCCGCGAGCACTGCGTCGAAGGCGGGCAGAGGCGGCGGTGTCACGGGCAGGTCCGCGCCCGGAAAGTTGACGATCATCCGCTCTCCCGAAGCGTCCACCATCACCGATGATTGCGGTGTCCGCCCACCCCGCGCCACGGCCAGCGTCACGCCCGCAGCCTCCAGCATCGCGGCCAGTTCATCACCGGCTGGGTCTTGCCCCAGCCGCGTCATCAGGACGACCTCGGCCCCCAGACGCGCGGCGCCGACGGCGGCATTGGCGGCGCAGCCACCGCCGATCCGGACGAGATTCCGACTGCGATGCTTGGTCCCGCCAACCGGCAGCGTGTCCATGTAATGCACCTGATCGAGCACCGAGATCCCGATGACGAGCAGCTTCATTGGACGAACCTCCGGCCCGGCGGCACGTTCTTCGCCGTGCGGCATCGGTCAGTTGAGCCGCAGATCCCTCCCCACGCGTCCGGGCCAGCCGTACGGGCACCGCAACGTTTGATGTCTGCACGGCAGAGATTGCCGGTTGGCAAAGCCCGCGCAGGAGAATTCTGGCAGGCCAAGACGCCATGGACCGACCGCTTCGCAACCCGCGGCGCATATGGCGACCGGCGGTTCACGCTGATGCAGCAGTCCGATGCCGCCTGCGAACCCCGCTGGCCCAAAGCCTCAGCGCGTCGGCAGTTCCGCAATCGTCCGGCCGTACGAAAGATTGACGCCGAGCGCACTTGGCCACTCTGCACACCGCGCCGCAGCGTCGGAGCCGAAGTTCTTGCGCCGCTGGCAGGTCGCTCGGGATGAGGAGGAGATGCGCTTCCATATGCCGATCTTGGTCGCTCTGCCCGCTATGTCCACCCTCCTCACACCCGGCCCATAACCAAACACCGGACCCAATGACGCGCGGACGACGCGGAAGTCCGCCACAGACGGCGATCCGGACGCGACCAGCACACGCTCTCCGCACGGTGCCTGCGCAGATCGACGCAGCACACGAACCTGCGCAGGAAATCCGCGTTTGAAGTGACCTGCTTTGTCGAGGGAGCCGCCGCACTGACCAAGATCGACCCCGATATGCGCCCCCCGCTCGAGCGGTGGCTGGGCCGTCCGATCGGCACGCGCGCAAGCTACCGGCCGCCGCTGATGCTCGCGATGCTCTATCTCGCGGCGATCGGGGTCGGGGCGATGCTGCTCATGACGCCTTTCGCGGGTGGGATGCCGTGGTGGGACGCGCTCTTCACGGCCGTTTCGGCGGTGACGGTGACGGGGCTGTCGACGGTGCCGGTGCATGCCATCCTGACGCCTTGGGGCATGGCGGTGCTGGCGGTTCTGATGCAGATCGGCGGCCTCGGCCTGATGACCTTCGCCGTCCTTGCCTTTCGCGGTCCGGCAGCTTCGTCTTCCGAAGACGGCAAAGGCGACGATGTGGCGGAAACGGCCTTTGATTCCTCCGAGCGCCCGATCTATCGGCTGCCGCGAATTGCCTTCCGGGTCCTGATCTTCGCCGCGACGGCGCAGGCGATCGGCACGGCGATCTTGGCGCCCGCACTAATCTCTGATCACGGGCTTTGGGGCGGTCTGGGGCGGGCTGCGTTCCTCGCGATCTCGGCCTTCTGCAACTCCGGTTTCACGCCGTTCGCCAATTCGATGCAGGGCCAGGAGGCGGCGGTCCTCGCGATCGTCGCGGTTCTCTTCGTCGTGGGCGGGCTGGGGTATCTGGTGCTCGGGGATCTGTGGCGCCTGATGCGCGGGGATCACGGGCTCTCGCTTCATTCGCGTCTGGTCCTGATCGGCACGGGGGCGCTAGCCGTCACCGGCTGGGCCGGGATCATGTTGAGCGAACCGCTCACGCCGTTTCTGGCGCTGTTTCAGGCGCTGACACCACGTACGGCCGGGTTCGATGCGGTCGGTGCGGGAGATTACGGCCCCGTCGCGCACGGCCTGACCATCGTGCTGATGTTCATCGGCGCCGGCGCAACCTCGACGGCGGGCGGGATCAAGGTCGCGACGATGATGGTGCTGGTCCTCGCGCTCTGGGCGAAGCTGAGAAACCGCTCCGGCCCGCGCATGGGAGGGGTCAAGCTGACGCCGGGCGCGGTGCGGCGGGTCTTCGCGCTGGCCCTCGCCGCCGTCACGATCATCGCGGTGGGGACGGGACTGATGATGCTCACGGCGTCGCGTCCGGTCGCCGCCGTCCTGTTCGAGGCGGCCTCGGCATTCGGGACGGCGGGCCTGTCCACGGGCGTCACCGAGGAGGCCGACGGGTTGGGCCGCGCCGTGCTCATGCTGCTGATGTTCTTGGGGCGGATCGGACCGATGACGCTGGCCTGGCTCATCGTCGCGCGTGCGGTCGACAACCTGAAGGAGGGCGAGGAGGACGTCCCGACCTCCTGATGCCCAGCCGGTCAGCGGGCCCTGCAATGCTGTCGGGCGGCGGGAACAGCCCCGGCACGCTGCCGGAGCCGCCTTCTTGCGTTATACTACGGCATGTCCCGCTCGCGGCGGGCGTTCACGTTCTCCTCCGCCTCGGTGATGGCCGCGCGAAAGTTGGTGAGCATCTCGTCGCCCCCGTCGACGTTCTGCGCGAACCAGTCGTAGACCGGCGAGGCGGCTTCCTGGAATGCCACCTTCTCGTCGGGCGTGGGCACGTACAGGTCGCCGCCACCGTCGACGAAAGCCGCATAGGCGTCGATCGACTTGCGCTTGGGGCTCGCGAAGGTCGCCTGCTGGAGCGCGGCGAACCCATCGACCACGACGCGCTGCAATTCGGGCGGAAGCGACGTGAAGGCCTCGTTGTTCATCACCCAGATCGCCGCCATGTAGGCATGACCGTCCAGCGTCAGGTATTGCAGCCCGGCATCGGGGAACTTCATCCCCATGATGTCGGTGATGCCGTTTTTCGTCCCCTCGACGACACCCGTCTGCAGCGAAGTGAAGAGCTCGGGCCACGGGATCGGCGTCGGACTCGCGCCCACCGCACGGACCAGCTCCTGCGGCAGGTCGGCGACCACGGTCCGGATCTTGAGCCCCTCGAGGTCGGAGGGCTGCGTCACGCGCCGCTCCGTGTTGGCGAAGTTCCGCCAGCCGCCGGTATTGCCGATCGTCATGATCCGGATCGTATCGCCGGAATCCGCCAGCGCCCGCTCCCGCATCTGCGCCGTCAAGTCGGTATTGGTCAGAACCTCCTCGGCGATGCGGTCGTCGGACATCAGATACGGCAGGTCGAAGATCTGCACGTACGGAAAGATTCCCGCCGCGCCGCCCGAGGTCGTCACGAAGATGTCGATGGATCCGTCGGCCACGCCCTGCAGGCATTCCGCCCCGTTGGCACAGAGTTGCGTGCCGATGAACAGCTCGACCTCGATCGCGCCGTTCGAGGCCGATTCGACATAGTTCTTGAAGACGACGAGGCCGTCGTAATCCTCGTCGTTCTCGTTGGAATTCGCGGTCGCGCGGAACGTGTAGTCCTGCGCAGCCGCCGGCATCGCCAGCATCGCGGCCAGCGCCGCGGTGCGCAGCCCGGTCAGAATTTTCATCGTGAACCTCCCGTGTTTATCGCTCAAAGAAACCCGAAGAAGCGCGGCACCGCCAGCGAAATGGCGGGAACATAAGTGATCAACCCGATCACCAGCACCTCGACGGCGAGGAAGGGAAGGATCGCGCGGGCGATCGTCTCCACCCGCTCGCCCGAGACGGAGGACGCGACGAACAGCACGAGACCCATCGGCGGCGTCGCGAGGCCCACCGTCAGGTTGACCGACATGATCATGGCAAAATGCACCGGATCCACCCCGAGCGAGGTGAAGATCGGCCCAAGGATCGGCCCCAGAATGATGATCGCCGGACCCGCATCGAGGAACATGCCGACGATGAACAAAAGCAGGTTGATGAGAAGCAGCAGGATCAGCGGATTCTCCGCCAGCGTCAGGATGAAATCCGCCAGCGTCTCGGGCGCATGGCTGAGCGCGACGACCGTCTTGAAGGCCATCGCCGCCCCCACCAGCAGCAGCACGACCGAGGACGCCAGCGCCGCGCGCAACAAAACCTCGGGCAGGTCGCGCCATGTCATCTCGCGCAGGACGAACAGGCTGACGATGGCGGCATAGGCCACCGCCACGGCGCTCGCCTCCGTCGGTGTGAAGGCTCCGCCGAGAATGCCGCCCAGAATGATGACTGGGGTCAGAAGCGGAAAGAACGCCTTGAGCGAGGCCTGACCCTTCTCGCCCCAGGTCGCGCGCCTCCTGAGCGGCGGGAAATCGCTCCTGCGGCGCGCGATGACGTTCGTGACGATCATCAGGCCCAGACCCACAAGAACGCCCGGCACGACACCCGCCAGGAACAGGGCCGCGACCGACTGCTCCATCACGTAGGCATAGATGATCATGATGCCCGAGGGCGGAATGATCGGCCCGATCACCGAGGATGCGGCCGTGACGGCGGCGGAGAAGCGGCGGGTATAGCCCTCCCGCTCCATCGCGGGGATCAGCATCGACCCCAATGCGGAGGTATCGGCCACCGCCGAGCCGGAGAGACCGGCAAAAAGCATCGAGGACAGGATGTTCACCTGCGCGAGACCGGCGCGGAAGTGCCCGACGCAGGCCTGCGAAAACTCCACCAGCCGCAGGGTGATGCCGCCCCGGTTCATCAATTCGCCCGCCAGCATGAAGAACGGGATCGCCATGAGCGGAAAGCTGTCCATCCCATTATACATGTTGCGATAGAGCAGGACGAGATCACGCTCCTGCCCGCTGAGCCACAACATCACACCGGGCGCGAAGAGCAGCGCGAAGAAGACCGGCAGGCCGATCATCAGGACGACGAGGAAGACGGGCAGGAACCAGATGAGCATCGGCTATTCCGCCCCCGCCGCGACATCCACTGCCTCCGGGATTGGAGGCAGCGCGCCGCCCCGCCCCGCAAGCCGCACGACTTGCCGCAAGATAAGCTCCACCACGACCGAGACCATCATGGCGAGCCCCGTGACCAGGGAGGCCATCATCCAGGCCCGGGGCATCTTCTCCCATCCCCCGGAGGTCGGATAATAGAGCGACGAACTGGTGAATCTCCCGGAAAAGCCTGTGACCTCCGCCCAGCCGATCCGCACCGCCACGACCAGCACCACAAGCGAAAGGACCAGCAGGATCAGCGCTAGCACCCCGCCCAGTAGACGCGGCAGGATACGCTGGATCATGTCGATTGCCACGAAGCCGCCCCGCCGCAGGGCCGTCGGGGCAACCACCATCAGCCACAGCATCCCGAAGCGTGCCGCCTCCTCGGGCCAGGGCAGCGGGTCGGACAGGACGTAGCGCCAGAAGACCTGCACGAGGATGAAGACCACCATCAGCGCCATGCACGCGACCCCGACCCATCGGCCCACGGCAAGCGCCCCAGCGTTCAGCGCGCCGAGCCAGCGGATCGAATTGAGAATTGCCGCCACATGCCCCCCCCGCGATGCGTGCCGGAGTGAATGCAGCGACCGCGCCGCCCGTCAACCGCCAAGAGGCATGGACGCGGCCGGAGGCGGTTGCGGAGGCGCAAATGATGGCCTCGGAGACCCCCGCTGGTGCATGGGCCGACCGCTCCGCCTGGCTTTTGGACATTGGGTTGCAATTGCCTTGGACGTTCCCGCAGAGACTGCATGTGATGGAAGGGCGGCGACTTTGAGGGGCCGCGGGGGCGGGGTGTCGCGGGGGTTGGCCGGCGGCGGAGGGGCGCGCCGGGCTTGGGCGGCCAGAAGAGCAGGAGTGCGTTCATGACGATGCCGACATATCCCGATCTCGCAGGCGCGTCGGTCTTCATCACCGGCGGCGGCTCCGGCATCGGCGCGGCGCTGACCGAGGGGTTCCTGCGGCAGGGTGCGAAGGTCGCCTTCGTCGGGCGCTCCGATTACGGCGGCTTCGTGCGCGAGATGGCGGAGGCGACGGGCAACGCGCCGCTGTTTGTGCGCTGCGACGTGACCGACACGGCCGGGCTGCGCGCCGCCATGGACGCGGCCGCCGAGGCGCACGGCCCGATCACCCGCCTCGTCAACAACGCCGCCAACGACCAGCGGCACGACACGCTCGACGTGGACGAGGAATTCTACGACTGGTCCCAGTCGATCAACCTCAAGAGCCACTTCTTCGCCTGTCAACCAGACTACACGACTCCCACCCGCAGCCGTCTCGGGACGACGAGATTTCGGGCGACGAGAGGCGTTTCGGGACCGGACCGCATCCATCGTCGGACCTCATCGAAGCCGGTCCGGAACCAGGATTTCGAGCAGTATCCGTGCTTCTTCCGGGCGGGGTATTTGTGTCCCATGAGCTGGGCTGCAGCACGGCAGATGAGGGCGATGGCAATAGCGGTTATGGCGATGAGCAGAGACAACTTGGACGCGAGCGTCAGGCGGGTGTCCTCCAGGTTCAGCCCCCGCGTCTTGCTGTCGGCGAACAGGCACTCGATGAGCCAGCGCTTCTTGTACTGCCGCAGGATGTGCGCGCCAGTGGCTGGATAGGGCGAAGCCACCACGAGAAGCTCGCGGCCGTTGGTACGGACTATCTGGCCCTCCTTCATGCGGATCGCGAAGGGGATCTCCTGCTCGACGAGAAAAGTGAACCATTCCTGACCGATGAACTCGCGATCCGCCAGCAGCATCCGAACGGTTGAGGCGTCGAAATACGCGAGATACCGCTTCATCAGCGCGATGCGCTGAGCGGTCGTGCTGTTGCCGGAATGCGGGAGCATGGTCCACATCAACGGGACACGGAACCTGGCCGTGATGACGGCCAACACGAGGACGTTAACGTCGGTCTTGCCGATCTTCCAGTT
>NZ_CYPR01000174.1 GCF_001408515.1 Jannaschia seosinensis | reverse complement strand
TCAGAAGCTGCGCCGGTTCAAAACCTTCTCCTACGCGGCTCGGTCGTGGTCGAAACCCCGCCGCGTCATCGCCCGCGTCGAGGTTGGTCCCATGGGTCGGGACACCCGCTACATCGTCACCAACCTCGAGGGCGGTCGCGGTAAGCACCTTTACGAGAAGCTCTACTCCGCTCGCGGCCAGGCCGAGAACCACATCAAGGCGTGGAAGGCCCACCTCGCATCAGACCGGACGTCGTGCTCAAAGGCGAACGCCAGCCAGATGCGCCTGATGCTGCACGGCTGCGCCTACTGGGTCTGGTGGAAGCTTCGCGCGGCTTGCCCAAAACGTCCACCATGGCGCCGCGCCCAGTTCGATACGCTGCGGCTGCATCTCGTCAGACTGGCCGCCACCATCGTCGAAAAGAAGACCCGGATCATCGTGACCCTGCCGGCATCGTGTCCCCGAAAGGGACTTCTCCTCCTTCTCTTCGACGCCCTCGCCCCACCGAAAACAGCCTGACGCAAGCGCCCCGACAAACCCAGAAACATCAACCCGTATCGCCCAAGACCCAAGTCACCGGCCGGCATGCCAACCGGACGCAAACACCGGGTGCGCGCAAGAAAACCGAGACCGGGGAAACCATCCCACGGAGCACAAGTCCGCAGCTTCATGAATTATGCGGGTTAGGTGCCGAGAGAAGGGTCCGCAGGAAAGGTATATCGCTCAGATGGGCTTTGATGCTGTAACCGCCCCCGACGGCATCAACGTGCCAAGGTGGAATCGCAACAATCCATTTTCGGAGGCGGTCATGTCGGAGATTACCACGGTCGGATTGGATCTCGCGAAGAATGTGTTCCAGGTCCACGGTGCTGACGCCAGAGGCAGCGTGGTCTTTCGCAAGAAGCTCAGAAGGGCCGCGATGCTGGTGTCAACGGCGGAGTAAAAACCGGCCACGCGGCGGCGCAAAACCAGGCCAGCGACAGGGCGCCAAGCGCCATGGCGCGCGCGCTTGCCGCATAGCTGGCGCGTGCCATGGCGCATTGGCCCGCAGGGCCAATCCTGTGGCGGGTGATCAGGTTCTGGCTTGGGCCTTTCGGGCGCGGCTTTGGCCGAGCCGATAGCTGTCGCCGTTCATCTCGAGGATGTTGACGTGGTGTGTCAGCCTGTCGAGCAGTGCGCCGGTCAGGCGTTCGGTGCCGAAGGTTTCGGTCCATTCGTCGAACGGCAGGTTGCTGGTGATCATCGTGGAGCCGCGCTCATAGCGCTGCGAGATCAGCTCGAACAAGAGCTCTGCGCCGGTCTTGCTCAGCGGCACGAAGCCCAGTTCGTCGATGATGAGCAGCTTGACGGCGGCCTGCTGCTTTTGCAGGCGGAGCAGACGGCGCTCGTCGCGCGCCTCCATCAGCTCGTTGACTAGGGTCGCGGCGGTGGTGAAGCTGACCGACAGCCCTTTCTGGCAGGCGGCCAACCCCAACCCGAGGGCAACATGGGTCTTGCCCGTGCCGCTCGGGCCGAGGGCGATGACGTTCTCGCGCCGATTTATCCACTCACACCGGGCAAGCTCCAGCACCTGCATCTTGTTGAGCTTCGGGATCGCCTTGAAGTCGAAGCTGTCCAGGCTCTTGGTGGCCGGGAACTTCGCGGCCTTGATGCGGCGCTCGATCATTCGCCGCTCGCGGTCGATCAGTTCCAGCTCGACCAGACGCGCCAGGAACTGGACATGATCCAGCCCCTCGGCGGCGCACTGGCGGGCGAGCTTTTCATACTCCCGCGAGGCAAGGTAGGCAGCTTCAACGTCTTCAGATGCTCCGCGAGCAGGATCTTCGGGGTGTCGGTCATGCCGCATCCTCCGACAGCAGAGACATGTAGCTGGCCGCCGAGGTGGTCGCGACATCGGCACGCGGCAGGTAGGGGTAGACGTCGAGGTCGAGCTTCGGCGGCCGCCTCTCGACCTGACAGAGAACGAGGTGCTTGACCGCATCGAAGCCGACCGCGCCCAGTTGCAGGGCCTTCTTCACGGCGGCATGGAGATCGACGATGTCGAAGGTCTCCAGAAGGCGCAGAACCTGGACATACTCGCGGCGTCCCGCCTTGATCATCCGCGCTTCCATCAGGCGGCGCAGGGTCGCAAACTCCGGCGGCAAGTCCCATTCCGCCAGAGGTGCTGCCTGATCCAAAGCGTTGATCTTGCGCTCGATTAGCGGCAGGTAATGCATTGGATCAAAGACCATGTCCTCGCGACCGTAGCAGCGGGGATGGCGTGCGATGACTTCACCACCGCAGCCGATAACGACCTGATCGACATAGCCCCTGATCCAGACGTCGCGGTGGCCGTAAGCAACCGGCACGGAATAAGGTACTGTACCCTCAGGTCTGGAAATTCGCTTGAGACGCGGGGCGTGAGCTCGTGCTGGGGCGCCTCCAGCACAAGCTGCCCATTCTGGTATTCCATGGCCTTGCAACACAACCATGGAGAAGAACGAATGGACAGGCGGAAGGATACGGCGCTTGAGGCGGTCTTGGAACAGTTGATCGAGCACGGGCCCGGCGAGATCGCATCGGTGTTCGCGCGGGCTTTCGAGCTGGCGATGCAGATCGAAC
>NZ_CYPR01000173.1 GCF_001408515.1 Jannaschia seosinensis | reverse complement strand
TAGCGCCAGTTACTGGGCGCGGGAGATGGAATCGCTCGGCCATGAAGCGAAACTTATCGCGCCGCAATACGTCNGGCCCTTCGTCAAGCGTCAGAAAAACGACGCGGCTGATGCCGAGGCGATCGTGATCGCCGCGCGCCAGCCGGAGATGCGCTTCGTCGCGCCGAAGACGGCGGAGCAGCAGGCAAAGGCGGTAATGTTCCGGAGCCGAGAGCGCCTGGTCCATCAGCGCACCGAGCTCGTGAACGCGCTGCGGGCCGTTCTCTACGAATACGGCCATGTATTCCCGACCGGCCTTGTTCATCTGAAGCGGATCGAGGCGCTGATGGATGATCCCGCGTCCGATCTGCCGTCGCTGATCATTGCGGAATGCCAGGACTTGCTGGCGCAGATTGCTGAGAAGACGGAAAGGATCGACGCGAAGACCAAAGGGCTGAAGGCCCTCGCGGCCGAGACGGACACGGCGCGTCGACTGCAGACGATGCCGGGGGTCGGGCCCCTGACGGCGCTGGCGGTCGAGGCCTTCGCGCCCGACATGGCGCAGTTCAAGTGTGGCCGAGACTTTGCAGCTTGGCTGGGGCTCGTGCCACGCCAGCATTCTTCGGGCGGCAAGGAGCGTCTCGGCCGAATATCGAAAGCGGGTCAGACCGACATCCGGCGGCTCCTGATCATCGGCGCAATGTCGCGGCTGAACTGGCTCGGGCGCCGATCAGTCCTGGAGGGCTCATGGCTCGCAAGGATGCTGGCGCGGAAGCCGAAGATGTTGGTCGCGATCGCACTGGCGAACAAGATGGCGCGGCAGCTCTGGGCCATGCTGACGAAGAACGAGAATTACAGAGATCCGGCGCTGGCGACGGCGGCATGAGCTTCATGTCTTAGTCACCCAGCGTCGGTGCCAAGGGGAGTGTGAGAAGCCGACGACCTGAATGGGCGCAACGATCGAACAGATCTGGAATGGGGAAACCAGTAGTTGGCTCAGAGCCAAGAGCTCGTTTTGGAGATTTGGCCCCGCTCCGCAGATCACCATATCGGCCCGCGGCTTCTGGAAGTGCCGCACATCGAGGCCTTAAAGAAGTTCGCACTCGATCACACGTCAAAAGGGTCAAAAGCTACTTGCATCACGGGCGGCAACCAAAGAAGCCGTCTGCCCGGCCCGCGCGACCGGCGCCGCGCTCGTCATGCCCTACGCCAACACAGGTGCGATGAGCGACCACCTCGCCGAGATCGCCCGGCACGTTTCGCCCGGCGCGCACGCCATCCTCGTCGTTGACGGCGCCGGCTGGCACAGCTCCAGGGAGCTCGTCGTGCCGGCGAACATCACCCTACTGACGCTTCCGCCCTACAGCCCCGAGCTGAACCCGGTCGAAAACATCTGGCAATTTCTCCGCCAGAACCACCTCGCGAACCGCGTCTTCGAGAGCTACGACGCCATCGTCGGCGCCTGCTGCGAGGCGTGGAACGCGCTCATCGCAATCCCGGAGCGGGTCGCCTCGGTAACCTCCCGAGATTGGGCGAAGGTCAGCGGATGATGCCGTTGGTATGATCCGGCAGGAAAAGCTGCAGAACCTCTGGATCCAGGGAGGCCCACGGGCGCGATGCTTCTTTGCTCAAGACCCGCGCCGCGCGCCGACCTTGTCGAAGGTGCCGCTGGTGCGGTGGCACTGGCGCTATGCCTATGTGACGTCGACGCATTCCCTGCTGCCCCGGCACCTCAACCGCGTCTACGACGAAGACGGGGGCGAGGCGCCGATTGGGATACTGCTGCACACCAAGTTCCTGCCCCAGATTCTCGTGAAATCCGCCGAGGAGAAGACGCGCAGGCAGCATTTCGAGAATTCGTCACTCTATGACGGATACTACGACGCGCTCGTGGACGACCCGGTGCTCTGGTGCCCGGCCTCGACCCGGCTCGAAGACTGGCGGCAGCTTGAGGATCTGGGCCTCATGTCGCGCGGCGGGTGGGATTGACGCACCCCGAACACGACGCCGCGCATTGCACCCGTTCCCCTCAAAGTGCTTTATCGATTCAAAGCGCGGCACGAGGCCCCATGCGGCAGGAGAGCGTAACCGGCATATGGGTCTGATCTCGTCCAACAGGATGCGCCTGCGGCGGCAATACTGGCGCATTCGCGCGCTGCGGCGGCGCAGGCAACTCCAAGCGGTTGTCAACAGGACAGGGACGATCGCGCGCGACGACATCCTGTGCTTCACTACGGTTCGCAACGAACGTACCCGCCTGCCCTACTTTCTCGACTACTACCGCGCGCGCGGCGTCGGGCATTTCTTCTTCGTCGACAACGACAGCGACGATGGCACCCGCGAATTCCTCGCCGATCAACCCGACGTGTCACTCTGGACAACCCGGCACAGCTATGCGGGCGCGGCCTTCGGGGTGGATTGGCTCAACTGGCTGATGCGACGGCACGCGCATGGCCATTGGTGCCTGACGGTCGATGCCGATGAATTCCTCGTCTACCCGTTCTGCGACACGCGGCCCCTGCGCGCCCTGACCGACTGGCTCGACGCCTCCTGCCTGCGCAGCTTCGGGGCGATGCTTCTGGACATGTATCCCAAGGGCCCGCTCGTCGCGCAGCCCTACCGCGAAGGTCAGGACCCGTTCGAGATCGCGTCATGGTTCGACGGCGGCAATTACATGTTCGAGCGGAACCCCCTGTTCTGGAACCTGTGGATTCAGGGCGGCATCCGGGCGCGTGTCTTCTTCGCGGACGATCCGTGGCGCGCGCCCGCGCTCAACAAGACGCCGCTGGTGAAATGGCGGCGCAACTACGTCTATGTCAGTTCGACCCACGCCCTCCTGCCGCGCGGTCTGAACCTGACCTACGCGTCCGGCGGTGGCGAAAAGACGACGGGCCTCCTGCTCCACGCCAAGTTCCTCGACCTCTTCGCCGACCGCGCCGCCGAGGAGGCCGAACGAGCGGAACATTACCGCGGGGCGGAGGAATACCGGGCCTATGCTGCCGCGCTCGACGGGTCGCAGGATCTCTGGTGCCAGTGGTCGGAGCGCTACATCAACTGGCGCCAGCTCGAAATCCTCGGCCTGATGTCGAAGGGGAACTGGGCATGACGCTCGGCTTCGCGATGCTGGTCCACACCGATTTCGACCGGGCCGCCGAGGTCGCGCGCTACTTCGCGGGCAACGATTGCCCGGTGGCGATCCATGTGGACGCAAAGGTCCCGCAGAAGGTCTTTCGCGCGTTTCGCGACGACCTCTCGGACCAGACGCGGGTGCGATTCTGCCGCCGGGTCCGGGTGGAATGGGGGACTTGGTCGCTTGTCCGGGCGACGCAGAATGCCGCGAGCCTCCTCCTCGAGACGTTCCCGGAGGTCCGCCACGTCTTTCTCGCCTCCGGCTCCTGTCTGCCGCTGCGGCCGGTGGCGGAGTTGCGGGCCCATCTCGACGCGCACCCGGAGACCGACTTCATCGAAAGCGTGACCACCGATCATGTCCCTTGGACGGTCGAGGGATTGGAGGCGGAGCGCTTCACGCTGCGCTTTCCGTTCTCGTGGCGGCGACAGCGGGCCTTGTTCGACGGTTATGTCCGCCTGCAGCGGCGTCTCGGCCTGCGTCGGCGGACTCCCGAAGGCGTGACACCGCATCTGGGCAGTCAATGGTGGTGCCTGACGCGCCGGACGCTGGAGAGCATCCTGTCGGGGCCGGACCGTGCGCGGATGGATGCCTATTTCTCCAAGGTCTGGATCCCCGACGAAAGCTACTTTCAAACCCTCGCCCGGCACCATTCCACGAAGATCGAAAGCCGGTCCCTCACGCTCGCCAAGTTTGACGTGCACGGCAAACCGCACATCTTCTACGACGATCACGCGCCCCTTCTGGCGCGGTCGGATTGCTTTGTGGCGCGCAAGATCTGGCCGCGGGCGAACCGCCTTTACGCGACCTTCCTCGACGATACCCGGCCCGCATCCCGGCGAGCGGACCCCAATCCGGGCAAGATCGACCGCGTCTTCTCCAAGGCGAACGCCCGACGCGGCGAGGGGCGCGCAGGGCTCTATTCCCAAGCCCGCTTTCCGGGGCCGCATTATTCCGGCATTCCCACCTGCGCCCGCTATAACGTGTTTTGCGGCTTCGACGATCTGTTCGACGGGTTCCGGCCCTGGCTGGCCCGGCGGATCGGCGGCCGTGTCCACGGCCATCTCTATGCGCCCGACCGGGCGGAATTTGCGGATGATGCGACGGTGATGAACGGCTGCCTGTCGGATTCCGCCAGCCTCCGCGACCACCGCCCGGCGCAGTTCCTGACGAACCTGCTGTGGTCCACGCGCGGCGAACGGCAGTCGTTCCTGTTCGGGCCCCGCGACCGGCAGGACCTGACCGCGTTCCTCGCCCGCGACCCGAACGCCACGATCGCCGTGATCTCCGGGGCGTGGGCGGTTCCGCTGCACCGATCGGACCTGAGCTTCGAGGCGATGATGGCCGAGGCCGCGCGCCTGCAGCGGGCCGAGCTGGATTTCCTACGGCTTTTGCGTGCGCCGGGAACGATCGCGCGCACGCATCTCTGGACGCTGGCCGATTTCGTGGTTCAACCGGAGGCGAATCTGGACGGCGTCCTCGACGAAGTCGCGCCGCCCGAGCCGCGCCGCATGCAGGCTTTGCCCCCGATGCGCGACATGTCGGCGCTGCTCGAATTCCTGCCGCGGCTGCGCGATGCTGGTATCAAGCTGCAGGTGACCGGGGATTTCGACGCCTCGCCCGGTGCGGTACCGCGCGCAAGGGAGGTCCGCCATGTCGGGTAATTACGACGCGTTCGTCCTGTTCGCCGAAATGCGGACGGGGTCGAACCATCTCGAAGCGTCGCTGGCCGCGCTCGACGGTGTGGAGAGCTTCGGCGAGGTCTTCAATCCGGTCTTCATCGGTGCCCCGAACCGCGCCGACCTGTTCGGGATCGACATGCATGCGCGGGAGGCGGACCCGATGCCGCTGCTGCGTGCCGTGGTCGGCGCGCCCGGCCTGACGGGCTTTCGCTTCTTTCACGACCATGATCCACGCGTGCTGGACCCGGTGCTGAACAATCGGCGGATCGCCAAGGTCTTTCTCACGCGCAACCCGCTCGACAGCTATGTTTCGCTGCAAATCGCGGTGGAGACGGGTCAATGGCGTCTGACCAATGCGAAAATGGCGAAGACGGCCACGGCGCGGTTTCAACCGGAGGAGTTCGACGCGTTGGTCGCGCGACAGGCGGCCTTTCGCGACCGCACCCACCGTCGGTTGCAGGAGACGGGTCAGGGCGCATTCTGGCTCACCTACGACAATATCGGCGACCTCGACGTGCTGAACGGATTGGCCGCCTTCCTCGGGATTGCGGCACGGCTGGATACGGTGCCCGGCAAGATCAAGAAGCAGAACCCGGGCGAGATCGAGGAAAAGGTCGAGAATGTCGCGGAGATGCGCGCCCACCTCGCCCTGCTCGATCCGTTCCTGCTGTCGCGTTCCGTGCATCTCGAACCTGCCCGCGGTCCGGCGGCCGGGATGCTGATGGCGGCGGCCGAGAGCCCGGTTCTGGCGGCACCTTTGGCAAGCGACACGAGCGAGGCCCTGCGCACATGGCTGACCGCGCTCGACGGGGCACCGCCCACGGAAAGCCGGACGCTCAAGGAATTGCGCCCTTGGATGCGGCGACATGGCGGGTTCCTGAGCTTCACGCTTTTGCGGCACCCCCTCGCACGTGCCTACACCATGTTCACCGGCATGCTGTCGGACAAGGGTCGGGAGGCGAACATCCTGCGGCGGATCGTGACGAACCAGCACGGCGTTGATCTGGGAGGGCCCGAAAAAGCGGCGTTTCTGGGATTTCTGAAATTTCTGAAAGCCAACCTGAACGGGCAATCCGCCCTGCCGGTGGCGCCGGAACGGGCGACGCAGGCGGCTCTGCTTGCGGGGATGGCGCAGACGATGCTGCCGCTGCGCCTGATCCGGGAAGGGGAGGCACAGGCGGAACTGGACCGGCTGGCGGGGCGGGCGTCGCCGCGCCTCAACCTGCTTGGTCGTGCCGCACTCAACGCGATCGCGGACGATGAGATCGAAGCAGCCTGCGCCGACGCTTACCGGCGCGATTACGAGGCACTCGGTTTCCGCCGCTGGACGGAAACCTGAGCGCCGTCAGGCGGCTTGGGATGCCTGCGACTCGGTCAGCAGAGTATAGAGCAGGCCGGGGTCAGAATTCGCCCGCAGCTTCGTGCATAAAGCCGGGTCGCGAAGCGTCCGCGACACGAGCGCCAACGCCTTGAGATGCGTCACGCCCGCGCCTTCGGGCGCGAAGAGGGCAAAGATCAGATCGACCGGCTTGCGGTCCATCGCATCAAAATCGAGCGGCGTCTCGAGCCGCACGAACACGCCATGAACCTGGTCGAGCCCCGGAAGCCGCGCATGCGGCAGCGCGATGCCGTCTCCGACACCGGTCGTGCCGAGGCCTTCGCGGTCCTGAAGGGCCGCAAAGGCGGTGGTATAATCCACGCCGTGCACATCCTGCGCGATCTGAGCGAGATCGCAGAACAGACGTTTCTTGCTGGAGGCCTTGGGAAAAACCTTCACAGCCCTGGAAACCAGGATCTCGTTTACCCGCATTGGCTCGCCCTCGTGGTTCCGCCGGGCCGCGACCCTGGCGTTAACTGCTGGTGGCCGGATCGATCCACCCGACATTGCCGTCGTCGCGCCGGTAAACCACGTTGGTTCCGCCACTTTTTTCGTTCTTGAAGACCAGCACCGAGGCACCGGCCAACTCCATCTGCATAACCGCTTCCCCGACCGAGAGCGACGGGATCTCCATCGCCATCTCGGCCACGATCACGGGCGCAAGGTCTTCGGGCTCCTCGGTTTCCCCGACCTCGGCGGCGAGGATATACGAAGACGCCCCGGAGAGTTCAACTGGTTGCTGGCGGGCCTGATGGTGGTTCTTGAGCCGCCGTTTGTAGCGCCGAAGCTGCTTTTCCATCTTGGTGGCGCAGGCATCGAACGCGGCATAGATCTCGCTTGCCTTGTGGCGCGCCTGCGTGGTCAGGCCGGTGGACAGGTGCACGGTCGCCTCGCACACGTATTCATGCCCGTCGCGCGAAAAGATGACGGAGGCGTCGGTCGGGCGGCCGGCATATTTTTCCATGACGACGCCGAGCACGTCCTTCACATGCGTCTGCAGCGCCTCGCCGATGTCGATCTGCTTGCCGGTGATCTGATAGCGCATGATGCCTCCTTGTACGTCTGGATTTTGGCCCGCCCGGCACGAGGTCAAACCCCCGGAGACGCCGCTCGTTCCATCGACGATCCCACGCCGGACGCGCGGGCAAGTCAACGCCCAATCCGGACGGGTTCAGCGTGCGAAGCTATCGCCGAGATAGACGCGGCGGACATTGGCGTCGGCGACGACCTCGTCCGGGCTGCCTGACATCAGGACGCCGCCATCGTGCAGGATATAGGCACGGTCGACGATTTCCAGCGTCTCACGGACGTTGTGGTCGGTGATGAGCACGCCGATCCCGCGGGACTTCAGTTCCACCACCAAGCTGCGGATATCGCCCACCGCGATCGGATCGACGCCGGCGAAGGGTTCGTCGAGCAAAAGGTAACGCGGGGCGGCGGCCAAGCAGCGCGCGATCTCCACCCGCCGCCGCTCGCCCCCGGAGAGCGCAAGCGCGGATGCCCGGCGCAGGTGTTCGATGTGGAACTCGCTCAGAAGCTCCTCCAGCCGCTCGCGGCGGCGATGGCGTTTGGATTCGGCCACTTCGAGGATGGCCATGATGTTCTGCTCGACGGTGAGGCCGCGAAAGATCGACATTTCCTGCGGCAGATAGCCGATCCCGGCCCGCGCCCGGCGATACATCGGCAGCCACGTCACCTCCTGCCCATCCAGCGTGACGGAGCCGCCATCCGGCGTCACCAGCCCCGCGATGCAGTAGAACGTGGTTGTCTTGCCCGACCCGTTCGGCCCGAGCAGCGCCACCACCTCGCCGCGCGCCAGATCCATCGACACGTCGCGGATGACCGGCCGCTTGCGGTAGGACTTTCGCAGGTTGCGGATCGCCAGACCGCCCGAGCCTTCGATGACGGAGGGCGCCCTCAAGGTTGCAGCGTGGTCCGCACGCGTCCCGTGACCGTGCCGGCCCCGCTTTCGAGGTTCACCAGGAGGCGGTCGCCGGCCAGCGTGTTGCCACCCTGCGTCACCAGCACGTCGCCGGTCAGCACGATGTCGGAGGAGCCAAGCGTGTAGGTCGCTTCCTGCCCCTCGGCGGCGTCCTCGCCCGCGACGATCAGCACGTCGCCCATGGCATTCAGACGCTCGATGGAGCGGTCGCCGCCGGCGGTCGCGTAATCCACCGTGACCCGTTCGGCCGACAGCCGCAGATCGCCCTGCACGATCACGACATTGCCCGTCAGCGTCGCACGGCCCGTGGCCTGATCGACCTCGAGGCTATCGGCGGCGACCTCGACCGGGGCGGCGGCATCGAAATCGCCTGCGCCGAACCCGATGGCGGCATTCTGCGCGGCCGCCGGGGCGGACAAAAGCGTGAGCAACAGAAGAAGGCGGAGGATCATGGCGGCATCCGATCAGCTTGGCGGCGTGTATAACAGGTCAACGCCGCCGGTGAACAGCAGCCGTGCCGCGCCGTCCGCATCCTCGTCGATCGTGAGCGACCCGGCGCGCATCCGGCCCAGCGGCCCCTCCCCCGTCACCTCGCCCGGCGAGACGATCCGCAGCCGGCCCAGCGTGCCCTCCAGCCGTTCGGTCCGCACCCGGTAGCCGGTCGAGGTGTCGATGCGGACGTCGCCGTCCAACATCAGGTCGCGCTGCTGAGTATCGATGCGCGCGAAATCGGAGGTGACGGTCGCGCGGCCGTCCCCCGTCAGCACCAGCCGCACCGTCTGCGCGTTCATCAGCCCCGGATCGCCCGGGTCCGGGCGCGCCATCCGCGCCGACAGATCGAACGCCGTCCCGTCGGCCGAGACGCCCGTGACATTCGGGGCGGTCAGCTGCTGGTCGCGCGCGCGTTCGGACACGTCGACATCGGCGAAGGAGATCGCGTCCTGCGGATCGACGCTGCGCGCGAGGAGGAAAACCGTGCTCAGAAGCATCAGCGCCAGTACCGGCAGAACCAGCCGCCCCAGCCGCACCAGGCGCGTATGCCATCCTTCGGGGGGGTGGATCGAAGCGGCCATGTCGTGCCTGCGGGTCAGGAATGGGCGAAGATGTCCGTGTCGGGATAGCCAATCAGGTCGAGCTTCGCACGGGTCGGCAGGAAATCGAAGCAGGCCTGCGCCAGCTCGGTCCGCTCCTCGCGCGCGAGGCGGGCATCGAGCGCTTCCTTCAGGCGGTGCAGATAGAGCACGTCGGAGGCCGCATAGGCCATCTGGTCCTTCGTCAGCTCCTCCGCGCCCCAATCGGAGGTCTGCTGCAGCTTGGAGATGTCCTCGCCCAGCAATTCCGACAGAAGCGCCTTGAGCCCGTGCCGGTCGGTATAGGTCCGCACCAGACGCGACGCGATCTTGGAGCACCAGACCGGCTCGGCCAGAGCGCCGAACGTATGGTACATCGCGGCGATGTCGAAGCGTCCGAAGTGGAACAGCTTGAGGACGGCGCGATCCGTCAGCAGCCGGGCGAGATTGGGCGCCGCATCCTGACCGCGCGCGATCTGGACGAGATGCGCGGTTCCGTCGCCGGAGGACAATTGCACCAGGCAGAGCCGATCGCGATGCGGGTCGAGACCCATCGTCTCGCAGTCGATGGCGACCGCGTTGCCGAGGTCGAGGTCGTCCGGCAGATCGCCGCGGTGCAGGGTGATCTTGTCGAGGGCGATGGTCATGGCCGTCCTTCCGGTAACACGAGGGGCCGGGCTGACACCGGCCTGTCGCGGAGGTAGACCGCGCGGCGGCGGCGGGCAAGCGGGGCCCGTCCCGACCGCCCGGCCTCGTCCCGGCGGGATGGCGCCTTAGGATAGACGGCAACGAAGGGATCGGAACGGCCATTCATGATCGACATCTGGGATCTTCCGCTCTGGGCCACGACCGGCCTGATACTCCTCGCGCTGGCGGCGGCACGCGCCGCGCTCAGCACCGCGCGGACGCCACAGGGGGCGGCCGCCTGGGTGGTGTTCCTGCTCGCCTATCCGCTGTTCGCCGTGCCGATCTTCGCGCTGTTCGGCGGTCTTTCGCGGATCAACCAGAGGCCTGACAAACGCCACGGCGCGACCGATGACAGGGAAGACGCCCCCGGCCGCCTGCACGCGTTGCGCGCCATCACCCATGTGCCGCTGCGCGAGGGGAACGATCTGCGTCTGCTGGTGGACGGGCAGGCGACCTTCGACGCGATGTTCGCGGCGATCGATGCGGCCGAGACGGAAATCCTCGTGCAGTTCTACATCATTCGCGCCGACGGCACCGGAGAGGCGCTGCGCGACCGGCTGATCGCCGCGTCCCGGCGGGGCGTCCGGGTTCGCGTGCTCTGCGACCTGATCGGGTCGGTCACGCTGGGATGGCGCTATCCGCGTGAATTGCGCGAGGCCGGAGTGGAGGTCCGCGGGATGCTGGCCCCGCACCACACGATGGGCCGCGTGGGCGTCAACTTCCGCAACCACCGCAAGAACGTCGTGATCGACAACAAGGTCGGCTTCACCGGCGGCATCAATATCGGCGACGAATACGTCGATGGCGGCAAGCATTTCGATACTTGGCGCGACACGCATCTGCGGGTCGAAGGCCCCATGGTGGGGCACCTGCGCAAGCTCTTCGCCGGCGATTGGGAAGTTGTGTCGGGTCAGAGCCTTCCGGAGATGCCCGTGCCGGGCCCCGCGGGCGACCGGCTCGGCCTCGTGACCGGGTTCGGCCCGACCGATCCGCTGGAGCGGGGCAGCCTTCTGTTCTGCGGGTTGATCGGGCTGGCGCGGCGGCGCCTGTGGATCACGACGCCCTATCTGGTGCCGCATGCCGATGTCCTTACGGCGATCCAGCTTGCACATATGCGCGGCGTCGAGGTCCGCATCATGATCCCCTACCCCGCCGACAGATGGCTGGCCTGGTATGCCAGCCGCGGCATCGCGCGGGAACTGGTCCGCATGGGGATCGAGGTTCACGAATATGTGCCGGGCCTGATGCATCAGAAGGTGATGCTGATCGACGACGACATCGCGTCCGTCGGCACGGTGAACCTCGACATCCGGTCCTTGCTTTTGAACTTCGAGGCGACGGCGCTGGTCGAAGACAAGGGTTTTGCCTCGGAGGTGGAGACGATGCTGAATGCCGATTTCGACCGGTCGCGCCCCGTGCCGGACCCGCCGCCGCGCCATGTCCGGCTGCTGGCGCCGGTGGCGCGGCTTTTCGGTCCGTTGTTGTGAGGTCGTCGCGATGCGTCTGAAAATCGCAAGCTGGAACATTCGCAAGGCCGTCGGCCTCGACTGGCGCCGCGATCCGACACGGGTGTTGCGGGTGCTCAAGGAGATGGCGCCCGACATCATCCTCCTGCAGGAGGCCGACCGCAGGCTGGCGCCGCGACATCCGGCGCTCCCGCTCGCGCAGGTGCGGGCCGCGGGCTGGGACTGGATCGATGCCGATCCGGCCACGCCGTCGATCGGCCATCACGGCAACGCCATCCTGATGCGGCCCGGGCTGGAGGTGGAGCGGATGGTTCCACTGGAACTGCCGGGGCTGGAGCCGCGCGGCGGTATTCTCGCGCGCATCGGAAACGGCGAGGAGGCGCTGACGCTCGGTGCGCTCCATCTCGGCCTGCGCCGCCGCGACCGCCTGCGGCAGGTTGCGAAAGCGGTCTCGGCGGCAGCGGTCCTCGGGGGGCCGGTCCTGATGGGCGGCGACCTCAACGAATGGCGCAAGCGTCCGGATGCGCTTCGCCTCCCCGAGGGGTGGCGCACGATTTCACCCGGAGCCAGCTTCCATGCCGAGCGGCCCACGATGGCCTTCGACCGCTTCCTGCACGGACCGGGCCTCGAGGTGCGCGCCACCGGCGTCTGGCCAAGGCATCTGGCGGCGCGGGCCTCCGATCACCTGCCGATCTGGATCGAGATCGCCTGAGGCGTCTGGGGACGCGCGGCAGGCGAATCACTGACTTCAAGGGGCGTACGTTTCAGTGGAGCCGGTCGCTCGCATCAGCAGAGAGCAGCCGGGTCTCCCATGTTTTTCCATAATTGGGCGGGCGTTCAGAGCCGTATCGCCGCCGATGCCGGACATCAGGACAATAAGCGCGGTGCCGCTGGATCAGGGGGCCGGAACGGCTGCGTCGCGGCTGTCTCCACCTCACGGCGTTCTGGTCAAGGGGCAAGCATTCGCCTGACCACCTCAACGCGGAAAGGGTAAGGCGCACCTAAGCGATCGGAGCAAAAAACAATCCGGCAGAAACCACGTCGCAAACTGCGCCACGACATTTAGGGATCGAGGAAAAAACTCGCGACATCAAGAAACCCCGACGTTTGGAGTTGAACCGTGGTGCCCAGGAGATGCAAGCCCGGCAGCAGGTTGATTTTTCCCTGCTCGACGAGATGAACCCAAGTTTTTCGGGAGAAATCGCCTCATCCACCTCCGGATGAGGTTCCTGAAAACCGACCCCGCTGTGGGGCAGAATGTGGGGCAGATCTTATGCCAATCTCTACCGCCGATTACCTCGATCTCCGAGGCAGAACCTACTACCTACGCATGCGCGTTCCCGCCGAATTTGCTGACGTCGAACCCCTCCCCGAGATCAACAGGTCTCTGAAAACACGCGATCGAGGCGAGGCTGAGGCGCAATGCGCAATCATGCGGGCCGCGCTGATCAATGACTGGCGGGCGCGACGCGCCGGGAAGGCAGCCGACGCTCGCGCGATCTTCGATACTTCGGTCGAACTCCTCAAGAGCTGGGGAATGACGTTCACCCCGATGGACGACCTGCTCACAGGTCCGATGGACGAACTTCTTTCGCGCATCGAGACCATAGCCAGTATCGATCCGAACTCGGCAGCAGTTCCCGCAGCCCTCGGTGCTATCGACCTCCCGGATGCCTGCCTCGACGAGATGGCAGAGCGCATGCCTGTTCTCAAGGAGGCTGACATTCGCGCGAAGAACGCCCGCCAGCGCCGCGAGTGGTGCGGGAACTTCAAGCGCGCCGCCAAGGACTTCAGGGCACAGGTCGGTGAGCGAACGATCCTCACGATCTCAGAGCAAAACGCAGTGGACTACGAGGATTTCTGGAAGAAGCGTGCAAGGACAGGCGCGGTCACGACGAACTACGCGAACAAGCAGATCCGATATGTGCGCCAGATGATCGACGCGCACTTCGACGACATCAGGCTGCCAAAGAGCAAGCGGACCAACGTTTTCGACTGCATGGGCGTGGAGAAGCTTTCCTACGACCCTTCGGATAACGAACGGAAGAAGCTTGCACTCCCTGAAGAATGGGTGTGCCAGCGTCTGGTCAGAGACCGAGTGCTCGAAGGCCTCAATCAGGAGGCGTCGGACATCGCGATCATCGAGGCTATTTGCGGGTGTCGCGCATCCGAGATCTACGATCTTCCAGAAGAAGACATTCACCTGGACGCCCCGATCCCGCACATCATGCTGCAAGTGGTGCTGGAGGGCGAGAACAGGCGAGAACTGAAGAGGAAGTCCACATCCCGTGCTGTCGTATTGCTTGGGCCGGCTCTGGAAGCGATGCGGAGGCACCCCAAGGAATTCACAAGATATCGCGGAAGGCTTCCTACTCGGGTGATGTGAACGGGTTTCTGCGCGGCAACAATCTCTTCCCGGAGCCCCCCAGAGGAAAGACTGGCCGCTACGTCATAAGTGGTCTTCGGCATTCCTTCGAAGATCGAATGGACGATGCGGAGATGACCAACGAGGAGCGAGCACATCTCATGGGGCATTCGATTGGCAAACTTCGAGGGCGCCCAGTTTATGGGAGTGACCTGGAATTGCCCATGCGAGCATTGCTTCATGAGCTGGTCGGTATTGAGGGCGATGGCTGGAAGCCGCGTCCGCGGGCTGAGGTTCGGAAGGAGATCGACAGATTGCGCGAGGCGGCGGGATATCGGCTACGGTAGTCGCCGTGTCGCGCCAGGAATACTGCGCGATGCTCCATGGTTCTGGTCAATGGCGCGCCGGCCGGAGCAGCAGGTGGAGGAGACGCCGGCACGCCGACACGCGGTGATCCTTCCGCGAGTCCGGGTCATTTGACCCTCAAGGAACGGCGCCCCCGGAGTGGGGCGCCAGGATACTCATCCGTCCATCATGTTGGCCGCTATACTCGTAGCGCCGGCGGCGATGAGAGCTGCGGACACGAGGTCGTAGAGCAGATCGAGCTCAGCGAGCGCGGCTGCGATCGGCTCGGCCCCCGGCTCGCGAAACGTGCACTCATAGCCGCCGCGGACATGATGCTCATCGCCATGCCAGTAGACGTGGGTGCGATCCCTGATTTGCCCGCCGAACCGCTCGATGAGGGTCTTGAGATCGCGCGCGAAGCTGTCGTCGAAGATGTCGCGGCGGACGATCTTGCCCGCGAGAGACGACGGGAAGGGATTGTCAGGTTGTTTTATGTGGATCAGCGTGGGCGATTGATACCGGCAATGCCACTGACCTGCCCTCGTGAAATCCCTCACCGTGATGCAGAGTCTGCTCAACCTCGAAGGAGCAGACGGATGCGAAAGAGCCATTACAGCGGGCCGCAGACCATCGGGATGATCAAGGAGCAGGGTCGACGCACTGCGTCGGCGGGAAGCCAACAGCTGAAGTCTACCACCTAAATTTGGCCCCTATCGGTGGCCGACCCATTCTCGGTCGTCGGTGAAGGCGCGAGCCTCGGAGATGCGGGTGCGTTCGTAATCGTCCGGCAAGGTGTCCAGAGAGGCGAGTGCCGTTGGAGAAGCGGCAAGGAGAAAGTTGGCGCGGCCTTGATCATTCAGAGGGCCACGAACCGCTTCCACATGCGGGTAGAGCTCGCGCAGGATCGCGTGAACGCCGCGCACAAGCGGCCCATCGTGTTCATCGATCAGGTTCACATAGACTGGACCGTCCACAATGGTGCGCAGCCGCTCATAGGTCTCGCGCGTTGCCAGATGGGCCGGCACCGAGCCCGAGGAGAATGCATCCATCACGGCGGCATCGAAGCGGCGTTCTGTCTCGTTCAGGTAGACTCGTCCGTCCGCATGAACGAGGCCAAGCCGACCCGTCGCCTCCTGCGCGTCGTTGGCCGCGTCGTAACCGGTCCGCGCGATCATTTCCGCCGCCCGCGGCAAGTGCTGCTGAACCACCCGCGTCACAAGGGGGTCGATTTCCACCGCGATGGCTTGGGCATCGGGGCGCGACGCGAGAAGCTCTGTCGGCAGGCTGTAGCCGCCGCCACCGATGAACAGCACGGAGGGCGCAGGGCCCAAGTCGCGATCCAGGCGCATCCAGAGCCATTGTGTATAAGGAAGCGAGAGATCGACGGGGCCGTCTCGCTCAGCGCCCCGAGAGACCCGCTCGGCCGCCTGCGCGGTTCCGTCCGAGAAAAGTCGCACCACGGCGCCGCGCTGCACGACATGCAGGCAAGACAGGCCGGACTCGTATTGGCATGCTGGCGCACCGGCCAGACCTGCGAAGGCCACGAACCCCGCCGCCGCGACGGCCACAGCGGTATCTGCCCCCCCGTCTTGCCTTCTTTCTCCGCCAGGCGGAGCATTTCGCACAAATGGCAGGCAAAGAAGGGTGGCCGCGCCACACGCGGCGAAGGTTGCCGTCGCACCGATGAACGGCAGAGCCACGAAGCCGGCAACGATCGCGCCGAAAATCGCGCCGACCGATCCCGCCGCGAGCACGAAACCCAGCGACGAACCTTCCCGCCCGGGCCTCGCCTGGATCGCAACCTTGGCCAGAAAGGGCGATGGCAGCGTGACGCAAACCGATGCCGGGAAAAAGACCAGAAAGACGCTGAGCAGCATCCCCCCGGTGCCCCGCGCGCCCCAAGAATGCAGCAGGCCGAGCAAGGTCGGTGACACCGCCATGAGGACCGCCGCCGCGACCAGCGCATTGCGGACAGTGCCAACTGCGACCGCGGTGGGGCGTTCTGCAATGAGGCCACCGAGGGCGCTGCCCAGCGAAAACCCTCCCAAGACGATTGCGATGACGCTTGTCCAGGTCAGCAGCGACGTTCCGAAGAAGGGAGCGAGAACGCGGCCCGCGGCAATCTCGTAGGTCAGTCCGGCAGCGGACAACATCAAGATCAATGCGATGGTAGTCGAGAACCGGATGGGAACCTCCTTCCCGATACTCAGGGCATTGGCGTCCCGCATCCCTTTGCAGATCACCTCCCCGGCCGTTGGTAAACTTCGAGCAACATGGACGATCAAGCAGGATCTACCAAGCTATAGAGCTGGGGAAGTAGAGAGCTTCTATTTATATCATCTGGCCCGCGGGAAAGGGCACCAGTTCGAGAAACAGGTGTCCCATCGGCGCTGATGCCGGACATGTCGGGTCGGCATGCACAGTCAATGCGTGGCGACGGGATGCAATACAATCGGAAGACCATTCTTGGGCCTTGGGATAGGCATGCGTTGCCATTCGGTTCCGGTTGGGCTCGCCAGCTCCACTCGACGCTCGCGCAGCAAGGTCGCGATGAAAAGCTTGACCTGCAAGGTCGAGAAATGCATGCCTATGCACTTGTGCGCACCTCCACCAAACAGCGTCCGTGCGAATTTGTGCACCTGGTCTTCTGCACGGTTAGGCGAAAACCGAGAAGGATCGAACCGTTCTGGGTCGGTGTAGAATTCAGGCGACAACATAGTGATCCCAGGGTTCAGCGTGATTGCGGTGTCTGCTGGAAAATCGAAGCCCTTCCGGTGGCTCTGTTGCACGGAACGCCTGAAGGCCGAGCTTCCCCTTTCCCCCGTGGGGATCAGCCGACAGGTCGCGTGATGGGGATGCCGAGGGCGGTGAAGCGATTGAGGATGGCGATGCGGACCTGGAGTTCGGCGGTTTGTCTGTCGAAGTCTCGGGCCATGAGTTTTTGCCCGAGCAGCTTCATGCAGTTCATCTTGGTCTCGGCGCGGCTTCGGCGGTGGTATCCGCTCCATCGGCGCCAGATGGTCCGGCCAAGACGCTTGATCGCGCGTAAGGCCTCGTTCCTTCCTGCCGCCCCTGGGCTGTGCTTCTTCCACGGCTTGGCGTTGCGCCCGGGAGGGATGACCGCATCCGCGCTCCGGTTCGCGATGGCATCGCGGCAACCGCGGGTGTCGTAGGCGCCGTCGGCGGTGACGGATGCGATCTCCTCGTCTGCTGGGACCTGGCCGAGCAGGTCCGGCAATACGGGTGCATCGCCCACGCCGCTGCCGGTGATCTCGACAGCACGAACCTCCAAGGTCGCCTCGTCCATGGCCAGATGGACCTTGCGCCAAGGGGTGGTTGGTTCACCCGGAGATTACGCCGCCTTCAAATTTCCACCACCTTCGCGACACGACCCGCCCAGCTACGCCGCTGGACTCGCGATGTGAATCCCCGGCAGGCTCCGTGCAACAAGGCCGATCTGGTGGGCCAGCTAACCGCTCATGACCTGCTGCACGAGAACACCGCGCGCGGGCGCGGCAAGGGGCGTCCGGCGGCGGTGCTGTCATTCAACCCACTGCGCCTTGGCGCGGTCTTCATCACTGTCACAGATCAGACACTGGTGGCCAGTGCCGTTGACTTGGACCTGCGCGTTCTGGGACAGGTCACCGCTGCCCCGCCGCACGAGTCCGACAATGCCGCTATGGCGGCATGCCTGCGCAGCTTGATTCGGGACACCGCAGCGATTTTCGCGCCCCGGGCCGAGCTTTGCGCCATCGTCTGTTCAATGTCCGGCCTGCTGGACGTGGGCCGCGAGACCTGGTGTGTCTCGGCTCGCTGGCCCGAGTTGCGGAACTTCCATCTTGGTGCGGCGCTGGCCGGATTCAACTGCCCGGTCTGGCTGATCCGCAACCTTGATGCTGAACTGGCCGGCCTGCGCCTGCACGAGGGCCACGGCGCCGAGGAGACCGCTCTCTTGCTGCACTGGGGCCATGGCATCGGCGCCGCCTATGCCGCGGGTGGCGACGTCGTGAACCGCAGCCGTGGCCGCTTCTGCGAGATCGGCCACTGGGGCCTTGGCAACGGGCGCGGCCTGCGCTGCAACTGCGGCAACACCGACTGCTTGGAAACCGTGGCCGGCCTTTGGTCGATTCAGCCTGCCCTTTCGGCCGAATTTCCGGGTTTGCCCTCGAGCGAAAGCGGGGTCACCGCTCATCTCGCGCGGATGGACCTGCGCGAGTCGCCGGTCGTCCAAATCGCGCTTTCCGAGATGCTGCGTCTGACTGCGAACCTGTGCCGGCTGCTGTTTCCCGAGCGGGTGATCCTGACGGGGCCCTTCGTGCAGAACCCCGAGGTGTTCAGCAGGTTCGTTCAAACCCTTGATGTCGCGCCGAGGCTGCGTTCGCTCGACAGGATAGGCTCGAGCAGGCGGCGGTTGTTGGAGCTGTCCGCCTATTCCAGCGTCGCGTATTCCACGGCTTCAATGCTTCGCCATGGCCTGAGGCGGTGGATGAGCTCGGCCTTGTTGAAGAGCCCGTTAATCGTCTCGGCCAGCGCGTTGTTGTAGCTGTCGCCGACACTGCCACTGAATAGTCCGAGTCCTGCTTCGGCGGGGCGTTCATCGACGATGATTAGAGCCGGAAAGCCCTTGACGCGAGCCCGCCCGCCAGAAGCGGGGCGATAGCGAACGCTTCCTCTTCATCGACGCGATGGCTGGTGACCAACTCAGCGAGAAAAGAGCTGTCGACCCGCCGAGCCACGTCGTGGCGTGCGGGGATAGAACAGAGCGCGCGGGTATCGTCGTTGAAGCCCGCGCAGTTCCAGAATCCGGCGGTCTCGGTCACCGACGCGCGATAGCGGCGCATCCCTTCATAACTGTCGTGAAACCACCAAGGCGGGCCGAGGAGCAGGCAGGGCCACACACCAGCGAGCGGCGCGAGTTCGCGCGCATATGTCGTCTCGTCAAGTGTATAGATAATTACCTTCAGTTCCGGCTCGAGTCCTACCGCGTTGAGGAGCGGGCGAAGCGCCTCGGTAAAGCTGACCGGGACCGGGATATCGAAGCCGCGATCCGCACCATAGGCATTGCGCACCGCAACGGATTGACTGCGGAACGAGCCGGGATGGATTTGCAGCACGAGCCCGTCCGAGACCGACATGCGAGCCATTTCGGTGAGCATCTGTGCGCGGAAGAGTTCGGCGTCATCGGGACCTGCCTTGGCCGCGCGAATCCGATCGAACAGCGCCTGCGCCTCGGCCGCGGGCAGATCGGCTGTGCGCGGCGTTGGGTGGCCGTGATCACTCGCGGTTGCACCCATCTCCTTGAAGAAAGCGCGGCGGCTCCGGTGGGCGTCAAGATAGCCTTGCCAAGTGCCGGTATCGCATCCTGTCATCTCGCCCAGCTTGTCGAGGTTCAAGGCGAAATCGGATTGATCCGGGTCTATCACCGCGTCGGGCCGGTAGGTCGGGAGAACGCGACCGCTCCAGCCATCGTCGCGCACCTTGCGGTGCCAACGCAGGTCGTCGAGAGCACCGTCTGTGGTAGCTATCGCGGAGATCCCGAAGCTCTCATAAAGCGCCCGAGGCCGGTATTCGGGCTGCGCCAGCTTTTCAGCAACGGCGTCGTAGGCGGCGTCTGCGGTGCGGGGAGAAAGTCGCTCAGCGATGCCAAAGACCTCCGAGAGAGCATGATCCACCCAGAGCCGCGAGGGAGTTCCCGCGAAGAGATAGTAGTGCTCAGCAAAGGTGCGCCAAATCGCACGGGGGTCGGTCTCGGCGCCTCTGCCGATGCCCATATCCTCAAATGCCACTCCTTGGCTTGTGAGCATTCGCGTCAAGTAGTGGTCGGGCGTCACAAACAGCGAGGCGGGATCTGAGAACGGCGCGTTCTCTCCCCACCAGCGCGGGTCGGTGTGCCCGTGCGGCGAGATGATCGGCGCGCCTTCAATAGTGGCGAAGATGTTCCGGGCCAGCTCGCGGGTGGCCTGATCGACTGGAAAAAGGCGGTCGGGGTGCAGAGGCATGGGGTTCACATCAGCCAGTTTGGAAGGAAGAGAACGATTTGCGGAAAGAGGATCATGATGGTCACGGTAATCAGGACAGCGGCGATGAAGGGCAGGGCCTCGGTCGTGTAATCGCGGTATGAGCAACCCATGATCCCGCAGACCGTGAACATCGAAACCCCTACCGGAGGCGTCATGCCGCCAAAGGTCACAAGGGTCATCATCACTAGACCGAAGTGCACGGGGTCGATGCCCGCCGCGGTCACGACAGGCACGAGAATCGGTGTCAGAAGCATCACCAGCACGGTGGCCTCGACCAGCATGCCGAGCACAAGCAAGAAGCCCGAGACCACGAAGAGCAGAACCGTCGGATTGGTGAAGGCCGTGAGGGTGAACTCCGCGATGTCCTGCGGCACCCGCTCAAAGGTGATGACGTAGCCAAAGGTGCCGGAGAACAGGATGATCAGCATGATCATGCCGATGTCGTTCAGCGTTTGCACAAACGCATCGAGCACACGGCGTGGCGTCAACTCCCGGTAGATGACCATGCCGACCACCAGCGCGTAGAGTACTGCGAAGCCGCCGGCTTCCGATGGCGTGAAGTAGCCGAAGCGAATGCCCAGCAGCAGCCAGACCGGGAAGAGAACAGCCCAGAAGCCGTTCTTGAAGTCGCGCCAGACCTCGCGGGCCGTTGGCAGGGATTCAAGCTCAGGCACGTAGTTCCGGCGGCGCGCGACGATGGTCGTGGTCAGCATGAGCGCGACAGTCAGTAGAAAGCCCGGCACGAGGCCTGCGATGAACAGGCGACCGATCGAGACCTCTCCGAGGTAGCCGTAGAGGATAAGCCCGAGGCTTGGCGGAATTGTTGCAGTGATCAGGCCGCCGATAGCCAGAACCGCGCCGACAAAACCCGGGCTATATCCCTTCTGGACCATGGGCAGCCCCAGGATTCGCGCCTGCATCGCGGAATCTGCAACCGCCGAACCCGAGACGCCGCCCATCAGCGCGCTGAGCAGGATCGAGGATTGAGCAAGGCCGCCACGCATCCACCCTGCAAGCGTTGTCGCAAGCTGGATCAGGCGACTGGTGATGCCCGAGCCGTTCATGAGGTTGCCGAGCAGGATGAAAAGCGGCACCGCGAGGAGCGGGAAGGACTGGCTGACGGCGACGATCCGTTGCACTGCGGTCGCGTCGGGCAGGAAGGTCGACGGCAGCAGGAAGAAGGAGGTGCCAGCGATGCCGATGGCGAAGGCGACGGGCATGCCAATGGCGATCAGCAGGAGCGCCATGCCCAGGATCAGGGCGGATATCATAGCAGGTCCTCCGCGTCGCGCGCAGCATTGCCGCCAGGTGCATCGGGATCTGCCGAGTGGTCGAGCAACCCTGCAAGCCCGACGGAGAGCAAGCGTCGTATGAAGGATGTCGCGAGCAGTACCGCACCCACCGGAAGTGCCAGCGTTACGACCCCGTAGGAGAGGCCCGAGGCGCCAAGCTCGCGCTCCCAATTGTTGATGGCCAGGAACCAGCCGTGCCAGGCGACGAAGCCGAGGAAAGGCAGGATCAGGACGAGGATCACCAGCGAGAGAGCGGCGCGCACGTGCGTCGGAACTGCGTCGGCCAGGGCGGTGACGCGGATGTGCCGGCCCTGCCGCGCGGCGAGATCCGCACCGAGCATGCACGCCCAGATCAGCGAGAGTTGAGCGTATTGCGGCGCCGCGGCCATCGGCAGGCCGATGCTGCGACCGATGCCCGCGAGCAGGACCGAAAGAACGACGCCGAGCAGCGCGATCAGCGCCACCACCTGCTCCACCCGGTCGAATATCTTCCAAAGCGCCATGACGTCCTCCCCCGTCCTGCAATGGGTCCCGGCCTCGGATCGAGGCCGGGACGAAGCCTTTTACTGGTCGCCGTCGATGTAAGGCTCGAGCGCCGAGCGAGCTTCGCTGAGGCCGAGTTCCTCATAGACGCCGTCAACCGCTTGCCGGAAGGGCTCCTCGTCGACCTCGTTGAAGGCGACGCCGGCCGCCTCCATTTCCCTTTGCACTTCCTCAAGCTTCGCCACAGTCGCCGCGGTGGCAGCCTCGCCTGCGGCGCTCAGCTCCTCGTCCAGGATAAGGCGCAGGTCCTCGGGAAGAGCCTGATACCAGTCGTCGGACGTTACCAGCCCCGTGAACAGCTGGATGTGGTTGGTGAATGCCACGTTGGTCGTCACCTCATGGAGCTTGATGCCAAAGGCCCCGGTCAGCTGGGCCTCTGCACCGTCTATGGCGCCGAGCTGCAACGCCGAATAGACTTCCGACCATGCCATTGGAGCGGGCGTGGCACCCATTGCGTCAATCGTCGCCACCCAGCCGGGCGCGTCGATGGTGCGGACCCGAACCCCGGACAGATCCTCCGGAGTTTCCACCAGCTTGTTGGTGAACATCTGCCGGGTTCCCTGGAACCAGTTGTAGTTCAGGAGCCGCAGACCGGAGTTCTCTGCAAGTTCGTCGGCCCATTCCTGGTACACCGGCGACGCGGTGATCTTCGCATAGTCGGTGTAGTCGTCGACCAGATAGGGCGCGGAAAGAATGCCCAGTTCCTCTTGGAACGGCGCCAGCCGGCCGGCGTCCACAAGCACCGCAATCGGCGCGCCACTGCGGATCTGTTCCAGGACGTCGTTGTCTTCTCCGAGCTGCGAGCTCGGGAAGATGGTGATCGCAAGGCGTCCGTCCGAGCGTTTCTCGATCTGCTCCTCGGCGCTCTTCATCGCGATGACGAGCGGGTCGGTCAGCGGCTGCGATGTGGAAAGCGCGAGCTCGTAGTCCTGCGCTGCGGCTTGCGTGGCGACGATGGCGGCGACTGCGGCCACCGCGCCTTTGGTCAGGTAGTGCATTTTCTCTCCTCCTCGGATTGATACGGGCTCGTGTCTTCGATGGGCCGCCCGTCCTGCCCATTGAGCCTCCAGAGACCAGCGCGGCCTCCCTCAGTGACGAAAATCGCCACATGGTAGAGAAGGCGGCTCAGCGCCGCCCCCCAGAGTATCTGTCCTTGGCTGTCGAGTCGGTTGACCCACGCCACGGCGCCATCCGCGAAATACCGGCCGAAAACGGTTTCGGCGATCTCTCGCGCCCGGTCTGCGGCGACACGGTCGTGCTCGGCGAGCGCCCGGGCGGCATATAGCTTGCCCGCCTCCGTCAGCGGCCAGAGCAAGTGACCTTCCTCCGTCACACGCCCATCTGCATCCACAGCGTCGTACGGAGCGCCGGCCATCGGGCCGGCCGGCCGCACGCCATGCGTTTCTGCAAAAGCTTGCATCCGCTCTGCATGCGCCATCGGAGCGGGGTCCCCTGAAAAGGCCGCGTAGCGGCGCAGGAGCCAAGCCCATTCGAATTGGTGCCCCGGCTCGTGTCGGCGACCGGCTTCGGTATCAAGCGGGGCGAGGTCCGCTCCCACAAACTCGCGGACGGCTCCGGTGACGGGGTCGATGAAGTGCTTCTCAGCGACTTCCACGAAGGATCGGGCCCGTGACAGCCAAACCGGTTCGCCGGTCATTTCATGCGCCTGGAGAAGCGCCTCCAGCATGTGCATCTGCGGGTTCTGTCCCCGGACGAGGGAGCCGGCTGCGCCGCGGTCGTCCTCCCAGAGCGCGCCGGTTGCGTGCTCGATCAGGCAGGTTTCGATGAAGCGCCAGCAGGCGTCCACATCGGCTGCGCTTGCTGCTGTTGGGTCGGCGCGACGAAGTGTCACGAGCGCGAGAAGCGCGAATGATTGGTCGTAACTGCGCCGGAGCCGGGTCTCCGGATCGTCAAGAAGAGCGCCGTCTGTCGCGACGGCGCACCGAAAGCCGCCATCTTCGTCTCGAAGATGGCGCATGACGAAGGCCTGAATTCGGCCTGCAGCCTTAAGAAACTCTGGCCCACCCGTCACGAGGTAAAGGTGAGCAAGGGTAAAGACGGTCCGGCACTGGGCAAGCGTCGTGCGCTGCGGTGTATCGTCATCCCCGAGGGCCTCCACGACAGGGGCGGGGTCGCCATCCGGCGGCAGCGCCACCTTTAGCCAGTCGGGCATCAGGCACAGGGCGAAGTGCCTGGCGGCCCGGGCGCCCCGGGCGACACCGTCGCCTTCTGATCCGGCCCTCTGGCGCCAAGCGGCGAGAGACTTCAGATTGATGCACGCGCCCGGCGCCGCAACAACCTGCTGCGCCGTAGAGATGCCGACACGCGCGGATTCTGACGGTGTGTGGCCTGCGAGCCGGGCGGCAAGATAGGCGCCGTTGAAGCTGTCGCCCGCCGCAGTCGCATCGACCACTTCCGCAACCGCGGCCACTTCTATCGAGGCGCCATCGGAGAGCTTCACCGGACGTCCGCCGTCCTTGACGGCAACCTCTTGTGCGCCTGCCGAAAGGTAGCGCGCGATGGTTGCGGCGGGATCGACATCGCCGAACGTGCGCGCCTCGTCGTCGAAGCTCGGCAGGACGATCTGCGAGGCCCCCGCCATGCGCGAAAGGACGTCCCGCATCGTCTCTGCATCTTCCCACAGAGCCGGCCGGATATTCGGATCGAAGGCCAGAGTGGCGCCGTTCGCTCGCGCCTCTTGCAGCACCGTCAGAAGCCTCTCCCGAGCAGCTGGGGGGAGGATCGCGAGGGTGATGCCACTGAGATAGATCATGTCGGCGCCGCGGAGCGCGTCTCGAAGAGAATGCTCGTCGTCGGCCAAGCAGCGTGCCGCGGACTGCCCGCGCCAGTACAGGAAAGCGCGATCGCCCGCTTTCTGCTCTATCATGTAGAGGCCGGGATTCCGCCCCTCGATACGCCTGATCCCGCTGGTTTCGATCCCGGCGGTGGCGAGGAATTCGAGGATGCGGTCCGACATGCTATCGGTGCCGAGCGCGGTCACATAGAAGACCGTGTCTCGTTCCGGATCGAGTCCGGCGCGAGCATACCAGAGCGTGTTGAGCGTGTCTCCGGCGAACCCCGAGCGCCAAACGTTCTCTTGCCCGCCGCAAAGCTCCACCATCACTTCGCCGATGGCAACAAGGCGCCTCATGCTGCCTCCCGCCTGATCGCTTCTGGCATTCCCCTATCCAGCATGACCGCCAGCCGGGTTTCGAGCGCATGCCTGAAGGCCGGGCTGTCACGGAGGCTGACGGGAAAGAAGCTGGGTAGCGCCGTCAGCGCGGCGACGAGGGCCGATGCATCATTCCCTGCGTGCAGCACGGCACGACGCAGCTCATCTTCCCGAGGGTCGCGCAGGTCGTAGTTTTTACCCTTTGCGTCGCGGCCAGTCGCATAGCACATCCAGGCCGCCACGGCGAAAGCGTAGGGCGCGAGATCAGCACCCGAGGTCAACGCATCGGTCGCAGGCGCAAAAATCCGCTGCGGCAGCTTCTCGGTTCCGTCCATGGCGATCTGATAGGTCTGATGGGCGATCGCGGGGTTGGCGAACCGGGCGAGAAGATCAGCGCGGTAGGCGTCGAGATCGATGCCCTCGAGCCGTCCCACTGTTCCTGCTGCCGCCCGAATGTGCCGGTCGACCAGAACTGCCAGAGAGGCGTCGCTCATCGCATCACGGACATAGGCATGCCCGGCAAGAAATCCGGCATAGGCAATTAGGGAATGCGCGCCGTTGAGCATCCGCAGTTTCATTCGCTCGAACGGGGCGACATCCGCCACGAAGACTGCGCCGCCGGCCTCCCAAGACGGCCGGCCCTGCGGGAAGTTCTCCTCGATCACCCACTGCGTAAAGGGCTCGGTCTCTACGGCCGCTGCGTCATCCGCGCCGATGAGTGCTTGGGCACGTTTGGCGGTCTCATCAGTGGTGGCCGGGGTGATGCGATCGACCATTGAAGCTGGAAAAGCCACCTCCTGCGCGATCCATTCCGCCAGATCGACGTCCACCCGTCGAGCGAAACCAAGAACGCCAGCGCGCAGCAGCGGTCCGTTTTCAGGCAGATTGTCGCAGCACAGAATTGCCGGCGGCCGAAGGTCCGCCGCTCGCCGGCGTCGAAGCCCCTCGACAAGCAGTCCGATGACCCCCCGAGGCTGTTGGGGCGCAGCAAGATCGGCGGCGATCGCTTCGTGACCCGGCTCGATGTCCATCGATGCACGGTCGAATCCATAGGCTTTCTCGGTGACGGTCAGCGTCACGATCCGAATTTCCGGCCGCTCAAAGACGGCGAGGACTTCCTGGGAATCGCGCGCCGCGGCCAGCGCATCTGCCACGGCTCCGATGACCTGCGCGCGATCTCCGTGCGGGCCGCGCTCGACCAGGGTGAAAAGGCCATCCTGGGCCCGGAGCGCGTCAACGGTCTCGGTGGAACGAAGGCTCACGGCGAGGATGCGCCAGTCGCCGCCATCCCGGGCGAGCGCGGCGTCGGTGTAAAACGCTTGGTGGGCACGGTGAAATGCGCCGAGGCCGAGATGCAAAATTCCTGCCGCTTGGGCCGCAGGATCATAAGCCGGGCGGACCCCCTCGGGCAGTTGAGGAAGAAGTTTTGCCGTCAGCCGCGTCATGCGGAGCTCGCAAGGGGGTGGCTAAGAGCGGTAAGGATGCCGCGTAGCTCGGCAAGCCCCTTCAGTCGCCCGATAGCTGGATACCCCGGCTGCGCCCTACGCGTCAGATCATCGAGGATGTCCTGGCCGTGATCGGGCCGGAATGGAATGGAGGCGTCGCTGCGATTGGCGGCGCGCCGTCGAGATTCTTCGTCGAGCGCGGCCTTGATCAGCGCGACCATATCGGTGCCGCCACCGAGGTGCTCGGCCTCATGGAACGAGCAGGGCGTGCCTTCGGTCTCGCGCGTGACGTTGCGCAGGTGCAGGAAATGCACCCTGTCGCCGAGCCGCTTCATCATGCCTGGAAGGTCGTTATCGGGCCGCGCGCCGAGCGAACCGGAACAGAGCGTGATCCCGTTCGCGCGGATGTCCACCGCGTCGAGCATAGCTCGGTAATCCTTCTCGGTCGACATGACGCGGGGCAGACCGAGAAGCGGAAACGGCGGATCGTCCGGATGGCAGCAGAGCCGAATTCCCAGGCGATCAGCCTCGGGCGCAACCTCGGAAAGGAAGTCGACGAGGTGGGTGCGCAGGGTATCCGGCGACAGGCCCGCGTATTCGGCGAGATGGGCGCGGACGTCACTGAGGGTGAAGCGCTCTGCCGCGCCCGGCAAGCCGAACACCACGTTCCCGGCCAGCTCAGTTTTGCGCGCCTCCGTCATCTCTGCGAAGCGTGCGCGAGCAGCCTCAATCACCGCGCCGGGAAAGTTCTCAGCCGCGCCGGGCCTCTTCAGGATGTGGATGTCAAAGGCGGCGAAATCCACAAGGTCGAACCGCATCGCGGTCCCGCCGTGGCGGACCCTCCAGGCAAGGTCCGTGCGCGTCCAGTCGAGAACCGGCATGAAGTTGTAGCAGACGACTTCTATTCCCGCTTCGGCCAGGTTCCGCAGACTTTGTTGATATGCGGCGATGTGGTCGCGCCAGGCGCCAACCTGCTTCTTGATGTCTTCAGACACCGGGAGGCTTTCGACGACCTCCCAGGCGAGGCCAGAGGGCGTGCCGTCGCGCCGGGTTGCTATTTCCGCCTGACGCTTTCGAATTTCCCCTGAAGTCCAGACCGCTCCGGTCGGCACGTGATGAAGGGCGGAAACGACGCCTTCGACGCCTGCCTGCAACATGTCGTCGACGGCAACACCGTCCATGGGCCCAAACCATCGCCAAGTCTGCTGCATTCCGATCCTCCTCCGCTGCGGCATCAGTAGCCGAGTCGCAGGCCAGATACAAGTATGGTAGTATCTTGATGCTTGCGGTGGGCGGAAGCGACGGCTAAACCTCGATCATGGACAGGCTCGCGACCATCGAAGTGACCGCACCGATCGGTGTTCAGCTGACCGCTGATCTGCGCGCGAGGATCATCACCGGTGCCTTGCCGCCGGGTACGCGCTTGTCCGAGCAGGAGATTGCCGCCGCCTATGGGATGTCTCGGCAGCCGGTACGGGAAGCCTTCATCAAGCTCGGAGCAGAGCGGCTGGTGGAGATCCGCCCCCAGCGTGGCACTTATGTTTCCAAGATCAATCTCAGCGACGTCACTCACTCGCAGTTTGTACGAGAGGCGGTGGAAGCAGACATCGCCCGCGCCGCCGCGCGCACGGCGCGCGCGAACACGGCGGGCGCGAAATGGGTCATGGACCTGCGCGATCAAATCACGGAACAGACACGACGCCTGAGCGAAGGGGGCGAGGTCTTCGTCAAGCTCGATGACCGGTTCCACCAGACACTCGCTGCGGCCGCTGGCTTGGCCGGGGTCTGGTCGCATATCCAGCCGATCAAGATGCACATGGACCGCGTGCGGCACCTGACCGCCGAAGAATTCCCGCTCGATCACCTGATCGAGCAGCATCGGGCAGTGGTGGAAGCCGTCGCCGCAGGAGATGAGGCAGCGGCAGAGGCTTCCATCCGCGCGCATTTGCGCGGTGTGCTTAGCGATCTGAAGGCGATTGCCGCTACGCTGCCGACTTATTTCGAGGCAGAAAGCAGCTGACGCGCCAGCTCCGAATGCACTCGCGTTGGCAAAATTGACGGCTCGCCAGCCTTCCGGACCGTTCGGTGCCCTGCCCTTCACGGTGGCTCGGCCACGGCTGCTTTCAGCGCGCCTCCAAAGAGCGAGAAGCCGACGGGTTTCTGTCCTGCCGCCCCGCGCTGCGCAGCCTGGTGGGAATCGGCCGCGCTGCAGCCTCCCAGCGGGAACCGGACCTCGCTAATTGTCTCGAGGTGATCCTGCCAGGTGAGAAAGGTCATGCAGGTATCGAGCGCGCTCCTCGTTAAGGGGTCATCGCTGCGCAGCGCGGAGGTTGTCAGCGCACGCGTGCCCGGTGACAGTCCCGCGATAAGTGCGAGGCAGCCCTCCAGCTTCGCCAGCAGATCACACGCCCGGGCATCCGCGTCGGCGTGTGGCGCGCCATCTTCGGTGCCCCGGCGTAATCCACCTGCTCGCACTTGCCCGAGCGAGCTCCGACTGATGGGCCGCGATCAGGTCGGCGGTGGCCGGCAGGTCCTCGGGCGACGGCAGGGTGGCGCCGGCATAGACGATATTGCCGGCGAACTCCGGCAGTTCGGTCACCAGCCGCGCGAGCACCTCCGAGAGCTGCGCCGGCGCGGATCGGCGCGGCACCATTCTTGACCACCACGACCCGCGCGCCCGCCTCGCGGTAGCGCGCCAGCGTTGCTTCGGGAGTTCTGTCCCCGAAGAGTGCCGCCTCCTCGTCGAAGCTGGGCAGTAGCACATCGCAGGCTTGGGCGCAGTCGGTCAGCTCCGCACGGGTGGTCTCGGCAGTCCTCCCAGAGGCGGGGCCGGATGTTCGTGTCGAGCGAAACACGCAATCATGTAGAGCCCGACGGTGCGACCCGGCACCCGCCGCAGCGCGTCTGTGGCGGTCCCTCGCTCTCGATGAAGGCTACCATCACGCCCGAGACGGCGTCGGGGCCGTGCACGTGGCTACGCCACCTCCCAGCTGCCGGGCAGCGCGCGGCGGGCGTACCAGGCGACGTTGGACGTGTCGCCCGCAAAGCTGCAACGGTAGATGGCCGGGCCGGACTCGGCTAATTCGACCATGCATTCTGCCACGCAGGCAAAACGGTGGGTCATGTCACAGCGTCGCGCCAATCTTCCAGGGCACAAACTCGTTGTCGCCGTAGCCCACTGCGAAACGCGATAGCCCTCGTCTTCGATCGCTGTCCGGACTGCCTGCGCGACCGCCCGCTCGCAATGGCCGCAGGTCCTGCCCTGAACCTGAAATACCATCGCCTGCCTATTGCCTGACCGATCGGATATCGGGTCTTCCATCGCTGGGAGGCCTTGTTGCACGGAGCCTGCCTGGGATTCACATCGCGAGTCCAGCGGCGTAGCTGGGCGACATGTCCAAGCCTGTCCCGACCCGCTACCGCACCCTGAACTGGTCTACCTACAACGCCGCGCTGCGTGAGCGTGGATCGCTGACCGTCTGGTTCGATCCGTCTACGCCTTGGCACGCGGCACCGTCGGGCAAGCGCGGGGGGCAGCCGGTCTATAGCGACGCCGCCATCCAGGCCTGCCTGACGATCAAGGTTCTTTTCGGCTTACCGCTTTGCCAGACGACGGGATTTGTCGCGAGCCTTCTAAAGCTGGCGGGGCTCGAATGGCCGGTGCCCTTCGTCGGGCGAGCCTTCCACTGGAAGGCTCGCTGATCCTCCTCAGTCTCGACACTTTGCCGACGGCAGAGGACGCTGGCCGTGCAGCTGCCCTACCGGGGCAGCGGCGGCTCGCTGCACCTTCTTGTGCCCTCTCGGGACATCACCATGTGATGCCCTGCCGGGTGAGAGACAGCACGGGCATCAAGGTCCGGGGCGAGGGCGAATGGCATGCGCGCAAGCATGGCGGGGCGCGAAGGCGGGTTTGGCGCAAGGTCCATCTGGCCATGGACGAGGCGACCTTGGAGGTTCGTGCTGTCGAGATCACCGGCAGCGGCGTGGGCGATGCACCCGTATTGCCGGACCTGCTCGGCCAGGTCCCAGCAGACGAGGAGATCGCATCCGTCACCGCCGACGGCGCCTACGACACCCGCGGTTGCCGCGATGCCATCGCGAACCGGGGCGCGGATGCGGTCATCCCTCCCAGGCGCAACGCCAAGCCGTGGAAGAAGCACAGCCCAGGGGCGGCAGGAAGGAACGAGGCCTTACGCGCGATCAAGCGTCTTGGCCGGACCATCTGGCGCCGATGGAGCGGCTACCACCGCCGAAGCCGCGCCGAGACCAAGATGAACTGCATGAAGCTGCTCGGGCAAAAACTCATGGCCGTTCGGCATCGGCCTCGGACCGATGGCGGCTCGATGCCTCACCTTCGACAGACAAACCGCCGAACTCCAGGTCCGCATCGCCATCCTCAATCGCTACACCGCCCTCGGCATCCCCATCACGCGACCTGTCGGCTGATCCCCACGGGGGAAAGGGGAAGCTCGGCCTTCAGGCGTTCCGTGCAACAGAGCCGCCCCGCCGGAGAACTTCGCCCAATCCAGCGCCAGACCTTCCTTCACGAGGGCGGCGGAAAGATCGGTTCCGTCCGCAAGCGTGCATTTGGCGACGAAACGGTCGCAATCATCTCCGCCGACATGCTCGGCATTCACGACCTGTCCCTTGCACAACCCGATCATCGCCGATTTCGCCTTCCGCCCCCAAGGCTGATCCATTTCCGGCGCGTCGATGCCCGCCAGGCGGATATGCGTTCCGGAAATGACGATCGTGTCGCCGTCGATCACGTAGCATTTTCTCGTGAGGACCTTCTTTTCATCCGACGGGGCGGCGGAAGGAGGTATTCCAGTTCCTGCCGAGGGCGCAGGTGCGCGGACCGGCATTGCCACCGGGCGTCGTTCCGGCGGATTCGGGGCATGTCTGGCGAGCGGCTTGTCCCTGACGGGAGGAACCGGTCTGGATTTCTTGGGAGATGCGAGGAGACGTGCCAGAAATCGAAGCATCGAAAAGCCTTCATGGAAAACAGCTTTCTGTGCCGCGAATTGTGCCGGAATATCGGCAGCCCGATGAAATATCGTCGACCGTCCATGCCAATCTCGGTGGAATGCGGCAGAAGCCGTCATCCGAACCCTCAGGTATCGCCTACCCGCCGAGAAACCCGATCACCTCGCGCGCAAACCCCTCCGGGTCGTCGCGCATCTGCATATGCCCGACCTCCGGCATCATCACTCGCCGCGCATCGGGCAGCCGCGCCTCCATCCGTCGGCCCGCCGGCTCGGTCGCCGGATTGCCGCCCGCCATGAGGAGCAGCGTGGGCATGTCGAGCCGGTCGAGCAGCGGCCGCCCGTCGAACCGGCGAACCGCCCGCATCATCGCGTGCAGCGGCATCGCGCCTTCGTGCAGCATCGAGGCCCGCAGGTCGGCATCGAATCCGCCCGCGCCGAGGCCCTGTGCCTCGATCAGATATTCGGTCGCCCGTCTGCGCCCGAGGAGGCGCGCGGCCAGACCCATGCCCATGATCCGGCCCCAGGCCTGCAACCCGCTGGCCGGCTTGTCGAACGTGTCCGCAAGGATCAAACGGTCGGGCCGGGGCCCGTCGGCCGCGATCCGCATCGCCACCATCCCGCCCAGCGAATGGCCCAGAAGGGCGTAAGGCCCCGGCACCTCCCGCGCGATCCGGTCGGTGATCGGGGCGGCGAGGGCTTCGACCGATGCCTCCGGTGGCGCAGGCGCGTCCCCATGACCCGGCAGGTCCGGCGCGAGAATGCGGAACCTGTCCTCGAGCAGCGGGCGCACCGCGCCCCAGCACCGCGCATCCGTGCCGCCCCCATGGATCAGGACGAGAACCGGTTTCGTCACTCCTGCGCCTCCGCGATCAGGTTCCGCGCCGACAGATGCGGTGCGGATAGGTCACGACATCCGCACCGGCATGTCGCCTCGCTCCATGTCGAGCCCTCCGGGAAGAATGCAAGCCCCCGGGCGCCCTTGGGCGTGCCGGATGGCGCGCAGGCGGCCGGCCTCGGGGCCGTCCTTTCGCAGCCGCTTGCGCGGAACAAACCAACCTGCCAGCGTGATCGGGCGGAAGGTGCACGGAGGGGCGTCATGGCGGAGCGGGTCGTGATCGTGGGCGGGGCCATCATGGGCTCCTCACTGGCTTGGTGGCTGACCGAACTGGGCCACCCGGCGGGTGCGATCACGGTGGTGGAACGCGACCCGACCTACGCCGCCTGCGGCACGGCCTTCACCAATTCCTGCATCAGGCAGCAATTCGGCAACCCGCTCAACGTCCGGATCAGCCAGTTCGGCATCTCGTTCCTGAAGGACTTCCGAAGACATATGGGCGACGAAAGGGTGCCGGAGGTGCATCTGCATCCGTTCGGCTATCTCTATCTCGCCGACAATGAGGCGATGGCGGACCGGCTGCGGAGGGCCCACGCGGTGCAGGTGGCCGAGGGGGCGGGGACGCGGCTGATGACGCCGGAGGAAATCGCCGCCGAATGGCCCTTTTTCGACACGGACGGCATCGTGCTCGGCTCGCACGGCACGCGGGACGAGGGCTATTTCGACGGGACCACGATGTTCGACTGGTGGCGCCGCATCGCGGCCGAGCGGGGGGTGACCTACCTGCATGACGAGGTCACCGGCATAAACACGGCGGGCGGTCGAGTCCGCGGCGTGCGGCTCGCCTCGGGCACGCGGCTCGAGGCGGATATCGTCGTCAACGCCGCCGGCACGCGCGGTGCGCAGATCGCGCGGATGGCGGGCCTCGACCTGCCGGTGGAGCCGCGCAAGCGCTACACCTGGGTGTTTTCGGCCAAGACGCCGCTGCCGCGGGATCTGCCTTTGACCATCGATCCGAACGGCTTTCACGTGCGCACCGACGGCGCGCTCTACATGGCCGGCGCCACCCCGGCCGAGGATCCGGCGGTGGACCCGGACGACTTCGCAGGCCGGTGGGAGATCTGGGAGGAGGTCGTGTGGCCCGCCATGGCCACCCGGATCCCCGCCTTCGAGGAGTTGCGGGTCGAGCAATCCTGGGTCGGGCATTACGACCTGAACGTGTTCGATGCGAATGCCATCGTCGGCGAACATCCCGACCTGCCGGGTTTCATGATCCTGAACGGGCTTTCGGGCCATGGCTTGCAACAGTCCCCCGCGCTCGGCCGGGGACTTGCAGAACGGATCGTGCATGGCCGCTACGAAAGCCTCGACCTGACGCCGTTCGGGCCGGAGCGGCTTCTGACCGGGGTGCCGTTTCCGGAACTGGCCGTGATCTGAGGCGCCTGAGACGAGCCGGAGATCGGTCCCCGGTGCGCCTCAGGAGCAAGGAGCGGGCCCTTGCGGACCCGCCGCTGCACCTCAGACGAAGCGGTTCCAGATATTCTCCAGCCGTTCCTGCCGACCGGAGCGGGGCTCGGGATTGATGCCTTCGCGGCGCACCTTCTCGGCGATGGATTCGAGATCGGAATCCAGAAGGTCGCCCTCCTCCCAACCGGCATAGCGGGCCTCGCGCGCCGTCTCGAGTGCGCCGTCCTCCAGCAGGGCCGCCGCCGCCTTGAGGCCGCGCGCGCAGACATCCATCGCGCCGACATGGGCGGCGATCAGGTCGACCGGCTCCAGCGATTGCCGCCGCAGCTTGGCGTCGAAATTGGTGCCGCCGGTGGTGAAGCCGCCTGCGCGCAGCACCTCGTAATAGGCCCGCGCCACTTCCGGGACGTTGTCGGGGAACTGGTCGGTATCCCAGCCCGACTGGTAGTCGTTGCGGTTCATGTCGATGGAGCCGAAGATCCCCAGCGAGGCGGCGAGCGCCAGTTCGTGCTCGAAGGAATGGCCGGCGAGGATCGCGTGGCCCTGCTCGATATTGACCTTCACCTCGTCCTCAAGCCCGAAATCCTTGAGGAAGGAATAGACCGTGGCGACGTCGTAATCGTATTGATGCTTGGTCGGCTCCTGCGGCTTGGGCTCGATCATAATGGCGCCGTCGAAGCCGATCTTGCGGGCGTAATCGACGGCCATGCACAGGAACCGGCCGGCCTGCTCCCGCTCGCGCGTGAGGTCGGTGTTGAGCAGCGTCTCGTACCCCTCGCGACCGCCCCAGAGCACGTAATTCTGCCCTCCGAGCTTCTTCGTCGCGTCGATGCAGGTCTTCACCGTGGCCGCGGCGAAGGCGAAGACATCCGGATCGGGATTGGTCGCCGCGCCGGACATGTAGCGGCGGTGGCCGAACAGGTTGGCGGTGCCCCACAGAAGCCGGGTTCGCGAGCGCTCCATCTTGGTGCCGATGTAATCGGTGATCTCGTCGAGGTTGGCGGTGTTCTCGGCGAAATCCGCGCCCTCGGGCCGGATGTCGGCATCGTGGAAGCAGAAGAACGGCTGGCCGAGGATGTCGAACATCTCGAAGGCGGCGTCGGCCTTCATCTTCGCGGCCGCGATCGTGTCGCCCCCGGCGGCGTCGGCGAACCACGGCCGCTGGAACGTCTGGCCGCCGAACGGATCGCCGCCCTCCCACGCGAAGGAATGCCACCACGCGACGGAGAAGCGCAGGTGATCCTCCAGCCGCTTGCCCATGACGGTCGCGTCGGGGTCGTAGTGCCGGAATGTCAGGTCGCCGTCACCCTGGGGGTCGAAACGGACGGGTTCGATACCTTGGAAGAAGTCGGTCATAGGGTCCTCGTGGGGGCATAGGCAGCTTTGAAGCGCGCGTGGCCTTCGGTGAAGGCGTCGCGCAGGTCGGGATCGGGTTCGATCACGCGGTCGATGGGCGGGGCCTCGGCGACGTCGGATCCCGCGCCGTCGGCCATCATGGCGAGGCGGCAGGCCCCGAGCGCCGCGCCGAACTGGCCGTCGCGGGGCAGGTGGAGCGGCATGTCGAGAACGGTGGCGATCATCCTGAGCCACGTCTCGGACCGGGCGCCGCCGCCGACGGCCAGGAGCCGCTCGATCGGGGTGCCGGTGCCGCGCAGGGCATCGAGATTGTCGCGGAGCGCGAAGGCCACTCCCTCCATCACCGCGCGGCCGAGGGCGGCGGCGTCGGTGGCATGCTCGATCCCAAGCAGGCTGCCGCGCACGCCGGCATCATTGTGCGGCGTCCGCTCGCCGCCGAGATAGGGCAGGAACAGCGGCCGGCCCGGTGGCATGAGATCACCGGAGGCGAGCGCCCCCGCATCGCGCCCGGTCAGGCGCGCGGCCCATTCCAGGCTGTCGGTGCAGTTCAGGATCACGCCCATCTGGTGCCAGGTGTCCGGCACCGCATGGCAGAAGGTGTGCACGGCCGTCTCGGGGGCGGGCTGGAACGCCGCCGACGAGACGAACAGCACGCCCGACGTGCCCAGCGAGACGAAGCCCTGACCCGGCGCGACCGCACCGGTCCCCATTGCGGCGGCGGCATTGTCGCCCGCCCCGCCCGCGACCGGCGTGCCGCGCGGCAGGCCGAGGCGGTCGGCGAGTTCGTCGCGCAGCCGGGCCGAGATCTCCGACCCCTCGACCAGCCGCGGCATGTGATCGCGCGTCAGACCCTGCCGCGCCAGCATCGCCTCCGACCAATCCCGCGCGCCCACGTCGAGCCATGCGGTCCCCGCGGCATCCGACATCTCGGACACGGCCTCGCCGGTCAGCCACAGGCGCAGGTAATCCTTGGGCAGAAGGATCCGTGCGACGCGGTCCCAGATCTCCGGTTCCGTGCGCCGGACCCATTCGGCCTTGGGCGCGGTGAAGCCGGGAAAGACGATGTTGCCGGTGATCCGCCGGGCCTGCGCATCGTCCATTGCGGTGGCCTCGTCGGCGGCGCGGGTATCGTTCCACAAAAGACACGGCCGCAGCGGCCGGTCATCGCCGTCCACGAGCGTCGCGCCGTGCATGTGCCCCGCCAGCCCGATCGCGCGGACCTTCGACAGATCGGCATCGAGGCCGCGCACGGCCTTTTCGCAGGCGCCTTCCCACGCGGTCGCGTCCTGCTCGGACCAGCCGGAGCGGGGGCGCTGCACATCGAGGGGCGCGGTGGCTTCTGCGACGACGGATTGCGCCGCGTCGATCAGAAGCGCCTTGAGCGAGGAGGTGCCGAGGTCGAGACCGAGATACATCAGGAAACTCCGTGGAGCGTTTGCGGGCCGCGCGCGACCCGGAGGCACGGCGCGGCAGCCCGGCATCGCCGGGCGGACCGCCGCCGCGTTCGAAATGGCGTCAGGCCGCCGCCCTGGGGTTCTTGCCGAGGATGATCATGCTGAGGATGTCGTCCTCGGTCACGTCCTCGACCCGCTCGGTGCCGATGAGCTGGCCGTTCTTCATCACCGACACGCGGTCGCAGAGATCCATCATCTCGCGGGTGTCGTGGCTGATGAGGAAGATGCCGAGGCCCTGGCTTTTCAGCTCCTCGATCAGGTCGGCGACCATCTTGGTCTCGTGCACGCCGAGCGCGGCGGTCGGCTCGTCCATGATCAGGATGCGCGCGTTGAAATAGACCGCGCGGGCGATGGCCACGGATTGCCGCTGACCGCCCGACAGGGCGCTGACCGGCTCGTTGATCTTGCGGAAGTTGGGGTTGAGGCGCGCCATGATCTTGCGCGTCTCCGATTCCATCCGCGCGTCGTCGACGAGGCCCAGCTTCGTCGTCAGCTCGCGCCCGAGGAACAGGTTCGCCGGCGCGTCGAGATTGTCGGCCAGCGCGAGGGTCTGGTAGATCGTCTCGATATTGTGGTGCCGCGCATCGGCGGGAGAGCGGATGTCGGCGGGCTGACCGTCGATCAGGATCTCGCCGGAATCGCGCGTATAGGCGCCCGACAGGCACTTGATAAGCGTGGACTTGCCCGCGCCGTTATGGCCCAGCAGTCCGACCACCTCGCCGGGATAGAGGTCGAGCGACACGCGGTCGACGGCCTGCACGCCCCCGAAGGCGATCGAGATGTCGCGCAGCTCGACGAGGGGGGTTCCGGAATAATCTACCATTCGATTTGCTCCCATGCGGTCGCGGGCATTCGTTGTGCCCGCCGGGGCCGGGGCCGCAGCCCCGCGCCCCGGCGAACGGATCAGTCGCGCGCGCCCGTGCGCTTGCGGTAGAGGATGTCCACGAAGACGGCGAAGACGAGGACCGAGCCGACCACGATGTTCTGAAGCGGCGCATCCACGCCCACCATCGCCATGCCCGATTGCAGGGACTGCATGATGAGTGCGCCGATGATCGCGCCGTAGATCGTGCCGATCCCGCCCTTGAGCGCGGTGCCCCCGATCACGGCGGCGGCGATCACGCGCAATTCGTCGAGGATGCCGATATCGTTGGAGTGGTTCGTCAGGCGCGCCGAGGCGACCACCGCGGCCAGCGCGCAGAGCACACCCAGAAGCGCGAAGACCTTGACCGTCAGCATCCGCGTGTCGATGCCCGACAGCTCCGCCGCATCGGGGTTGCCCCCGGTGGCGAAGATATAGCGGCCGAAGCGGGTGCGCCGCGCGATGACCGTCATCACGATCGCCACCGCGATCACGAGCACCACGGAGATCGGCAGGCCGTAGCCCTCGCTGTAGCCCTCGGGCATGACTGCGCCCCGCGCCGCGAATTCCCGCTCCAGCACCCGCCACGGGACGGTATAGGCATTGAGCAGCGCCACGAAGCCCAGGATGCCGGCGACCACGACGAGCGCGAGCGCGGCCTCCGCCCAGAGCGGCTTGACCGGCATTTCATGCGAGATCTTGTTGCGCCGCGCCGAGATCAGGCTCCAGACGGCGGCGGCGGCGGCGAGCGCGCCCACGATCCACGACCAGGTCTCGCCCAGCGTGCCGTTGATGCCCCCGAAAAGCTGGAACGTCTCGTTGAGGGGGCCGATCGTCTGACCGCTGGTGAGATACCAGGCGACGTTGCGCCAGATCAGCAGACCGCCCAGCGTCACGATGAAGGCGGGAATGGCGAGATAGCCGATCAGCCAGCCGTGGAACGCCCCGATCAGCGCGCCCGTCACGAGGCCCGCGAGGATGGCCAGCGGCGCGATCGCCGGATGGTCCAGCCCGAGGCCGAACCATTCGGGCACGACGGCCGTCTGCATCATCGCCATGACGGCCGAACAGGTGGCGAGGACCGAGCCCACCGACAGGTCGATGTGGCGCATGACGATGACGAAGACCATTCCGGTCGCCATGATCGCCACGGATGCCGTCTGGATCGTCAGGTTGAACAGGTTGCGCGGCGTGATGAATCGCCCATCCGAGGCGAAATGGAACGCGAGACAGATCAACACGAAGGCGCCGATCATGCCAAGAAGACGGGTATCGACTTCCAGCGCGGCGAGGCCCTTGCGCTGTGGCGCGGCCTTGGGGGCGGACGTGGCGTCGGTCATGGGGCCTCCGCTGCGATTACCCATGGGTAATTCGCGCAAGTCATTGAAATGGAATGGGGCTGAAGGAAGGGTCCGCCCCCGTGCCGGGGCGGGCCCTCCGTCAGTTCAGGCTCAGTTGCAGGGGGCCGGGCCGTCCTCGACGCCCTGGCAGAGCGCTTCCTGGCTGATCCAGCCGGCATCGACGACAACTTCCAGGTTGTCCCGCGTGACCGGGATCGGCTCGAGGAAGCGCGCCTGCAGCGTGGTGCCGCCGGGTGATTCCCACTCGACGGAATCCTCGATCTCCGACAGGTCGGCGCCTTGGGCCAGCTGGAGGGCGATTTCGCCCGCGGCGCGGCCGAGGTCGCGCGAATCCTTCCAGACGCTGACTGTCTGCGTGCCACCGGCGACGCGGTTGAGCGCGGCGTGATCGGCGTCCTGACCCGAGACCGGAATGCCCTCCATGCCCTGCGCCGTCAGCGCCGCGACGGCGCCGCCGGCGGTGCCGTCATTGGACGCCACGACCGCGTCGACCTCGTTGTTCTGCGCCGTCAGAATCTGCTCCATGTTGCGCTGCGCGTTCGCGGGTAGCCAGCCGTCGGTATAGGCTTCGGCGACGATGGTGATGTCGCCGGCGGCGATCGCCTCCTCCAGCACCTCGCCCTGGCCCGCGCGCAGGAAGTCCGCGTTCGGATCGGTCGGCGAGCCCTTGATCATCACGTAGTTGCCGGTGGGCGCCTCTTCGAGCACCGCGCGGGCCTGCATGCGGCCGACCTCGATGTTGTCGAAGGTCAGGTAGAAGGCGCGCGGGTCCTCGATCAGGCGGTCATAGCCGACGACGGGGATGCCCTCGTCCGCGGCACGCTGGACGGCGGGGCCGATCGCGTCGGCATCCTGCGCGAGGATGATGAGGGCGTCGGCACCCTGCGCGATCAGGCTCTCGATGTCGGAAAGCTGCTTGGAGGCGGAGGATTGCGCATCGGAGGAAATATAGCTGGCGCCAGCGGCATCGAGCGCCTCGCGGATCGCGGTCTCGTCGGTCTTCCAGCGCTCCTCCTGGAAGTTCGACCAGCTGACGCCGACGGTCGGGGCGTCCTGCGCAATCGCGGCAGTCGTGAATGTCAGCGTGGCGGCCGCAGCCACCGTGAACAGTTTCTTCATGTTATCCTCCCGTTGCGGTACGGCTGCGCTTGCGCGGAGGCCGGACGCGGATACCGAACCAAGTTTATGTTCGATTGTCAAAAATAATTTGACGCGAAGATCGAAGAATCGTTCAATCCCCCCGTGCCGAAGCCCGGAACCCCCGCCTTTCGTGGGGGTGCGGCGGGTTCAGGCAGGAATATTTGTTTCGGACACGAATTAATGTCTCTTGACGACCCGCGCATCAATGCGATCCGGACCGACGGCGACCCGCCCGGTTGCGGTCCTTTGCGCAGCGCCCGTCCGAGTTCGTCCCTGCCCCTGCGCCAGCGCATCTACGAGAAGGTCCGCTCTGCCGGGCGCATCAGCCGGGCCGCCCTGGCGAAGGATCTGGAGGTCTCGCCCGGATCGGTCACGCCGGTCGTGTCCGACCTGCTGGCGACGGAGCTTCTGTGCGAGCTGGAGGATGTGGGGCAGACCGGGGCGCGGGGCCGGCCGCCGGTGACGCTGGCCGTGCGGGCGGACCGTGCCCTGGTGGCGGGGCTGAAGGTGAGCGATCACGAATATTCGGCGCTGCTGGTCGATCTGGCGGGCCAGCCGGTCGCCCGCGCCACCCTGCCCCGCGCCGCCGAGAGCCGGTCCGTGCCGCGACTGCTCGACGATGTGGCGGAGCTTTATGCCCGCCTGCTGGCGACGGCGGGCGACGGGCCGCCCGTCCTCGGGGCGGGGCTGGGCATGCCGGGCATGCTCGACCATGCCAGCGGGCGGATGCGCTGGTCCCCCATCATGGCCGAGCGGGACGTGGATCTGGCCGTGTGCGTGTCGGAGCGGCTGGGCATCGAGACCTCGGTCGACAACGACGCGAACCTGCTGACGATGGCCGAGCTCTGGTTCGGCAAGGGCCGCGCCCTGTCGGATTTCGCGGTGGTGACGATCGAATACGGCGTCGGTCTTGGCCTCGTGGTCGATCACGCCCCTTATCGCGGGGCGCATGGTCACGGGATGGAGCTTGGCCACACGAAGGTTCAGCTTGACGGGGCGCTGTGCCGCTGCGGCCAGCGGGGCTGTCTGGAGGCCTATGTCGCCGATTTCGCACTGGTGCGGGAGGCGGCGGTGGCGCTCAACGGCGAGATCCCGCCGCGCGGCGAGGTTCTGGAGGCCCTGTTCGCGCAGGCCAAGGACGGCAATGCGGCGGCGCGCGCGATCTTCGACCGGGCGGGGCGCTACCTTGCGCTGGGGCTGGCCAACGTGGCCAATCTGTTCGACCCCAACCGCATCATCCTGTCGGGCAGCCGGATGCGCTATGACTTCCTCTATGCCGAAGAGATGCTGGCCGAGGTGCCGGGTCTGACGCTGAACGATCCACCGCCGATCGAGGTGAATGCTTGGGACGATTTCGTCTGGGCACGGGGGGCGGCAGCGCTGGCGCTGTCGGACCTGACGCCGCGGCTTCTGGCATGAGGTGGATGCTGCTGCTGTTGGCTGCGCCGGCCGCGGCCGATCCGCGATTTGCGCCGGTTCCCGTGCCCGTGCATGTCTATGACGGCGGGTGGGAGCATTTCGTCGGCGGCGGGATCGCCGCCTTCGATTGCGACGGCGACGGGCTGCCGGAACTTGCCGCGGCGGGGGGAACGAATCCGGTCACGCTGTTGCACAATCGCGGGAACATGGTCTTCGAAGCCGGCACGCTTCCGGAGGTGACCGGGGCGTCGGGGCTCTATGCGCTGGATCTCGATGCGGACGGGGCGCGCGATCTGGTCGTGTTGCGGGTGGGTCCGGATGTCGTGCTGCGCGGCGACGGGGCCTGCGGGTTCGTTCCTTGGGATATCGGCCTGCCCGACGAGGACCGCTGGACCACGGCCTTCTCGGCGATGTGGGCGGAGGGAGATGCGCGCCCGACCCTGGCCTTCGGACATTACGTGGATCGCAGCGATCCGGAGGGGCCGTTCCGGGCCTGCGACGATAACCTGATCCTCAGGCCGGAGCCGGAGGGCGACGGGTGGGAGGAAATCGCGCTGACGCCCGGATTCTGCGCGTTGTCGGTTCTGTTTTCGGACGAGGATCGTGACGGGCGCCCGACGCTTCGGCTGTCGAACGACCGGCATTATTACGTGAGTGACGGCAAGGAGCAGATGTGGTCGCCGCAGGAGGCGCGATTTCTCGGGGCCGAGGACGGGTTCGATGCGCCGTCGATCTGGGGGATGGGCATCGCGTCGCGCGATGTGACGGGCGACGGGCGGCCGGATCTGGTCCTGACCTCAATGGGCGATCAACTGACCATGCTATCGACGGCGACCGGGCACGAGATGGCGCCGTTCGAGATCGGCAGCTTCGCACACCGTCCGCATGTGGGCGACGACGGGCGGCCCTCGACCGGGTGGCATGCGCAATGGGGCGACGTGGACAATGACGGCGATGCCGACCTGTTCATCGCCAAGGGCAATGTCGACCAGATGCCGGGTATGGCGATGGCCGATCCCAACAACCTGCTGCTGAACGAGGGCGAACCGGATGCGCCGCGTTTTCGTGAGGTGTCGGAGGGGGCGGGCGTCGCGTCGATGCATCGCGGACGGGGCGCGGCGCTGGTCGATCTGGATGGCGACGGACGGCTGGACCTTGCGGTGGTGAACCGGCGGGCGCCGCTGGAGGTGTGGCAAAACGGCTCGGAGACGGGGCATGCCGTGTCGGTGATTGTGGAACAGCCAGGCGGGAACCGCGATGCGGTGGGCGCGTGGGTGGAACTGCGCGCGGGCGGAGGGGTGCAGCGGCAGGAGCTGACGCTTGGCGGCGGGCATGCGGGCGGCGCGGTGGGGCCGCTGCATTTCGGGATCGGCGAGGCGGACGAGGCGGAGGTCCGGGTGATCTGGCCCGACGGGACGGCCGGGGAATGGCGCACGGTCGCACCGGGGCGCGTTCTTTTGCGGCGCTGAGCACTTGGCGGGCGCCGGCCCCGCATGTTCCGGGCCGGGCCGCCTAGCGATCGACCGGCAATCCCGACGGCACGGTCTCGGGGGAGCCGAGGCGGCCGGCCAAAGCGGCGGGATCGCGGAGGGCTTCGAGGAAGGCCATGAGCGACGTCACCTCGTCTTCAGTCAGGACACGGTCCGGGCCCTTGATGGCGGCCGCAATGGCGGCCGTCTCGGCGGGATCGTCCAAGATGCGCCAATCCTCGGCCTCCATTGCCGGTAGAATGGCATCGCGCGAGGGACGGATGGCGGCGGCGCGCGGTGCGGCATGGTCGCGCAAGAAGGCGCGCAGGTCGGAATGGCCGCCCGCATGGCCCCAAGGACCTGTTTCGGTCACGTTGCGCAGGGATGGCGTGCGAAAGGCGAAGCGGTCGGCGGGATCGCCGGTCACGCGCATCCGGCCGTCGTCGCGGGCGTGCGTCTCGAACCTTTCCGCCTTGCCGGGGCCGAGTTGCGGCGCACCCGTCGCGTGGAAGCCGTGATCGGTCTGGAACGGCCCGGAATGACAGGTGGCGCAGCCGGCGGAGCCATAGAACAGCTCGATCCCCGCCAGCGCCTTCGACGGCAGATCGCCCGTCCCGCGGAGCCACGCATCGAAGGGCGAGGTGTCGGAGCGCCATTCATGCTCCACGAAGGCGGCAATTGCGTCGGAGATGTCGGTGAAGTCGAGCCTGTCGTCCCGAGGGAAGGCGGCGCGCCACATTTCGGTATATTCGGGGATCGCCCGGATGCGCGCGGCGAGCAGGTCCCAGGCGCCGCCCTCGCCGGTGATGCGGCCCTGACGGACGGCTTGCGAAACCTCGTTCTCGGAATAATGGCCTGCCATCTCGTCGGCAGACAGGACGGGAAACATGGTCTGGGCCGAAAGCAGCGTGTCGAAGCCCGCGGTCATCTCGGGGCCCATCGGGGTGCGCAGGCCCTCGGGCGTCGTCTCGATCCGGCCATCGTGGAACAGGACGGCGAATTCGTGCGCGCCGAGATTCCACAGACCCGGCGCGTTGCGCGGGACCCGGCGCTCGGGCGAATTGCGCGGATCGGCGACGCGGTCGGGTCCGAGGCCGGTGCCCCCCTCGCCCATCCCCAGCGACAGCCCGTCGCCGGTGCCGAACCGCGGGTGATGGCACGTCCCGCAGGAGATGTTGCGGTTGCCCGACAGGATCGGATCCCAGAACAGGAGCCGCCCCATCGCGACCTGCGCCGGGTTCGTCGTGCGGTAGAGGTCGTCGGTGACGGGGGCCGGGAAATCCATCGCGGCGGCGGGCAGGGCGAACAGGCAGAGGGCGAGCGTGCGGATCATGGGACGGCATGATGCACGTGCGCCGGGCGAGGGAAAGGCCCCCGCGGGCCGCGGGCGGCGGCGGGCAGGCAACATTGTGCCGCCGCGGATCGACCGTCGCTCTGGCTTTCCGCGCCGCAGCATAGTATCGCGCGCGCAACCCGACATCTGAGGCATTCCAATGGACCTTCGCAACATCGCGATTATCGCGCATGTCGACCACGGCAAGACGACGCTGGTCGATGAGCTTCTCAAGCAATCCGGCGCGTTCCGGGAAAACCAGGCCGTCAACGAGCGCGCCATGGACTCCAACGACCTGGAGCGCGAGCGCGGGATTACCATCCTCGCCAAATGCACCGCGGTCGAATGGAAAGGCACGCGCGTCAACATCGTCGACACGCCCGGCCACGCCGATTTCGGCGGCGAGGTGGAGCGGATCCTGTCGATGGTGGACGGCGTCGTGCTGCTCGTGGATGCGGCCGAGGGGCCGATGCCGCAGACCAAGTTCGTCACCTCGAAGGCGCTGGCGCTGGGCCTGCGGCCGATCGTCGTGCTCAACAAGGTGGACAAGCCGGACGCGGAACCCGACCGCGCGCTCGACGAGGTGTTCGACCTGTTCGCCAATCTGGGCGCCGATGACGACCAGCTCGACTTCCCGACCATGTATGCGAGCGGGCGCAGCGGCTGGGCCGATGCGGAACTGGACGGGCCGCGCGAGAATCTCGACGCGCTGTTCGACCTGATCGTGGAGCATGTTCCCGCCCCGCGGCAGATCGCCGACCGCGACAAGCCGTTCCGGATGCTGGCAACGACGCTCGGCGCCGATCCGTTCATCGGCCGCATCCTGACGGGTCGCGTCGAATCCGGCACGCTTCGCGCCGGGCAGACGATCCATGCGCTGTCGCGCGAAGGCGACCGCATCGAGCAGTTCCGCGCCACCAAGATCCTCGCCTTCCGGGGTCTGGGCCAGCAGCCGATCGACGTGGCCGAGGCGGGCGACATCGTCACCATCGCGGGCATGTCCAAGGCAACCGTCGCCGACACGCTGGCCGACACGTCGATCGACGTGCCCCTGCCCGCGCAGCCGATCGACCCGCCGACCATCACCGTGACCTTCGGCATCAACGACAGCCCGCTCGCCGGCCGCGACGGCAAGAAGGTGCAGTCCCGTGTGATCCGCGAGCGGCTGATGAAGGAAGCCGAGACGAACGTGGCCATCAAGGTCACCGACACGCCGGGCGGCGAGGCCTTCGAGGTCGCGGGCCGGGGCGAATTGCAGATGGGCGTTCTGATCGAGAACATGCGCCGCGAAGGGTTCGAGCTCTCGATCTCGCGGCCGCAGGTCCTGTTCCTTGAGGAGGGCGGCCAGCGGCTGGAACCCGTCGAGGAAGTCACCATCGACGTGGATGACGAATATTCCGGCGCGGTGATCGAGAAGATCACCGGTGCGCGCAAGGGCGATCTCGTGGAGATGAAGCCCGCCGGCGCCGGCAAGACCCGGATCATCGCGCATGTCCCGTCGCGCGGCCTGATCGGTTACCACGGCGAATTCCTGACCGACACGCGCGGCACCGGCGTGATGAACCGCGTGTTCCACGAATGGGCGCCCTACAAGGGACCGATCCCCGGGCGCCGGGCCGGTGTCCTGATCTCCATGGAGGACGGCGTGTCGGTGGCCTACGCCCTGTGGAAGCTGGAGGATCGCGGCAAGTTCTTCATCGGCGCGCAGGAGCAGGTCTATCAGGGGATGATTCTGGGCGAGCATTCCCGGGAGAACGACCTGGAGATCAACCCGCTCAAGGGCAAGCAGCTGACCAACGTCCGCGCTTCGGGAACGGATGAGGCGGTGCGCCTGACGACGCCGGTGAAGATGTCGCTGGAGCAGGCCATCGCCTATATCGACAGCGACGAACTGGTCGAGGTGACGCCGAACTCCATCCGCCTGCGCAAGCGGTTCCTCGACCCGCACGAGCGGAAAAGACAGGCGCGCGCGGCGGGCTGAGATCGCCCGTCCCTGAGGGGGCGGCGTGCCCGCCCCCTCACCTGCAAGCGATTCCTTCGGTCGGTGCGCGTCGCAATTTCGTCGGCGCGCACCGCGCCGATTGTCGTCCCTCCGGCACGACACCTCTTTCCAACGGCGCCTCAGGCCTGTCTGATCGTAGGCACAGGAGGAACGCGCCGATGATCACGCTGCACTATCTCGCCGATCTGCCCCCCGCGCGCCGCGCGCTGTTCGAGGACGCCGCGCGGCTGTGGGACGATGTTCTCGATACCGACCTGCCGCCCGTGGACCATCAGGGCCGGACACTGCCGGGGTTGGTGATCGACGTCTCCATCGCACCAATTGACGGGCCACAGGGCGTTCTGGGCCAGGCGGGGCCGACAGTGCTGCGCCCCGGGACGGAGCTTCCGGCCGCGGGCATCATGGCCTTCGACACGGCCGATGCGGATGCGCTGGATGCGGGCGGGCGGCTGCGCGACGTGATCCTGCACGAGATGGCGCATGTTCTGGGATTCGGCACACTCTGGTCGCGGCAGGGTCTGGTGGCCGGGTCCGGCAGCATCGATCCACGCTTCACCGGCATGAACGCGGCGCGGGAATATGCGCGGCTCGACCCCGAGGGCGGCGCGCATGTGCCGATCGCCAATACCGGCGGGGCGGGCACCCGGGAGGGACATTGGCGGGAGCTTGTCTTCGGGGACGAGCTTCTGACAGGGTTCCTGTCGGGCGATCACCGTCCCCTCTCGGCCCTGTCGATCGCGTCCTTCGCGGATCTCGGCTACGAGGTGGATTACGGGCAAGCCGATGATTACGCGCTGCCGTCGTTCCGGGACCTCGCGCTGATGGGGATTACCGAAGCGGTCCGGGTCTGCGACCTGTGCCGCATGGCAAGGACGCAGCCGGTTGTGGCCGAGGGCTGATCCCCGGCGTTCAGGCCTGCGGACCGATCGTGACCTCCATCTCGGCCAACCCGTCGATGCCCGCCGCGATGACGTCGCCCGGCACTACCGCGCCCACGCCCGCAGGCGTCCCGGTCATCACCAGGTCGCCTGGCGCGATGGCCATCGACCGTGACAGGATCGAGATATGTTCGGCCACCGGCCAGATCAGGTCGGCAAGGTCGGCATCCTGTCGCAATTCGCCGTTCACCTTGAGCCAGATTCGGCCTTCGGTCAGGCTCGGCACCTCTGCCAGCGGGACGAGAGGGGCGAGCGGGGCGGAATTGTCGAAGGCCTTGCCCCAATCCCACGGCCGCCCCAGGTCGCGCGCGGCGAGTTGCAGATCGCGGCGCGTCATGTCCAACCCGATGGTCGCACCCCAGATGTGATCGGCAACGCGCTCGGGCGGAATGTCCCGGCCGCCGGTGCCGATGGCAACGACCAGTTCCGCCTCGTAATGAAGGTTCTCCGTCTCGGGCGGATAGGGGATCGCGCCGACGGCGGGAACGGCGGCATCGGCGGGCTTGGTGAAGAAGAACGGGGGCTCCCGGTCCGGGTCGCGGCCCATTTCGCGGGCATGGGCGGCATAGTTGCGCCCCACGCAGAAGATGCGCCGGACGGGAAACAGGTCATCGGTGCCCCTGACGGCAATCGCGGCCTGTTCGGGCGGCGGCAGGACGTAGTTCATCGCATGCTCCTTCGTCGAGTGTCGGAAAATCTTTGTCAGGCGCGCCGGTCGGGGAACAGCCGGATGTTGCTTGGGCCGGTCCTGTCGAGCCAGGCGCAGCAGGACGTGGGCCTCATGGCAGGCGGGGCGCTTTCCGGCCCTTCTGGATATCGACCGACACCGCCGGCTTAGAGCCGAGGGAAGACATGCCGCCGACGCAGAGCCGGCAGCATGCGATGTGGCGGGATGACTTTGGGACCCCGGCGCGTGGAACGGCTCCCGCCTTCGGCACGGTTCGAGAAGGCAGGAGCACTCACACGAGCCGCTTCAATTCGTAAACCAGATCGAGCGCCTCGCGCGGGCTGAGCGTGTCGGGAAGGACATCGCGCAGCCGCGCCTCGACGGCGTTGTCCTTGACGGGTTTCGGCGCGGGGGCCGGTGTCGTGGCGAAAAGCGGCAGGTCGTCGATGATCGCCTTGGGTTTCGCGCCGCCGGACCGCTCGCCCTCCTCAAGCGCCTCCAGCACGGCGCGGGCCCGGGCCACGACCGCGTCCGGCAGCCCGGCCAGCTTTGCCACCTGCACACCGTAGGAGCGATCGGCGGCGCCGGCGCGGACCTCGTGCAGGAAGATCACGTCGCCCTCCCATTCGCGCACCGCGACGGTCGCGTTCTCGGCCCCGTCGAGCTTGGCGGCGAGCGCGGTCATCTCGTGGTAATGCGTCGCGAATAGCGCGCGGCAGCGGTTGACGTCGTGCAGATGCTCCAAGGTCGCCCAAGCGATTGAAAGGCCGTCATAGGTCGCCGTGCCGCGACCGATCTCGTCGAGGATGACGAGCGCGCGGTCGTCGGCCTGATTCAGGATCGCGGCGGTCTCGACCATTTCCACCATGAAGGTCGACCGACCGCGCGCCAGATCGTCGGATGCGCCGACCCGGCTGAAGAGCTGGCTGACGACGCCGATATGGGCGGAATCGGCGGGAACGTAGCTGCCCATCTGCGCCAGCACCGCGATCAGCGCATTCTGGCGCAGCCATGTCGATTTGCCCGCCATGTTCGGGCCGGTCAGAAGCCGGATCGCCGCGCCGTCCTCGGCGGTCAACTCCGTGTCGTTGGCCACGAAGGGCACGCCATCGGATTTCAGCGCACGCTCCACGACCGGATGGCGGCCGGCGGCGACGGCAAAGGCGCGGGAGCGGTCGACATTTGGGCGGCACCAATCTTCCCCGCGGGCGAGATCCGCCAGCGACGCCGTCACGTCGAGTTCCGCAAGTACCCGCGCGGCGGCAAAGATCGCGGGGGCCGCGTCGATCACCTGCTTGCGCAGGGCGGCGAAAAGCCGGGCCTCGATATCCTGCGCACGCGCGCCGGCATTGAGGATGCGGGTCTCCAGATCCGACAATTCCACGGTGGTGAAGCGGACCTGGTTCGCGGTGGTCTGCCGGTGGATGAACGTGTCGTTCGCGCGCATCCGGTCGGCATGGATGGCAGTCGTCTCAATGAAATAGCCCAGCACGTTGTTGTGCTTGACCTTGAGGGAGGCGATGCCGGTCGCCTCGGCGTACCGACCCTGCAGCGCCGCAATCACGCCGCGTCCCTCGTCGCGCAGGGTGCGGACCTCGTCGAGTTCCGCGTCGAAGCCGGGCGCGATCGCGCCGCCATCGCGCAGATGCATGGGCGGTTCGGCGGCAAGCGCGGCTTCGAGCGTCTCGCGCAGCGCTTCCTGCCCGGTCAAATCGCCGAGGTCGAGCGGCAGGTCGGTTTGCGCAAGGCGTGCGAACAGGGTCTCCGCCGCCTTCAGGCCGCCCCGGATCGCCGCGAGGTCGCGCGGCCCCCCACGGTCGAGCGAAAGGCGCGACAGGGCGCGGTCCATGTCCGGCACGCGTCGCAGGACATCGCGAAGCTCACCCGCCGACGCCTCGTCAGTCACGGCCCAATCCACGGCATCGAGCCGGCCACGGATCACGTCCACATCGGTCGAGGGGGCCGAAATGCGCCGCTCCAGGAGCCGTCCGCCGCCGGCCGTCACCGTCCGATCGATCGCCCAGAGGAGCGACCCTTTCCGCCCCCCGACGGCGCCCACCGTCAGTTCCAGATTGCGACGTGTCGCGCCGTCGATGGCCATGAGCGTGCCCGCCGCCTCCATCCGCGGCGGACGCAGCAGGGGAAGCTTGCCGCGCTGCGTCAGCTCCACATATTCGACCAGCGCCCCCATGGCGCCCAGTTCCGCCCGGCCGAAGGCGCCGAACGCGTCGAGCGACCCGACACCGAACAGTGCCTTCAATCGCGTCGCGGCGGAGGCGGAGTCGAACGCGCTGCGGCCCAAGGGCGTGACGGCGGCACCCTGCTCGGCGGCGATGGCGGCGGGGGCCTCGGTCTCGCCTTCGGCCAGCACGATCTCCCGCACGCCCAGCCGCGCGAGGTCGGGCCCCAGCCGCACCTGCGGGCAGGCGGCGACGTGAAAGGCGCCGGTGGAAATGTCGACCCAAGCCAAGGCGCCCTCGCCGCGCACCTCCGCCCAGGCGGCGAGGTAATTGTGGGCGCGGGCCTCGAGCAGCGTATCCTCGGTCAGCGTTCCGGGCGTGACGAGCCGGACGATCCCGCGCGCGACGACCGCCTTGGACCCGCGCTTCTTGGCCTCTTCGGGGGGTTCGAGTTGTTCCGCCACGGCGACCCGAAAGCCCTTTCGGATCAGCGTCATGAGGTAGCTTTCGGCGGAGTGGACGGGGACGCCGCACATGGCGATATCGCGTCCCTCATGTTGCCCCCGCTTGGTCAGCGCGATGTCGAGCGCCGCCGCCGCCTCGGCCGCGTCATCGAAGAACAACTCGTAGAAATCGCCCATCCGGTAGAACAGCAGCGCATCGCGCGCCTCGGCCTTGATCTCGAGGTACTGGGCCATCATCGGCGTGACGGACATGGACGGCTCCCGCTGCTCGGCGGGGTCCTTCTATCGTTGCGTGGGCAAGGGCGCCACCGGGATCGACCGGATTCGCGCGGCGCAGGAAATTCAGTCGCTTACTGCCCCGCCGAGGATGCGCTCATGTCGCGGCAATCTGCGCCATCAGGCGCTTCAGATCGCCGAAATATCCCCCGGACCGGGCCGGCCGGGTCGGATCCGAGGTGATCGTGACGACCGTCCGCGTCTCGGGCAGCACCGCCAGAACCTGCCCGCCATAACCGCGCGCATAGGCCGCCCGCGTCCCTGCCAGACGCGTCAGGAACCAGCCATAGCCATATCCGTCGCCCGACCATGGCGACTTGGCGCGCGGGGTCCATGCACGGTCGAGCCAGCCGGCCGGCACGACCCGTGTCGCGTTCCACACGCCGTCATTCAGGCACATCCGCCCGATTCGCGACAGCGCGCGCGGGCTGAGCCCCATGTCGTTGCCACCGAGATAATTGCCCTGCGGGTCCGCGACCCATGGCGCGAAGACGATGTCGAGCGGATCGCCCAGCCAGTCCCGCGCGAGCGTCAGAAGATCGGCCCCCGCCGCACGCGCCAGCGCCACGCCCAGAAGATGCGTCGTCCCGGTGGAGTAGATGAAGTCTTCGCCCGGCTCCAATTCCAACGGGCGGCTCAGCGCGAAGTCGACCCAGTTGCCGCTGGAGACCCAAGCCCCGTAATTGCCGCCGGACGTGCTGCCCAGCCCGGCGCGGAGGGTCAGGAGGTCCGCCACGGTAATGTCGTCGCGGGCATTGCCCGCAGGATCGCGCCCAAGAAGCGGCAGGAGCCGGTCATCGAGGGAAATCACGCCGCGTTCCGTGCCGATGCCGACCAAGAGAGACAAAAGCGTCTTGGACACGGATTTGACGTTGGTCACGTTGTCGAGGCCGGGGCCGCGGAACGCCTCGGCCACGATCTCTTCACCGTCCCGGACGACGATGATGGCGTGAAGCTGATCGAGTTGGGAAGCCGTGTCGCGCACGTCTTCGAGGCCCTGCCCCCGCGCGATGGCCGGCGCGGTCAGCGCGGCGCCGATCAGGGTCAGCGCCGCGCGACGTTTCATTGCGTCATGCCGTCCCAGAAGCCCTTCACCTTGCGGAAGAAGCTGTCGCCCTGGGGATTGTTATCGGCCTCGATCTTCTCGAATTCGCGCAGCAGGTCTTTCTGGCGCGAGGTGAGATTCACCGGCGTCTCGACGGCGAGTTCGATCATCATGTCGCCAGTTCCTCCGCCGCGAAGCGCAGGCATCCCCTTGCCGCGCAGGCGCATCTGGCGTCCGGTCTGCGAGCCGGCCGGCACCTTCACACGGGACCGCCCGCCGTCGATCGTCGGCACTTCAACTTCCCCACCGAGCGCAGCGGTCGACATCGTCACCGGCACAGAGCAGAACAGGTTCGGGCCGTCGCGCTCGAAGAGCGGATGCGGCTGAACCTCGATGAAGATGTAGAGGTCGCCTGTCGGTCCGCCGCGAAGCCCGGCCTCACCCTCGCCGGACAGGCGGATGCGCGTTCCGGTCTCGACGCCGGCCGGGATGTTGACGGAAAGCTGACGCTCCTTCTCGACGCGCCCCGAACCGCCGCAGACCTTGCATGGATTCTTGATGATCTGGCCCGCGCCCGCACAGGTTGGGCACGCACGCTCGACCGTGAAGAAGCCCTGCTGTGCCCGCACCTTGCCCATGCCGGAACAGGTCGGGCAGGTCGCGGGCTCGCTCGCTCCCTCGGTGCCCTTGCCGTCGCAGGTTCCGCATTGCACCGCCGTCGGCACGGTGATCGTCTTCTGCTCGCCCGAGAAGGCTTCCTCGAGCGTGATGTTCATGTTGTAGCGCAGGTCGCTGCCCCGCGTCGCGCGCGCGCGCCCGCCACCGGGACGACCGCCCTGGCCACCCATGAAATCGCCGAAGAGATCCTCGAACACGTCCGAGAAGGCCGAGGCGAAGTCGCCCTGCTGACCCGGATGCGGCCGACGTGCTCCGCCGCCGCCACCGCCGCCCATGCCACCTTCGAAGGCGGCATGACCGAAGCGGTCGTAGGCGGCCTTCTTCTCGGCGTCTTTCAGAACGTCGTAGGCCTCGTTGGCCTCCTTGAACTGCGCCTCGGCATTGGGATTGTCGGCGTTGCGGTCGGGATGCAACTCCTTCGCCTTGCGGCGGTAGGCCTTCTTGATCTCGTCGGCGCCGGCGCCCTTCGAGACCCCGAGAGTCTCGTAGTAGTCACGTTTTGCCATCGCTTAATTCTCCAACGAAAAGACCGGCCCCGCAGGGCCGGTCCGTTCCGGTTTCGCCTCGGGGATCAGGCCCGCTTCTCGTCGTCGATGTCCTCGAAGTCGGCGTCGAGGATTTCCTCGTCGTTCGCTTCGCCCTCGGACGTATCCCCGGCATCGGAGGCGTCACCGCCCTCCGCCTGGGACTGCGCCTTGTAGATCGCCTCGCCCAGCCGCATCGCGGCTTCGGAGACGTTCTGAATGCCCGACTTGATCTTACCGGCATCCTCGCTGTCCATCGACTCCTCAAGCGCCGATACCGCAAGTTCGATCGCTTCGACGGTGGACGGATCGACCTTGTCGCCATGCTCCTCGAGCTGCTTCTTGGTGGTGTGGATCAGGCTCTCCGCCTGGTTCTTCGCTTCCACCAGTTCGCGACGGGACTTGTCGGCCTCGGCATTCGCCTCGGCGTCCTTGACCATCTGCTCGATATCCGACTCCGACAGACCACCCGACGCCTGGATCGTGATGTTCTGCTCCTTGCCGGTGCCCTTGTCCTTGGCCGAGACTGAGACGATGCCGTTCGCGTCGATGTCGAACGTCACTTCGATCTGCGGCAGGCCGCGGGGCGCGGGCGGGATGTCCTCGAGGTTGAACTGACCGAGCATCTTGTTGTCGGCCGCCATCTCGCGCTCACCCTGGAAGACCCGGATCGTCACGGCGTTCTGGTTGTCCTCGGCAGTCGAGAAGACCTGGGACTTCTTGGTCGGGATCGTCGTGTTGCGGTCGATCAGCCGGGTGAACACACCGCCCAGCGTCTCGATGCCGAGGCTCAGCGGCGTCACGTCGAGCAAGACCACGTCCTTGACGTCACCCTGCAGCACGCCCGCCTGAATCGCGGCACCCAGCGCCACGACCTCGTCGGGGTTCACGCCCTTGTGCGGCTCCTTGCCGAAGAACTTGGTCACTTCCTCGACGACCTTGGGCATGCGGGTCATGCCGCCGACGAGGACGACCTCGTCGATCTCGTCCTTTGAGATGCCGGCATCCTTGAGCGCGGCCTGACACGGCTTCAGCGACGCCTTGATCAGATCGCCCACAAGGCTTTCGAGCTTCGCACGCGTCAGCTTCATGACCATGTGCAGCGGCTGGCCGTTGGAGCCCATCGAGATGAACGGCTGGTTGATCTCGGTCTGCTGGCTGGAGCTGAGCTCGATCTTCGCCTTCTCGGCGGCCTCCTTGAGGCGCTGCAGGGCCATCTTGTCCTGCGTCAGATCGGTGCCGTGCTCTTTCTTGAACTCGTCCGCGAGGTAGTTGACGATCCGCATGTCGAAATCCTCGCCGCCGAGGAACGTGTCCCCGTTGGTCGATTTCACTTCGAACAGGCCGTCATCGATCTCGAGGATGGTCACGTCGAACGTGCCGCCGCCGAGGTCGTAGACCGCAATCGTCTTCGCTTCCTTCTTGTCGAGACCGTAGGCCAGCGCGGCGGCCGTCGGCTCGTTGATGATGCGCAGGACCTCGAGACCGGCGATCTTGCCGGCATCCTTGGTCGCCTGACGCTGGGCGTCGTTGAAGTAGGCGGGCACGGTGATGACGGCCTGCGTCACCTCTTCGCCGAGATAGGACTCGGCGGTCTCCTTCATCTTCTGAAGGATCAGCGCGGAAACCTGCGCGGGCGAATACTTCTCGCCGCGGACCTCGACCCAAGCGTCGCCGTTGCCGGACACGACGTTGAAGGGGAGGTTCTTCTTGTCCTTCGCGAGATGCTCGTCCTCGAAGCGACGGCCGATCAGGCGCTTGACACCGAAGACGGTGTTTTCAGGGTTGGTGACGGCCTGACGCTTGGCGGGCTGGCCAACCAGACGCTCGGACTCGGTGTATCCGACGATCGACGGCGTGGTGCGCGCGCCTTCCGCGTTCTCGATCACGCGGGGCTGCGATCCGTCCATGATTGCGACGCAGGAATTTGTGGTTCCGAGGTCGATACCGATGACTTTTGCCATTTCGAATTATCCTCTCTTGGCGATTTGCTCGTCCCGAAGCCCACTCTCAGGCACTCCGGGCCTCATCCCATTGGAAAACGGATCGGGATCGTCCCGTTCCGCGGTTCGGGCGCTATATAGGGAGGGGGTTTTGGCCTCGCAAGGACGTGAACGGACACGAAATGAACACTGAACCCGACTTCCGCGAAGTCCGCGGTGTGCGCCTGTTCGACGGGATGCTCGATCCGGCGGCGCAGGCGGCGATGGTGGCCGACATTCGCGCCCTGGCGCGCACCGCGCCGTTCCTTGTGCCGGTGACCCGCCGCGGGCAGGAGATGTCTGTGCGCATGACCTCCGCCGGCACCTTCGGCTGGATCCCCGACCGGCGCGGCTACCGCTATGAGCGGCGGCATCCGTCGGGTGTGGAATGGCCGCCGATCCCGCCCTCCGTCCTTGCCGTCTGGCGCGCGGTCGCGCCGGATGCCCGCAGCCCCGAAAGCTGCCTTGTGAACTGGTACGCGCCGGGTGCGCGGATGGGGATGCACCAGGATCGCGACGAGGGGGATTTCGATCAGCCTGTCGTGTCGATTTCACTGGGCGACGACGCGTTGTTCCGCATCGGCAACGAGGCGCGCGGCGGACGGACCGAGAGCGTCTGGCTGCGTTCGGGTGACGTAATGGTCTTGGGCGGCGAGGCCCGCCTTTTGCACCACGGGGTAGACCGGATCGCGCCGGGCACCTCGACCCTGCTGGAGGCGCCGGGCCGGATCAACCTGACGCTGCGCGTGGTGACGGGTCAGTCGCCGATGGAGCAGCAGCCGGAATAGACCTTGCCCCCAAAGATCATGTCGATGCCGAAACCGAACGCCCGATCCGACATGCCGTCGCCGCATGTCTCGCGCGCGACGATGGCGCGAAGCGGCCCGGCCGCCGTCTCGGCGAGGACCCCGTAGCGGTCGGTGCGGTTGCGCGATCGCAGGATCTCGGGCGCATCCACGGCGATTTCGCGTTCGGGCGTGACAAACGCCGGCGCAGCCCCGGTCCGCAGGATCCAGAACGGCTCTGTCCCTTGGCAGGCCAAGGCCTCCGGCAATCCCTCCTGACCGGTCTGCCGCACGAGAAACCGCATCGCCACCCAACCGGCCCGCTCGCCCGCATTCACCTGCCCCCAGCCATCAGCCGCGTCGACGACTTCCACGCCCTCGGCCTCTGGCGCGAGCGTGCCGAGGATTTCGGCGCTCGCCCGAGGCTGGGCCCGTATGTTGAGCACATCGTCGGCCGCCACTCCGCGCACGTCGAACAGCGCGGGCAACTCGCCCGTCTCCGCCCCCGCCGCCCCGGCAAGGAGCAGCAACACGATCAGCGCCCGGCGAACCATGAGACCGAGACGTTCCGGCGGGTGTAGAACTCGCCCATCATGCCGATCACCAGAAAGATCATCCCGATCGTCAGCGGATAGGCCCAGTTCGTGTAATGCGGGTTGTAGTTGATGAACGCGTAGCCCCGCGCCTGGTCGATCGTGTGGAACAGCGGGTTCCAGTCGAAGAAGGCCAGCATCGACGAGGGCAGCGCGTTCGCCACGAACATCTTGCCCGAGGCGATCATGTTCAGGCGGCTGTAGATCGAGGTGACGATGCCGACGAAATTCGACGCCCATGGCTTCACCGCGAACAGGACCATCCCGATCGCCGCCCCCGTGAACCAAGCCAGCAGGAACATCAGCGCGAAGCCGCCGGCATCGTAGATCTCGATCGGCCGCCACGCGACATGGACGACGACAAGAATCAGCACCGCCGACAGCACCTGGACGTAGAGCGACGAAAGCCCGGCCGCGAGGACCGAGATGGCGGTGTTCATGGGCGCGTGCTTCATCATCGGCGATGACGGCCCCTCCGCCATCGCGACCGCGCCCAGAGCCTTCACATGCGTCATGAACAAGAAGACGCCGGACATGATGTAGAGGATGAAATCCCCCCGGATCGCCGCGCCGCGAAGGCCGAGGACGCCGAACATCAGGACGAAGGCCGCGATGAAGATCGCCGATTGCACGATGTTCATCACCAGCGCGATCAGCCCGTTGCCGTGACCCTTGCGGGTCTGGCGCACCGTCGCGTGGAAAACCCGTTCGGCCAGTGCGAAGGCGCGGGATGCCGCATTATTGCGCTGTTCGATCCTGAACATTCCGGCCCTTTCCGCCTCCTGGCGCTGCGGTGCAGCAAATGCTTGCCCTACGTCGCTTCGATACCATAAGTCTCATCCCACAAGAAGGTTCGATACGAGGGATGGCGGCATGGAGTTCGAGCGAATGATGACGGTGCTCCGGAAGCTGGCCCTCGAGGCGGGGGACCGGATCATGGAGATCTACGATACCGACGACTTCGCCGTCCGCGCCAAACTCGACGACAGCCCCGTGACCGCCGCGGACGAGGCCGCCGACGCCCACATCTCCGCCGGATTGCGCGCGGCCTTTCCCGATGCCGCTCTGGTGACCGAGGAGCAATCGGCGACCCACGGCCAGAACGTGTCGGACTTCTTCATCGTCGATCCGCTCGACGGAACGAAGGAATTCGTGCAGCGGCGCGGGGATTTCACCGTCAACATCGCCTGGGTCGCGGACGGCGTGCCCGTGCGCGGCGTCGTCTATGCACCGGCCCGCAACCGGCTGTTCTGGACGCTGGGCGACGGCACATCGGTCGAGGAAGACGGGCCGTTCGACAAGGAGACGCCCGGCGCAACGCGATCGATCAGCGTCTCGACCCCGAACCCGGAGGCCCTTCTCGTCGTCGCGTCGAAGTCGCACCGCGACGCCGCGACGGACGAATATATCGGCAAGTATCCCGTGGCCGACATGCGGTCCGCCGGATCGTCCCTGAAATTCTGCCTCGTCGCGACCGGAGAGGCGGATCTCTATCCTCGTCTCGGCCGGACGATGGAATGGGATACGGCCGCTGGCGACGCCGTGCTGCGCGGCGCGGGCGGTCATGTCGTGCGATTCGACGACCACACCCCGCTGCGCTACGGTAAAAGCGGCTTCGAGAACCCGTTTTTCATCGCGCATGCCCCCGGAATTAACCTGATTGGCCAATAATTTCGCACCCCGAAGCAACCTGACCTGATCCGCGGGCGTTCTACTCCGCACAACATTCAGAGGACCAATGCAACGCACCGTCACGAAGGCGATCTTCCCCGTCGCGGGACTCGGCACCCGTTTTCTGCCCGCAACGAAATCCATTCCCAAAGAGATCATGACTCTCGTGGATCGTCCGCTGATCCAGTACGCGATCGACGAGGCGCGCGATGCCGGGATCGAGGAATTCATCTTCGTCACGTCACGCGGCAAGTCGGCGCTGAGCGATTACTTCGACGACAACCCGATCCTCGAGGCGGAGCTCAAGCGCAAGAAGAAGGACAAGCTTCTCGACGTCCTGCACAAGACCAACATGGAGAACGGACAGATCGCCTATGTCCGTCAGGCCCACGCCTTGGGCCTCGGCCACGCGGTCGCCTGCGCCCGGCGCCTGATCCATGACGAACCCTTCGCGGTCATCCTGCCGGACGACGTGATTGCGTCGGAGAAATCCTGCCTTGCGCAGATGGTCGATGCCCATGCCGAAACCGGCGGCAGCATGGTCGCCGCGATGGAAGTCGCTGAAGACCGCATCTCCTCCTACGGCATCCTCGACGTCGACGATTCCTCGAAACAGGCGATGCGCGTGCGCGGCATGGTCGAGAAGCCGGCGACGGAGGACGCGCCCTCGAACCTCGCGGTGATCGGCCGCTACATCCTGAGCCCGAACGTCATGCGCCATCTCGGCGGCCTCGACGCAGGTGCGGGGGGCGAGATCCAGCTTACCGACGCCATCGCGCGCGAGATCGACGGCGACGACGGCGTGTACGGCTTCCGCTTCGAGGGGCAGCGCTTCGATTGCGGCTCCAAGGACGGGTTCCTGCAGGCGACCGTGGCCTTCGGCCTGGCCCGCGACGATCTGAAGGACGACCTGCGGGGCTATCTTCGGGAGTTGAGCGCGGCGGGGCAAATCTGATCGGACATGGGCCGCGCGGCGGAGCTTCGCGCGGCCTATACGCTGCGATGGCGCCGTCGCCGCCTTCTTGCGCAGTCCTTCGCCAAGCGGCGGCAGATCGCCGCCGTCGCCGACCGCACTGCGGATATCGCCCCCACTGACATCCTCGTTTTCTCCACAATGCGCAACGAAATGGGCCGCCTGCCCCACTTCCTGCGCCATCACCGCGCTATGGGCGTCAATCACTTCCTGATCGTCGACAATGACAGCGACGACGGCACGCGCGATTATCTCGCCACGCAGCCGGACGTCTCGCTCTGGACCACGCCCGACAGCTACAGAAAAGCCCGGTTCGGAATGGATTGGCTGACGGTACTTCTGGCGCGGTACGGGCACGAGCATTGGTGCCTGACCCTCGATGCGGACGAGCTGTTTGTCTACGCCCATCACGATGTCCGTAACCTGCACGCCCTGACCGACTGGCTTGACGCCACGGATCGAGCTTCGATGGGCGCCCTGATGCTGGACCTTTACCCCGAAGGGCCTTTGGGAGCTTCGACCGCGCAGGACGATCCCACCCGGATCCTCACCCATTTTGACGCCGGCAACTATTTAATGATACCAACGGCCCGAGGCTTTGACTCTGTGAGGGCTTCCCAGGTGTATCAGTTGCTGATTCACTCTCTCTGGGATGTGAGGGAGGATCAGCATGGGGGTGGAGATCACGCGTAGGGAGCTGTCGGCGGCGGACCTACGGCGCGAGGCGGCGCGGGCGAAGGACGCAAGGGCGTCGCGGCGGATGCTTGCGCTGGCCTTCGTGCTCGACGGGCGGACACGGACGGAGGCGGCAGAGAGTTGCGGGATGGATCGGCAGACCCTGCGCGACTGGGTTCATCGCTATAATGCGGAGGGGCTTTCGGGTCTCATCGATCGTCCTCTTCCGGGCCGGACGCCCATGCTCAGCACGGAGCAGATGAGCGAGCTGGCGGCGATCGTCGAAGCGGGGCCGGACCCGGAGATGGACGGAGTTGTGCGCTGGCGGCGGGTTGATCTGTGCGCAGTGGTGGAGCGCCGCTTTGGCATTCGCGTGGCGGAGCGGACGATGAGCTCGATCCTCCGCCGGCTCGGCTTCGTGAAGCTGTCGGCGCGGCCGCGTCATCCGCAGAGCGATCCAGACGCCCAGGAGCTATATAAAAAACTTTCCAGAACTGGTGCGCACGGCCCTGCCTGAGGAGGCAAAGGAAAAGCCTCTGGAGGTCTGGTTCCAAGATGAGGCGCGCGTTGGCCAACAGGGGACGCTCGCGCGTCTCTGGGCCCGCAAGGGGACGCGCCGGCGGGCACCGAAGGACTGCCGCTACGCCTGGGCCTACATCTTTGGAGATGGGATGGTTGCCGCCCTCCCCAGACGGCATCGCAATGTGCCATGGTCGTGGTGTTCAACGCCACGCAGCGAGGAGGACGGCGAGATGAAGGATACGATGATCGGGGTGGACTTGGCAAAGCGAGTTTTCCAAGTGCACGGAGCTTCGATGACGGGGCAGGTGAAGTTCCGGAAGAAGCTGACGCGGGAGCAGTTCCGGCGGTTCATGTTCGAGCAGCCCGCGTGCATTGTCGTGTTCGAGGCTTGCGGTAGCGCCAGTTACTGGGCGCGGGAGATGGAATCGCTCGGCCATGAAGCGAAACTTATCGCGCCGCAATACGTCAGGCCCTTCGTCAAGCGTCAGAAAAACGACGCGGCTGATGCCGAGGCGATCGTGATCGCCGCGCGCCAGCCGGAGATGCGCTTCGTCGCGCCGAAGACGGCGGAGCAGCAGGCAAAGGCGGTAATGTTCCGGAGCCGAGAGCGCCTGGTCCATCAGCGCACCGAGCTCGTGAACGCGCTGCGGGCCGTTCTCTACGAATACGGCCATGTATTCCCGACCGGCCTTGTTCATCTGAAGCGGATCGAGGCGCTGATGGATGATCCCGCGTCCGATCTGCCGTCGCTGATCATTGCGGAATGCCAGGACTTGCTGGCGCAGATTGCTGAGAAGACGGAAAGGATCGACGCGAAGACCAAAGGGCTGAAGGCCCTCGC
>NZ_CYPR01000172.1 GCF_001408515.1 Jannaschia seosinensis | reverse complement strand
CACCTGCCCGCTCCCCGTGCCCGCAGGCGTGTCGATCCGCTTGGGTTTGTAGCCGTTGGCATAGCCGTGACGCTCGGGCGTGCGCTCATAATGGCTCGCGCCGAGAAACCGCTCCCGTTCGATCTGCATCGCCAGCTCGAAAGCCCGCGCGAACACCGATGCGATCTCGCCGGGCCCGTGCTCGATCAACTGTTCCAAGACCGCCTCAAGCGCCGTATCCTTCCGCCTGTCCATTCGTTCTTCTCCATGGTTGTGTTGCAAGGCCATGGAATACCAGAATGGGCAGCTTGTGCTGGAGGCGCCCCAGCACGAGCTCACGCCCCGCGTCTCAAGCGAATTTCCAGACCTGAGGGTACAGTACCGGGCGTAGCGGATGCGCTGCGATGCGCTTTCGGTTTGCCTTGGTCGCGGGCACCTCCAAGCCTGCGAAGACGGATACGACGAGGTCGTGATCGGCTGCCTCGATGAAGGTCGTGAAGAGTTCTCCGACAGCTTTGCGGCGCGCAGCCTCTTCGCGCTCCTCGGCCTTGGCATCCTTGTCGATCGCCTTTTCGAGCGCGGCGAACGCGCGCTCTCGCGCGGACCGCCGAGGCGTGTCGCCGCTTCCGCGGCCGTCTGCGGGGGCATGGAAGCGGGTGGTGTTGAGCAGGTTTTTCATGATCAGTCATTCCTTGTTGCACTATGGCGGTTAGCGTCCTCCGTGCTTTGCTTCATCGGGGACGGAAGAATGATCGGATCGTTTTTTTGAGGAATTGCGGTTTCCCGAACTTTTCCTGCCGACAGGACGTAAGCTACTGATTAGTGGTCATTCTTTTTTCTCTCACGGCTCTACTCCCGCCGCTCCTCCGCAGCTTTCTGGCCGTTCTTGGGAGTGTCTCCGCGGCCACTGAGCACCATGATCCGGGCAGTCAGTGACCGTCGAATTTCGGCGAGGCGGTGGCGTTCTGCGCGCGGAAGTGTCGCGGCGATCTCGACGATCGTCTCATCAGCACGCTTGATCTCGTTTGTGTCTCGAGCCACCTGCGCCGCCGCCTCATCGTGCGCCTGCTTCCGCACCCGCGCGAGCGCTTTCGAAAAGACATGGAGCGCACGGCGGCGACCGAGCGGGGACTGAGAGATGCGGGCCCTGAGCTTCGCCACAAGCTTAGGATTTGCAGTTGGCGCGTCGACGAGAGTGGATCCACCGCCGCCGTCCTCGATGTCAAAGGCGCCTGCCGCGATGCCCTGCCCGACAGCCAGCACCGCCTCAGCTTCCTGTTCCTTCTCGACTGCCGCCCGACTCCGATCTTCGGCAGCCTTCTCGCGCTCCGTGCTGATACCTTCTCGGCGCCCGACGTCATCTTGTTTCGCCGCGAGATCCGCCTCGCGCTCGGTTAAAGCTGTCTCCCGCTGTTCAAGCGCCTTCTTTGTTTCCACGATCCTGGTGTCCTCGGCTTTCCTCCAGTCGACTGTCCGGACATGCTGGCGGTAGGAAGGCGGCTCCTCACCGGCTTGGCGTGCAACGCGCACTGCCTCCGCGCGGCGTTCGCCGCGGACAAGGCCCAATGGCGCGAAGTGCTCGCCGACGCTGTCCTGCGCTGCCTCATAGTCTTTGATCAGCGGGTGCTTCGACGGCTGGAGCATCCAGCGCTTCGTGCCATTCAGGTCAACCTGGACCTTCGGCACTATGACAGCGTGGATATGATAGGTCGTCTCATCGAGATCCGCGCGCGCGTGCACGACGTCGTCGCCAAAGTTGTCGAGAAGCCATGCCTTCGCGAGTGCCTCGAAGCCACGCTCGCGCTTGTAGAAGTCAACAAAGCCGTCCTCGTCCGCCTCCATCTCGTCGAACCACGAGCGATTGGCAGTCAAGATGACCTCCCGTAGGGGGCCATGGCGGGTGGCACGCCAGGGATCGCGTGGCCCCTCGACCATTCGCGCTTTGAGTTGAGACTTCCGGCGTCGCTTGGTCAGCGTCTCAAGCTCGTCGGCGAAGTTATCCGCCTTCATGTCCTCGATCATGGCGATTGTCCGGCCTGCCCAACCCGCCTTCCCGATCAGGTGCCGGTTTAGGTGAGAGCGGGAGGGATCGACATGGCCGAGATCTCCAGCGTTACGGGTGCGATGCTTCTCAAATCCGCCGAGATCGGACGGGGACATGCCGCTGAAACGACAGACAACGGGGCAGTCGGACGAGGGTTGATCGAACACGGGGCGCATCTCCGGGAGGACAGGAGCCCGGGAGATGTTGCTGACTTCTGCGATCCGGAAATCGCGACTCCTTCAGGGGCGCGGCGCGGGGTGTGCATGCCCCTCTACTCACTAATCAGCCTGCGCAGTCGTCGCGCTGCGCGCGCCTTTGTGCACAGGCTGTCGTTCGCCAGGGGTTGCACCCCTGGACCCCGGCGCCGCTGCCGCGCCGCGCGAAAGGCGCTCCGCCCTCCCGAAACCCGCCCAGTTCCTTCCGGAGCCAAGGACATCGTTCCCGACCCTTGCATCCGCCTGCTCATGGGAGCCCATGCGACCCTCTGCCTCACCGCCGACACCACAACGCGACGCATATCACCAGATACGCCCCATTGTGGTGCCCGCGCACCGGAGCCATTTCTCCAGCTATCGACACCAAGCTACTTGTTGTGGCCGCCGGCTCCGGCATGCCACCGGCTGCGTGAGGCAAAGACCCACCGGCATATGCCTTGGCATCCATCCACATTCACACTGAGCGCTTTCAACTTGAACGTCGGTTGGATGGAGATGGGCTGCCGGTGGCACGCCCCGACCACCGGCATTATCCTGCTGACGTTTATAGGCACACAGGACTTGGAGCTTGTGTGTGTGCCGCATAGTGCTTCTCAAGAAGGATCCACACAAGGCAATCTAGCTCGGGCGCTGCTCTGCCATCAATAGACCTCGCGCGCCCTCTTCTTGTCAAGCTCATTTGAGAGATCAAACCCTTCCCAGTTCGTAAACCAGTAAGAACGGGCGCTGGCAAGAAAACCAATCCTTGCTGTCTCGACCCCATAATAGGCGGCAAGGTCAGCTTTGAGCCCGTCAGACACATACGGGCAGCACTGCAAATCGATCGCTGCAATTACTAACTCAGAGTCGGACTTGATATACGGCCTCCGCTCGGCGAACTTCTCCCTCACTTCGGCTTCCAAGTAAGCTCGCAGGCGCGAGTAGCGATTTCTGTTCCGAACATACAAGAGATAGACAGAAATCGCGAAATAACTCAAGCGTCGAGACCTGCTAAATTCGCCGTGACTGTCAATTTCAATCCCAACGAAATCGGCAAGATTCCTTTCAGGAACACTATAGTTTCGACCGAGCTTGTTCAGGGCAAGCAGGAGATAAAGCGTTTCGTGCTCATGAAAGCGATCGTGAGGCGTATGCTTGATGTGTCGATGGATGCTGTCGAAGACATGCTTGAAAACCTGATCCTTGAGATCCCTCGAAACATTCACCTCGTGCAGCTGATCAACAACTATAGATACGATTCTGGTGAGACGGACTGTGAAATTAACTCGGGGCTGGGACGCATAAATGAAAAACGAGAACTCCAAAATGCCTAGCAGAGCCCGAACGAGTTCACGCTCGTCCCTCAACTCGGGATGATTTCGCTTGAATTCCCGGAAAATATAGTGGGTCCGTCGCTCTATTGCTGCCAGCGTGTAGTTCAGCACCTCCTTGTATCGGACTCCACTCTCCTTAAGTGCCGCCTTATAGTCAGTAATAAGGCTTCTCCCCTGAACTCGGACACTAAAGTGCTGGATCTCATCCCCACCATCCGGGCTGCTCTTTTTATCGAAGCGTGTAACAATCCGTCTCTCCAAGCAATCGCTAATCCTGTTCTTTACGATCGTCAGAGGCGTTATGATTGGCCGATCGTAAGAGTCAGATTTCTCGGAACTCAGGGTGAGCTTCACGCCCTTTAAAAGATCTGCAAGGCACTTCTTGATACAGTCAGAAACCTGGCTATCGCTGCAGAACACGAAATAGTCATCGACATACCTGAATATTTCGTAATTCACCTTGTTCTGAAGCCCATGGTCGAGAGAAAGTATCGCCTCAAGTTTTTGATCAACGTCCTGAAGGATGATCTCAGCAAAAACCCGAGAGAACTCAGGGCCAATCACGATGCCGTTTGTCTCACCTCTGTTCATCGCTTGGACGAGCTTATCAAACTGCCCACCGAAAGTTGGACCAAGTGAGTTGATGTTCTCTTTGGCCACTTCGTGGCCGAGGGTGGCCCAAGCAATAGTATGAGTGTATATACTGTCGAAACAGCTTGCGATATCTAGCTTTGTCAGCGTTGAGAACTTGCGCTCAGCATTCAGATAGTCGTAGTTCTCGTAGAACTTAAATATGTTGCTATACTTCTCGTAAACAAAGAACGAGCCAAGGCCCTCATACTCCTTCCCGCTTTCCTCGAGGGAATCCTGGCTGCTGCCCTTTCTTTCTACGAACAGACGATCTTTGAACCGGACAGTCTTAGCGACTGATGAGGGATGCCGGATTGCGAAGCTACTTTTGCTACATTGGTAAATGATCTGAGCCGAGTGCTTGTGATAAAAGTCTGCAACAAACAGCTGATTTTGAGGGTGAATCACGGAGAGCTGTCGAAACTCGGTTTCTTTATGAGAAATGCGGAAATTGAAAGGGATTGTCCACCGCGATTCTATCATCCATTCTCGTATCTTGTGGACTTTCCCATCCAATATTTCGGTGCCTGTCCGAAACGTATCCGGTTGCTTTGGCCTCAGCTTAAAAAGAATAGATAGAACATCATCATATCGATCATCACTGCTGCGCCAGCGAACGCTCTGCTCGCCCGACCAAACGCCAATCCTGACATCGTGAGCCGCCAGAAACGCGAACAGCCCTGCATTCGAAAAAGATGGAGGAACCTCGAAGGGAATGATGTCAGTAGCAACTGGCCTCTGATATCGCGACCCAGGGTCAAGCGTAGCCTTTCGGCTGTTAGTTCTCATACTTCCAAGCCCTTACGATTTCCTCAAACTCACCCGGCTTCTGGAACCTTCTAAAGATTCGCTCCTGATGCCCTTTTACGAATGAGCAGGCGCTTATTTTCCCACGTAGCGATAGGCTGGCAACTCCACGCACTTGGCCGCTCAACAAGCCATCCAAGGCATTCAAATCCCTAAAGTCACTCAAGTGCCGGTTACTGAAATAGATCCCAACGTACGCATTTTGCTTATTGTGAGTGAGTTGGGTATTTGAAGTTAGGTATCGGACCCGCTTTAGAAGGAGTCTGTAGGCTCGCTTCGGATTCTTCGAGCTATGATCGCGATACCTTTGGAAGGTCCCCCTAATCCTATTCTTGTATCTCTCCAATCTTTTTCGGCTCATCTGGACGCTCAACCCGCCTGAAAATGACAAATTGTACCCAAGATACTCAAAGCTCCACCCATTCTTCGAGTCAGGTTGTCCGTTATGATCAGTGGGCGATTCTTTGGTCTTCCCTGGAGCTTGATTCATTAGGAGGCCGATATCACGCAATAACTTCTCGATTAAGCCCTTCTTGTTCCGCATGTCGGATCCAGGTAGCGGCGCAAAGATGACTATAATATCATCCACATACCGCGCAGAATAAACAACATCAGGCAAACTTTCAATTGTGCGATCAAACTCTCGCATGTACAGTTCTGATAAATATGAACTTATACCAAGTCCCCTGGGCAAACCCTCGCCTGGAGTGCCCGCAAGGGATGAGTAGCGATGAAGTATGCTTGAAAGAATTCGGAGAGATTTTTGACTTAGGAGCTGATCCCCCCTCAGCTTCAGTAGAATATTTTTGTGCGGAATGGACTCGAAGAAGCTCGTAATGTCCGTGCGAATAACGTGATAAGGGAACCTGTCCGAGAGGATGTCGATCACTTGATCCATAACCTCATCTCTATTGGCGGGCTTTAACTTATACAATGATGATATATTCGCCTCCAGCTTCTTCATAGCATAGTATGGTGCTGGTTTTTCTATGTCGATTACATATACACTCTTCCCCCCTGGCCCAGGAGCCTGGGAGAATTCAATCTCAAAACTTCTTTTGTTCACGTTCCGAGAGACATCTTCCAACTCCTCAAGCAGAACATCGTCTCGCTCCCTGCGAACTTCCTCTCGCTTCTCTTTGAGTAAGTTAAATTGAGCCTGCTCATCATCCGAGTATTTTCCAGGATGGGTTCGTCTAAATTCTTTCGTCGCCCGTATGCAGGACTTCAGCTCCTCCGTCTTTTCACGCACGCTCCCAAAATAATCCAAGTCGCGAACTCGCCCCTTACGTTTTTCAGAGTCTGAGATTTTCCGAAAATTTCGGGCGGAGAACGTCTGATCCAACAAGAGCTGACCTATCTCTATCTTTGCATTTCTGTGACGATTGCTGCTGGCTTGCCGCGTTGCAAGCGGCATGTTCTCATTTTTTTGGACTGTCGCTCTACCACCGACAGACCCGTTCGTGCCAGTGCCTCTCCGCCTGCGAGATGGTGCATGTGACGGTGGACGCCGGCTTGTTTGTCGGTGCCTCACAACATCTGCATCAGGCCGTTGCCCTCGGCTCGACATGCAATGCCTCCGACCCCTCAGCGGATTGGCGGTCGTCGCCCCAGACTGCTTTAACGTTCCACCGAGTGGGCGAGTGGGAGGTAGCTCTATCGACGCTCGACCGTCTGACGCTTGCGCATGGACAGCGGGCCGGAGGCAGTGCAACCGCTATGCTAAAAGATATCAGCTTTAAGCTGGCGGCCAGGTTCCTCGTCTTCGTGCACGCGCCAGGTGTCGCGCACGAAGACGAGGCTCCAGCCCCTGGAGTGAGGTCGGGAGGTGCGGCGATGTAAATCGCAAGGAGGTCGAGATGCTCGACAGCGCACTCACGATATTCACTATGACCGAGGCTTGGCGTGACCACGTCAGCCACGGCGACATCGTGTCTTTCCACTTTCCCCTCGCCGAGGAGGAGAACCAAGGACGCCCCAAGGCACGGCCCTGCCTGATCCTCGACGTCGAGTTGCATGGCGGCCAGCGCTACGCCCTGCTTGCCTACGGCACGACCTCGCGCCGCCGCTCCAATGTCGGCTACGAGGTGCACGTCCGGCGCCGCGCGGAATATCTGTCCGCCGGACTCGATGAGCCGACCCGTTTCGTTGGCGCGCGCCGCCTGCTCGTGCCCCTGACCCACAGCGGCTTCGCCATCTGCCGATCTACCGGCTCCGCCGTGCTCGGCCGCCTCGAAGGCGCACCGTTCGAGGCGATGAACGCAGTCCGCGGCCGCATCCATGCCGAACACGACATTGCGGCCGACCGACGATTGCGGCGGCGGCGCGGTGCCCAGCGTGGTCGCGATTTCACCGTGGAGCGGCGAACCCCGCAGCGGGCTGCCCCGGCCGGAAAGGCGGTGCAGAAATGACCACGCTGGTCTCGCGAACCTTGCTGGAGCAGCAGGTCGATCTTACTCGGGCTGTTCTCGGGCAACTGCACGGTAAGCGCCGTCCCCGCCCCATTGATTTCCGCGGTTCCGTCGCGCTGAGCCAGCGGCGAGTCTCGTTCTGAGCATTCAGAAGGAGCTTATGATGGCGGACGGCGGGGACGGATTTGGTGGCTGTATCGAGGTTGTGGAGCGGACGCGTGGATACCGGCGCTGGCCGGATGAGGTAAAAGCGCGGATCGTCACCGAGAGCTTTCAGCCTGGAGTTCGTGTGGTGGATGTCGCGCGGCGACATGATCTGGCGGGACATCAGCTTTCGGATTGGCGGCGTCAGGCTCGTCAGGGGAAGCTGGTCTTGTCGGCGGACGCCATGGCCGATGTTTCGTCAGATGCTCTTCCTGCCTTCGTGCCGGTTTCGGTGGAGCCGGAGGTGGAGCCGGAGGACGACGCCCCGTCCGCGGAAGCCGGCGGCGGAACCGGCGGTGTCATCACGATCGAGATTGGCGACGAGCTCGTGCTGCGGGTGCCGGGCGATGTTCCGGCAGAGCGGGCTGCGGCGATGGCGCGCGCCCTGCGGGGGTCGGCATGATCGTCGCAGGACAGCGCCTGCCGATCCTGATTGCGACGCGGCCGGTGGACTTCCGCTGCGGTCATCACGCGCTGGCGCTGATCGTGCAGACCGAGCTGAAGCTCGATCCGCATTCCGGGGTGACAGTGATCTTCAGATCGAAGCGCGGTGACCGCCTGAAGATCCTGGTCTGGGATGGAACGGGTCTCGTGCTTGTCTACAAGGTCCTCGAGCAGGGCAGCTTCGCTTGGCCGAAGGTTCAGGACGGGGTGATTCGGTTGTCGCGGGCACAGTTCGAGGCCCTGTTCGAGGGGCTGGATTGGCGGCGGGTGGTGGCGCAGCGCGTGCGGCCTCCGGCTGCGGCAGGGTGAATCACTGAACCTGTTTTGACCATGTTTTGTTGGGCTTTCCTGTCGGGATCGGATAGGAAAATGCATGTCGCAGCCCTTCGATCTCAGTCAATTTCCAGACCTCCCGCCGGAGGTGGTGAAGGCGTTCGAGGCCGCGCAATCCGAACTGTCGGTCGAGCGTGCGGCGCGCCAGCATGAGCAGGCAGTGGTGGCCGAGAAGAGCGCCTTCATCACCGAACTGAAGGCACTGATCGCGAAGCTGGAGAGCCAGGTTCAGGACTACCGGCGCACGAAGTTCGGGCCGAAGTCGGAGAAGTTGGACCCCGCGCAGCTCGAGCTTGCTCTCGAGGATCTCGAGACCGCCATCGCCGAGACCCAGGAACAGATCGCCGTGGCCGAAGAGAAGGTCGCGGCCAGCGCGACCGATCCGGAGACGAAGACCTCGCGCAAGCCACGCAAGTCCCGGGCGTTACCGGACCACCTGCCGCGCGTGGAACGGGTAATCGAGCCCGACAGCATCACCTGTCCCTGCGGCTGTGGCGACATGGTCCGGATTGGTGAAGATCGGGCGGAACGGCTGGATTACATTCCGGCACGCTACCAGGTCATCGCCACGATCCGCCCGAAATACGCCTGCCCCAAGGGGCGCACGGGCGTAGTTCAGGCGAAAGCCCCGGCGCACCTGCTGGAGGGCAGTTGGCCCACCGAAGCGCTGCTGGCGCAGGTGGCGGTATCCAAGCATTCCGAGCACATGCCGCTGAACCGGCAGGCCGTGGTCATGGCCCGGCACGGCGTGCCGATCGACCGCTCGGTGCTGGCGGACTGGATGGGCCGGACAGGGGCGCTGATCGAGCCGGTGGTGGAGCATATGGCCAAGGCCCTGATCCAGGGCAGCACCCGGCTCTATGTCGACGAAACGACCGCTCCGGTGCTGGACCCCGGGCGGGGCAAGACGAAGACGGGCTACCTGTGGGCGGTTCTGCGCGATGAGCGGGGCTGGAATGGACCGGCGCCGCCGGGCGTGGTGTTCCACTATCGGCCCGGCCGAAAGGGCGCGTATGCCGATGAAATCCTGACCGGCTTCAATGGCACGATCCAGGTCGATGCCTATGGCGGCTACACGCATCTGGCCAAGCCGAAGAAGGGGTCACCCATCGTCGACGAGGCGCTGGTGCGCATCGCTGCGCTCTACAATGTCGAGGATGCCATCCGCGGCTCGGAGCCCGATCATCGCCGGGCGGTCCGCCAGAACCTGTCCCGCCCACTGGTCGATGAGTTCTTCACCTGGCTGGCCGCCCAGGCCGCGCGCATCTCGCGCAAATCCGAGCTTGGCGAGGCGCTCGCCTACATGCTCCGGCGCCAAGACGGCTTCCGGCTCTTCCTCGACGATGGCCGGGTCGATATGGACTCCAACCTCGTCGAGAACGCGATCCGCAGCCCGGCCATGAACCGCCGCAACGCGCTGTTTGCCGGGCACGATGACGGCGGTCGATCATGGGCGCGCTTCGCCAGCCTGATCGGCACCTGCAAGATGAACGGCGTCGAGCCCTATGCCTACCTACGCGATCTCTTCACCAAGCTCGCCAACGGCCATCTCGACAAGGACATCGACGCGTTGATGCCATGGGCTTACGCCGAGGCGTCCCACCCCTCACAATGAGCTCATCCGGGAGTCCTCAGTGAGCTCACTCTGAGCGCGCACAAGGGCGAAAGCGGCAGCCGGATACGCCGAGCGATCCCGACCGCAAGCGAAAACCCAATGGGGCCGAGACGGCGCTTACACTGCACGGAATGGATCAGCACCTGCTGTCCCACGTGCTACCGCATCTGGGCGCGACCGCGCGTGAGGTGGTTCGGGACCTCCTCGAGGCTCTCGATGTAGAGGAAGGAATCGACCCGAACATCGCCTACTATGTCGACGCCGCAATCGCCGAGGTCCGCGCCGCCATCGTCGCCGGAACGGCTCAAGAAGAGGTCGCCATCCCGCGTGAGC
>NZ_CYPR01000171.1 GCF_001408515.1 Jannaschia seosinensis | reverse complement strand
AAGGCCGGCCCTGTTTCCGGGCCACGCTCCAGCGCGATCCTGAAGCTGGGATCGTTCCGCAGGGCCGCCGCGTCGTTGCCGTCTTCGTATCCCGCCCCGATCATCATGATCCGGAACCGGATGATGTCGCTCAGGCTATGCTGAACTTTCGCCGGGTCACGCGGATCGCGCAGGCAATCTGCGAGCCGCTGCGCCAGACCCGCCCTGCGCTCGATCTCGCGCAGCAGGGTCAGTCCGGCGTCGGAGCTCATGTCGGCGCCGTCAAACCCGAGCAGGACCGGCTTGCCATTGAGGGGTGACAGGCGGGGCGTGGAGCACGTAGACTGGGTCATGGCGGAGGTCGTCCTGCTGAAATCTGAATCTTTGGCGTCGATAACCAAAAAATACAGAGTTTCAGACGGTTACGACACCTCCGCCGCCTTCTCGTGAATTATCCGGGTTAAGTGGACGGAGGATAGAACCATCACCCATTTCTGGAGCTTGTCCGCAGCCGGCTTCGCGGCAACCGCAATCAGCTTCGGGCCGGCCCGCATGGGGTTCGGTCTGTTCGTGCCGGAATTTAGGTCGGTCTTCTCCATGTCGACCTCCACCGTCGGGATCGTCTCCAGCCTCGGCTTTTCCGGCTTCTTCATCGGGCTCCTGATGGCCCAGATGCTCCTCACCCGCCGGGGGCCGGAGTTGCCGGTTCTGACGGGGCTCGTCGCCGCGGCGGTCGGGATGGGGATCGTTGCGTCGGCGCCGAACGTGCCGGTTCTGGCGTTCGGGGTCTTTCTTGCCACCTCAAGCGCGGGCTTCGCCTGGACACCCTTCAACAACGCGGTGCACCGGAAGGTCCGTGACGAAGGACGGGCGGTCGCACTCTCCGCGATCAGCACGGGCACGGGGGTCGGCATCGCCGGGGCCGGCTTCGCGGCGCTCGCAATGGTGCTCGGGGGGCTGTCGTGGCAATATTGCTGGACGTCCTTCGCCGTCGCCGCGGCCTTGGCCCTGCTGGGCAACCGGGCGGCCTTGCGCAGCGTCGAAAACCAGTCGGAGAGCGGGCCACGGCAGGGGTGGAGGAACCTTGCCCGGCTCGCGGCGATCCCGCTCTTCGTCATTGGCTTTGCCTACGGGACGACGTCGGCGATCTACATTTCCTTCGCCGCCGACCACTTGGTGGAGGCGGGTGGCGTTCCCGGCATCCCCGTCGCGGCCACGCCCGCGCTCGTCTATATCTGTTACGGTCTCTTCGGGCTTGCCGGCCTCGCATCCGCACAAATCAAGGCGATGACCGGTCTGCCGATGCTCCTGCGCCTGCTCATGCTGGCGGGGGCCGTGTCGGTCGCACTCGTCGCGATCGCGCCGGGCAGATGGAGCGGGTTGGTGGTTTCGGCCGGTCTACAGGGCGTGCACGTCATGATGACGAGCGCAGTTCTGGCCTTCTGGTCGGAACGCCTCTTTCCCACGCTCCCGTCGCTCAGCTTCACGGCGGCGCTTCTCGCCACGGCGGCCGGCAGCGTCCTGGGACCGGCGCTGGCCGGAATGGCCTCCGACGCCTTAGGGGCCGAGGCTATGTTTTTCGGAGCGGCCGCACTGCCGGCAGTCACCGCACTTCTGCTGCGCGACCGGCACGCGCGGGAACGGCCGCTACCCACGGATGGGTGACCGGAGGATGTGCTGACGTTGGGAATTGACAGCCCGGGCACAAAGGCGCCGCCTGGCCGCGTAGTGGGCGAGGTGCCTGCACGGCCAGCGCCGGGATGCGGCCCATGTGTGTCCCACAGAGCGCGCACGCGTGCGGCGTGGAATCCAAACGGCGGAGGCCTGCCCTACAAGTGGAGCTTCGAAACAAATCAGCGCGAGACGGCAGACAGGAAAATCGCCAGCCCGCTTTCGAACCTGTCGCGCTTTGCGGGCTCGCAAGTTATCTCCGACTGGTTCAGCAGAATATCTCCGATCGACGGGCGCACCATGGCCTCGAGAATGGCTGCGGCTTGGGCCGTATCCTGGATGTGCGCCTCGCCCCGCCGGACACCCCGATCGAGTTCTTCCTTGATGAGCGACCGGTCCCGCAGGACAAATCCGGACAGGCAGGTCCGGGCCGCTTCGGACAGGTCCTCACCCCCCGCGAGGGCCACGCGCAAGACGGCCAGCGGCAAACCCGACGGGCGGGGGCGGGATGACGGAGCGAGGAGGCGTCGCAATCTGCTTTCCAACGGAAGCGCGTGATCCTCCTCGCCGAGTTCATGAACGAACTCGCTGCGGATGCGCTCCAGATAGGCGGCGAACAGGGCGTCACGATCGGAGAAGACCGAGTAGAGCGTGCGCTTGGACATTCCCGCCTCGGCGGCAATCGCGGACATCGTGGTTCCGCTCAGGCCGCAGCGGTCGAACACGAGGTCGAGCGCCTCGAAAATGCGTTCCAGCCGATCCGCCGGGGACATGGCTTTGGGGCGCCCCCTGGTGCGGTCGCCATGCGCGGGACCGGAACATCCGCGGGTTAAGGATTCTGCGTCGCTGCACATGCTCTTCGCGCTCTTCCCGTATTGCCACGCTCCGGTTCCAGATTTAGGAAACCGCGGAGTTTTAATATTTCCCGGCCTGCCGAATATCAAGTTCCACGGGCTCGCGACAGAAAGACCGACATGGCTGGCTTCAAGAAAACCGCGGGTGCCGCGGCGATATTCGTGCTCATGGCCGCGGCGGGTGCCGTTGCGCAGGACGCGCCGCCGCCCACCGTGACCGTCGAGACGCTTGAGCCGCAATCGGTCACCCTGACATCGACCCTCCCCGGCCGCGTCCACGCGTCATCCGAAGCCGAGGTTCGTCCGCAGGTTAGCGGAATCGTCACCGAGCGGCTTTTCGAAGAGGGCGGCGAGGTCGAGGCGGGCGCTCTGCTCTACCGGATCGATCCCGTCAGCTATGAGGCGGCCGTCGCGCAGGCGCAGGCATCCGTCGCGCAGGCGGAGGCGCAGCTTCGGGCCGCCGAGCGTGAAGCCGAACGCGTGCAGACACTGAGCGAGCGGGGAATCACCTCGGCCTCGTCCGAAGACGATGCGACCGCGGCCCGCGATGCCGCCGCCGCCGCGCTGGAGGCCGCGCGTGCCGGATTGCGCACGGCCGATATCGAACTCGACCGGACCGAGATCCGCGCGCGCCTGTCTGGCCGGATCGGGTTTTCCGAGGTCAGCGAGGGTGCCCTCGTCACCGCCAGCCAGGCGATGCCGCTCACCGTGATCCGCACGTTGGACCCGGTCCATGTGGACGTGACGCAATCCGCGGCCGACCTTCTGGCCTGGCGCCGCCGCGAGGGGCCGGCCGCCAATGGCCAGCGGGACGTGTCGCTGACCTTGGCCGACGGATCGATCTACGAGGTGGCGGGACAACTAAGCGCCGCGGAGCCGCTTGTGGACGAGAAGACCGGCGTGGTGGTCCTGCGCATGTCGTTTCCAAATCCCGACGGGCTTCTGCTGCCGGGCATGTATGTGCAGGTCGAGATGCCGACAGGAACCGCCGGAAACGTATTCCTCGTCCCGCAGGAAGGGGTTTCACGCGATCGGCGCGGCAATCCCACGGCGCTTGTCGTGAATGCCGAGAATGTCGTCGAAAGCCGGGACCTTTCCGTTCTGCAGGACCGCGGGACGGACTGGATTGTGGATGGCGGGCTGGAGTCCGGCGACCGGGTGATCGTGGCGGGCCTGCAAAAGATCGCACCGGGCGCCACGGTGACGCCCGAGGAACGGCAGGACCCGCAAAAGCAGGCCTCCGTAAGCGTGGACGGCCAGCTGGACGTGGCTCGGACGGATGCCGCGACCGAAGCCGGAGGGCAGTGACCGATGGCCCGCTTCTTCATCGACCGCCCCGTTTTTGCGTGGGTCCTGTCGATCCTCATCATGGGGATCGGCGTCCTCGCCATCCGTACCTTGCCCATCTCGCAATATCCGCAGATCGCGCCGCCCACGGTTTCGGTCAACGCGGTCTATCCCGGCGCCTCGGCGCAGACGGTCGCGAATACTGTCACGCAGGTCCTCGAAGAGCAGATGACCGGGCTCGACGGGCTGCGCTACTTCTCGTCGACGTCATCCTCGGCCGGTACGGCTTCGATCACGCTGACATTCGAGACCGGGACCGATCCCGACATCGCGCAGGTCCAGGTGCAGAACAAGATCAGCCAGGCGTCCTCCCTGCTGCCGGAGACCGTGCAGAGGCAGGGGGTGACCGTTCAGAAATCCTCCTCCGGCTTCCTGCAGGTCGTCTCCCTCATCTCGAAGGATGGCAGCTATGACCAGGCGGACCTTTCGGATTACCTGACATCGAACCTGACCGACGAGATCAGCCGGATCGACGGGGTCGGCAACGTTCAGGTCTTCGGGTCGCCCTATGCGATGCGGATCTGGCTCGATCCTTCGAAACTGTCGGCTTACGGGCTTTCGGCATCCGATGTCGTCGCCGCCGTGTCAGAGGAGAATGCCCAGATTTCGGCCGGCGCGTTCGGCACCCGCCCGACCGCCGGGGAGCAGCAGCTCAACGCCACGATCACGGCGCAGTCGCTGCTTCAGACACCGGAGGATTTCCGCCAGATCGTGCTGCGCGCCGAGACTGGCGGCGGCCTCGTCCTGCTGGACGATGTCGGACGGGTCGAGATCGGCGCTGAAAGCTATGCCTTCGAGTCGCGCTTCAATGGCAACCCCTCGGCCGGTATGGCGATCAGCCTGGCGCCCGGGGCCAACGCGCTCGATACCGCGACCGCGGTCGAACATCGGATGGAGGAGTTCGCCCGCAACTTCCCCGAAGGGCTCGACTACGTGATCCCCTACGATACGACGCCCTTCGTCGAGATCTCCATCGAAGAGGTGATCCACACGCTCATCGAGGCGATCGTTCTCGTCTTCCTCGTGATGTTCCTGTTCCTGCAGAACCTTCGGGCCACCTTGATCCCGACGCTTGCGGTGCCGGTCGTCCTTCTGGGCACGTTCGGCGTTCTTGCGGTCGCGGGGTTCAGCATCAACACGCTGACCATGCTGGCGATGGTGCTGGCCATCGGCCTGCTGGTGGACGACGCCATCGTCGTGGTCGAAAACGTCGAGCGCGTGATGGAGGAAGAGGGGCTTTCGCCCCGCGAGGCCACGCACAAATCCATGGGCCAGATCACCGGCGCCCTGATCGGCATCGCCATGGTCCTGTCGGCCGTGTTCGTTCCGATGGCATTCTTCGGCGGCTCCACCGGCGTGATCTATCAGCAATTCGCGATCACCATCGTATCGGCCATGGCGCTGTCGGTGGTTGTGGCTCTGACCCTCACGCCGGCGCTTTGCGCGACGCTGCTGAAGCCCAAGGGCCATGGCACCCGGCGTGGTCCCTTCGCGTGGTTCAACTTCGGGTTCGACAAGACGCTGGGCGGCTATGCCGGAATGGTCGGATGGATCGTGAAGCGCCCCTTCCGGGTCGGATTGATCTATGTCGCGCTGGCGGTGGCCATGGTGTTCCTCTTCGCCCGCACGCCGACGGGTTTCCTGCCGGACGAGGATCAGGGCATCCTGTTCACGATCATTCAGGCCCCCACCGGGGCGACGCTGGATCGGACCATTGATGTCATTGAGCAGGTCGAGACCCATTACCTCGAAAACGAGAGCGAGGCGGTGGAGTCCGTGTTCGGTGTCGCGGGCTTCGGCTTCGGCGGGGCGGGGCAGAATATGGGGCTGGCCTTCGTCCGGCTGAAGGATTGGGACGAACGCCAGGACCCCGCGCTCAGCGCGCAGGCCGTCGCGGGACGCGCCTTCGGGGCGTTTTCGCAGATCCGCGACGCGATGGTCTTTCCCGTCGTGCCGCCGTCGGTAATCGAACTGGGCAACGTCTCGGGCTTCGACGTCTACCTGCAGGCCCGTCAGGGCCAGAGCCACGAGGAGCTGCTGCAGGCCCGCAATCAGCTTCTGGGCATGGCCGCGCAAAGCGATCTCATCGCATCCGCGCGCCCGAACGGTCTGGAGGATGCGGCGCAGTTCAACATCAACATCGACTGGCGCAAGGCCGGTGCGATGGGGGTCTCGGCGACGGATGTCAGCAGCCTTCTGTCCACCGCCTGGGCGGGCCGCTACGTCAACGATTTCATCGACCGGGGCCAGATCAAGCGGGTCTACGTCCAGGGCGAGGCGGACGCTCGCTCGACGCCGTCGGACCTCGACAAATGGCGCGTGCGGAACGACTCGGGCGGGCTGGTGCCCTTCTCGAACTTCGCGACCGGCGACTGGAGCGAAGGCGCGCAGGGCGTCTACCGCTACAACGGCGTACCGGCGATGCAGTTGCAGGGCTCTCCCGCCCCCGGTGTCACCACGGGCGAAGCCATGGCCGAGATGGAGCGTCTGGCGGCGCAGCTTCCTCCGGGCTTCTCGCTCGCCTGGACCGGTCTGTCGCTGGAGGAGCGCCAGTCCGGAAATCAGGCGCCTCTGCTCTATGCGCTGTCGCTCGCGGCCGTGTTCCTGTCCCTCGCGGCGCTCTACGAAAGCTGGACGATCCCCTTCGCGGTGATGCTCGCGATGCCGATCGGGGTGCTGGGCGCCTTGATCGGCGCGACGCTCGGCGGGTTCGAGAACGGCGTGTTCTTTCAGGTCGGCCTGCTGACGGTTATCGGTCTGACCGGCAAGAACGCCATCCTGATCGTCGAATTCGCGCGTGAGCGGATGGTCGGCGGTGAGGCGCTTCTGCAGGCGACCGTTCAGGCCGCGCGGCAGCGGTTCCGCCCGATCATCATGACCTCGATGGCCTTCTCCCTAGGCGTGTTGCCTCTCGTCCTGAGTACGGGCGCGGGCTCAGGAGGGCGGAATGCCATCGGGTCGGGCGTCCTCGGTGGCACGATTTCGGCGACCGTTCTTGGCGTCTTGTTCGTGCCGCTGTTCTTCGTGGTCGTGATGCGGCTGTTTGGTCGCTTGAGCGGTCGGCCCGAAGCTCGAGGCGCAGAGGCTGCGCCGGCGGAGTGAACTTTTTTGGAATGAGGCCTGTCAGGCGGTGTTTCAGCGGATTTCGACAAATAGAACGCTCGCATGTGACGGTGCGAGCGTCGTCCGTGTCGGCAGTTCGTTGGAGAGGCTCTGTGAAGATGAGCTGGCCTTACCGCTACTTGGTTTCGGCTTGGGAAGACCGTTATGGTTGGCGCCAAGTAAGCACAAGAATACGACACCGGGAGATCGAGACGGTCTAGCGAACGAGCGGCGACATCTTGCGAAGAGGAGCAGGGACGCTGCATGCATGGGCGGTCTATGGAAGATGCCTCGCCAAGCTTGTTCGGGACATGCACGTGCCGACGCCGCAGGAGGATGATTTGTCTGACGTCGATCCTTGGCGGCGGGTCGGCGCTTTAGAAGCGCATGATCCGGGTGTCGGATGCGATGAGGCGCGCGGCCGTGTCGCCGGCGTCGGCGGATGCAGCGCCGTTTAGAAGGATGCCGGGATCCTCGCCGCGGCCGGGCAGGTAGATGGCGCAGACTCCGACGGTGTCGTCTTGCTGCACGATCGCCCGCGTCAGGCTCTGGGGGCTCAGTTCGCGGGGCGGCTGGCCGGTCATCGCGCTTCAGGGCGTGTCCACAAGAGCGATATCGCCCGCGGGCGCGGAGAGCAGGATGTGGGTTCCCTGCTGCGCCGCCTGCATGGTCGGGGCCATCGCCATGAGTTGCGTCTGCGGCTCGGGCGCGGTCAGGAGGGTGACGAGCTTCAACGCCTCCTGCGCGGCGACGGCACCGACGAGGCCGAGCATAGCGGCATTTGCCAGAATGGTCTTGCGCATCAGTCTCTCCATAGCTGATCGCTGTGTTCCGGATGTCTTTCTGTCTGTGCCTACGCGCCGAGAGGGTTTGCGTCGCCGGCACGCACAGGGCGCTGCATGGCCGCAGTCCGGGCGCTGGTCTTGTTAACCCGCATAATTCATGAAGCTGCGGACTTGTGCTCCGTGGGATGGTTTCCCCGGTCTCGGTTTTCTTGCGCGCACCCGGTGTTTGCGTCCGGTTGGCATGCCGGCCGGTGACTTGGGTCTTGGGCGATACGGGTTGATGTTTCGGGGTTTGTCGGGGCGCATGCGTCAGGCTGTTTTCGGTGGGGCGAGGGCGTCGAAGAGAAGGAGGAGAAGTCCCTTTCGGGGACACGATGCCGGCAGGGTCACGATGATCCGGGTCTTCTTTTCGACGATGGTGGCGGCCAGCTTGACGAGA
>NZ_CYPR01000170.1 GCF_001408515.1 Jannaschia seosinensis | reverse complement strand
CCGGCAGTCTTGGGCACCTGCACGCTCACCGTGCCCGCAGGCGTGTCGATCCGCTTGGGTTTGTAGCCGTTGGCATAGCCGTGACGCTCGGGCGTGCGCTCATAATGGCTCGCGCCGAGAAACCGCTCCCGTTCGATCTGCATCGCCAGCTCGAAAGCCCGCGCGAACACCGATGCGATCTCGCCGGGCCCGTGCTCGATCAACTGTTCCAAGACCGCCTCAAGCGCCGTATCCTTCCTGTCCATTCGTTCTTCTCCATGGCCGTGTTGCAACTCCATGGAATACCAGAATGGGCAGCCCGTGCTGGGGCGCCCCAGCACGGGCTCACGCCCCGCGTCTCAAGCGAATTTCCAGACCTGAGGGTACAATACCCGAAAGCCAGCCCGGATGGGGAGGGCTCGATTGGCCGGCTTTGGCTTCGCGACGCTGTACCGACGCGGACCGCGGTGCAGTTCGCGTAATCCGACAACCGCTGAAGCCCCTGATCCCCTCTCCGCGACATTGCTGCGCAGTGCCCTGCCGGGCAGTGGGCTGCACCGGCATCAAGTGCCGTGGAGACGATGAGCGACTGGCCCGCAAGCATGGCTCCTCGTGCCCGGAGGCAATGGCGGAACATCCATCTCGCCGTAGACGCAGGCACGGGAGATGTCTGCGCGGTTGAGGTCACCTCGAGCCGCCAGGGCGGCAGCCCATCCCTCAGAAACACAATCAGCGGGCCATTTTCCAATCCTCCTCATTGCCGGAGGTGCGGGTGCAGATCCTGCACGACGCGCCGATCAAAACCGCAACCGCGGACGGCGCCTGCAATTCCCGGTGGTGCCGTGGCGCGATCGCCGATCCAGGTGCGAAGGCGTTCGGGCATTCCTGCGAGCCGGTGGCACTCAAGCCCTCACTGCCCGTCCGCCGCAACGGGCGAACTTGAAAAGAGGACTGTCCCGCCGCCATCGCACGAAGGGGGATCCTGCGCACGACCCGGCATCCGGGCCCGGCCCGGTGGAAGAAACGGGCGCGGGAGAAAACAGGCGCGGCACCACGTCCGCAGCCGGATCGCGGCGCGCATGAATTGCCCGAAGCGCTCCGGTGAGCGGATCATGCCGCGAAACCCCGACCGCCAGACCGCCGAAACCCAGAGCCGCATCACCGTCAAGAACCGCTTCCCCGACCTCGGCAGGGCCGAGACCGAAGCCGTCGCCAAAACTCAGCAGGGAAAGGGGAATGAACGTCTGGAGCTCCGATAGAGAAACAATACCAAGGAGAGCGGAAGTCACTTTTGCGGAAAGACGAAGCACCGCTCCCGCCGGATCGAAAGCCACATAACGGTGCCGGGCTTCGGCAGAAAAACCGCCGGAACGGTCGCGGTAACGAGCGCTCCCGCTCCGCGACCATCGACGTTCTCCATTCGGAACTCCACCAGACTCTCCTTGCCGATAAAGCGGGCCCGCTCCACCGTTCCGCGGGCAGGCGTTCCTTCTTCGGCTGTTGGCGCCGGGCCACGTCCGCCGCGGTCGAAATCGATCCGCACGTGCTGGGGCCTGAAAACAATGTCGACTGCTGTTCCATCCTCGTACCCCGGGGCGAGGAACTGGCCGAACGGCGTTTCGGTCAGAGCACCGCGCACGACGCCCTCAAGGCAATTGATGTCGGAGAAGAACGCTGCCGCCTTCCGGTCGACCGGCGCATTGTAGATATTGTAGGGTGCGGCACGCTGAACGATTCGACCGTCACGCATCAGGGCGATTTCACTTGCCATGCGCATCGCCTCGTCCGGCTCGTGCGTCACCAGTAAAACCGCCGTCCCCTCATCGCGCAAAACCGTCAGCGTCGCGTCACGAATCTCGTCACGCAGCCGGTTGTCGAGGCCCGAAAAGGGCTCATCCATAAGCATGACCTTCGGCCGCGGCGCTAGAGCGCGGGCAAGCGCGACCCGCTGCTGTTCTCCGCCAGACAATTCGTGAGGGTGCTTGCGCCCATAGCCTCGCAGGTCGACGCGCTCCAGAAGCTCTGCAACCCGCGCGTCAGCGGCTTTTCCGCGTTTAAGTCCGAAAGCAATGTTTTCGGCTACGTCGAGATGGGGAAACAGCGCGAAATCCTGAAACATCAGACCTACGCCGCGAGTTTCCGGCGCCAGATGGCGCGTGTCGTCGGCGACAATCTGTCCGTTCAGGCGCACCACGCCGCTATCCTGTCGATCAACACCCGCGATGATCCGCAGCGTGGTCGACTTTCCGCAGCCCGATGGCCCCAAGAGGCATGTCACCTGTCCCGCCGCGACCGACAGTGAAATATCGTCAACGACGCTTCGTCCGCCCAGAAAGCGGACGAGGCCGTCGATCTGAAGGCGTGGCTGCATTGGTCCATCCAAATCCGATAGTTCCGGTCAGATTGCCGTAACAGCCACTCAAGACAGCGTCAAAGGCAGGTCAGAGCACCTCGCCGCGCTGCTTCTCCTGACGGGCATAGATGTAGATGAGGAACGAAAGGAGCAGCACGAGGCCCGCAAGCGTCCATGGAATCCAGCCGCCGCCCGTCACTGCAACGACCGTCGGCATGGCAAAGAAGAACATCCAGACACTCACCACCACGAGCGTCAGGAAAGCGAAGGCCAGCATCCAGACCGCTGACTGCAGGTGTGCCAGCAGGCACAGCGCCCCGACGAGGGCAAGGAAGACATGCGCAAGCCAGACAACGTTGACCCAATCCGGCACCGCCTTCAGCCATACCATCTGCTCGGCGGGATAAAGTTCGAGCCAGCCCACTCGCAGGCCAAACGTAATCATCACGTATTCCGTCAAGCCGATGAGCCCGTAAACCAGCGCAATCAACCCCATGACGTAGAAATGCCAGCGCCGCATGTAATCCCTCCGCGGATTCTTCCTGAACCCGCCACCTAGCACGAAGGCTGGCCGCCACAAAGAGTTGACGCGCTCCACAAATGGGGCACAGATTGCAACAGCGGAAACCTCTCGCCTTGTCCGTGCGGGAGCACTTTCATACGCTCACTGCGCAGCATGGACCTTCGAGGGGCGGCGCTGTCGGCTCTTTGGACTGGTTCTGTTGCGTAAGACTCAAGAGGGATACGTCTCGTGGGTTCAGCGTAGTAGCTGGGACGAGTGAGGAGGCCCGTGCCCCTCACCTAGAAGACCAAGAGCTGGTCAGCCTAGGATGACGCGCGTAAGCGCCTTTGATTGCTTATGATCTGGTTCACTTCGGGATGAGCTGGAGCGCCGCGCCGACAGGCAGGCGTGGCCGACATCGGACCTGCAGCGATACTGCCAGCCACACATGCCTTTCCATGAAAGTGCTGTTCGGCAAGCCTCACCGTCTGGAGCCTGTTGCGCCTGATCGGCCTCCACTGGACGGTGCCCGGCTCCGGCACACTGTCTCGTCGCCAGAAGACCTTGGCGGTGAACATCCCCTCCCGCGGATCAGCGGACCCGCTGCACCTGCTGCCCTCTCTCGGGACGTTTCTGCGCAATGCCTCGCCGGGCAGTGGACAGCACCGGGATCGAGGTCCAAGGTGAAGGGTAGAAGGATCAGGAAATGGTCCGGTGGACTGTTTTCCCGACGAACAGCATGGCGGCCCCGAACGGCGGGGCTGGCGCAGGATCCATCTCGAACTTGACGAGGAGGCGCTGCAGGTCCGGGCCGTCGAGAGTGAGCGGGCGAACGCCGTCGCTGCGAGAGAGCCCGCGAACGGAAGCCATACAGCTGACGCGCTCATGCTGCCCAACCTTCCGAGCCCGATCCCGGCGGACGAATTGTTCGGGAGGGATGAGCCTGCGAACGCCGACGGCACCTGTGCCACACGAAACCCCCGATGCCATTGCAGATCAAAGCGCCCACGCCGTCATTCCGACCCGCAGGAACGCCAAGCCGCGGAAAGCCGTCTCGCCGGCGAAGTAGCGCGAAATGAAGCTCTCTGAGCATCGCAACACCTCGGCCGGGCGCCGTGGCAACAATAGCGAGGGCCCAGCCCGCCGCCGGTTCCAGGGCGGTCCCGATCGCTACCACCGCCGGAGCCGCGTCAGGACGAAGATGCACCGTATGAAACTTTCGGGCCACCGAAGTTCGACAGAATCTTCCGGAAAATAAGGGGTTTAGCCTGGCGCGCGCGAGTCTTTTCAGTGGGTTAGGTGTATGAAGCGGCGCAACACGTGTAGTTACACGTCGTCGAAAATCTGGCGTTGTGGAGTGGCGTCTGGCACGGCATCCTGCATTCCATGTTTGTGCGCACCACCGAGAGCGGCGGACGCCGCTACCTGCAGATCGTCGAGTCCTATCGGAACGAGGCCGGCAAGCCCCGGCTGCGCGTCATCGCCAATCTCGGGCGTGTTGATGGCATGAAGGACGGCCATCTCGATGCGCTCATCCGGGGGCTCAGTCGAGCGGCGGGCCGCGAGGAGCCAGCCAAGGTGAGAACGGCGGTGCAAAAGTCTGCCACGGTAGCGGCGGGATGAGCCTGCTGCGGGCGGCGTAAAAGTCGTCCACCTTTACCCTCTCTGGCGGCAGGGAGGGCGGGAGGATTTTCACCGTGGACTTGTATCGTAAGGTGCGATTGGCCTGTGCGGAGGGCATGAGCCAGCGGGCGGCGGCGCATCACTTCGGGATTTCGCGCGACAGCGTTCAGAAGATGTTGGCGTTCTC
>NZ_CYPR01000169.1 GCF_001408515.1 Jannaschia seosinensis | reverse complement strand
ACTTGCGCGAGCGGATCGGAATCCTTGGCCCCCGATCAAGTTCGATGCCCCGAAGCGACTGTAGTCCTGACATCTGCGCCATACGTCAGGCCATTGATCCTTAGCAGGCCGCTGAAAAAGGAAATGGACCTCGACGAACTGCATCGTAAGCATCCGGCGAGTGCCGTGGTCAGGCTGCCTTGACCTGGAGCGCAGCGGCGTTCCATTCCCACGGCAGCAACTCGTGCAGGCGTGAGACCGGAATGTCGGAGATGCGGGCGATGACGTCGGCGAGCCAAGCCTGCGGGTCGATGTCGTTCAGCTTCGCGGTGCCGATCAGGGAATACATGAAGGCGGCGCGCTGCCCGCCGCGCTCGGAACCCGCAAAGAGCCAGGATTTCCTGCCGAGGGCCACGCCGCGGAGCGATCTTTCGGCCGCGTTGTTGGTCAGGCAGATCCGTCCGTCGTCCAGGAACCGGGTGAAGCCCGGCCAATGGTTCGGCGCCAGCAGGTAGTCGATGGCCTTGGCAACCTTGGCATGCTTGGACAGGAGTGCGCGTTCGCCGCGCAGCCAACGCTCCAGATCCTCGACCAGCGGGGCCGACAGGCGCTGCCGGACCTCCAGTCGATCCGCCGGGCTATGCCCGTTGATCTCCCGCTCGATGTCGAACAGGGCGTCGATGCGCCGGACGGCATCGAATGCGATAGGCGAGATCTCCTTGGCGTCCTTGCCCTTGCGGATATTCCCTTCCACGTCGGCCAGTTCGAAGAACTTGCGGCGGGCGTGTGACCAACACAGGGCCGAGACAACAGGCGCCGGCAATCGCTTCGGGTCGTAAAGCTGGTTGTATCCGGCATAGGCGTCAGCTTGCAGGATGCCCTTCCAGCCCGCGAGATGCCCAGTCGGATGTTCGCCGCTGCGGTCGCGGGAGAAGCGGAAGGCCATCGCCGGTGGAGCGGTGCCGCCAAATGGTCGATCATCGCGGACATAGGTCCAGAGCCGGGCCGTCTTCGTGCCGCCCCGGGCCAGCAGCGGGACTGTCGTATCATCGCCATGTAACCGCTCTGCGGCCATGACATGGGCTTCGATCAGTGTATGCAGCGGCTCCAGCAACTCGGTCACCGCGCCGACCTGATCGGCGAGCGTGGAGAGGCTGAGTTCCACGCCCTCGCGGGCATAGCGTTCGGCCTGGCGGTTCAGCGGTTGGTGCTGCCCGAACTTCTCGAACACGATCATGGCCAGGAGGCTTGGCCCCGCCCATCCCCGCGAAACCGGGTGGAATGGGGCGGGCGGCTGCGAGATCTTCTCGCAATCCCGGCAGGTGAACTTCTCGCGGACGGTCTGGATCACCTTCCACTGCCGCGGAACCACTTCCAGCGTCTCGGTGATGTCCTCGCCCATCTTCTTGATCCGGTCCGACCCGCAGCAGGCGCAGGCCGTCGGCGCCTCGATCACCACCCGTTCGCGCGGCAGATGCTCGGGGAACGCCTTGCGGACGGGCTTGCGCCGGTCGAAAGCCCGGACCTTCGTCGCCTTTTCTGCGGCCTGCTCGGCGCGAATGGCATCCTCGGCCGCGGCCGTTTCCAGCTCCTCGAGCTGCAACTCAAGCTGATCGAGGAGTCGGGCGGTGCGCTCGGCGCTGCGGCCATACTTCTCGCGCTTGAGCATCGCGATCTCGAGCTTCAGGCCTGCGATCATCGCTTCTGATGCCGACACCACGGCATTCGAGCGGGCCAGTTCGGCCTTTGTGGCCGTCAGCTCGGCGCGAAGTATCTCGAGTTCGGAGGCGGCATCTGACATGGTCAAGATTTACCATGTCGTCTCAATAGGGCTATATAAAATAGGGCTCTGAAGGCGATTTACCCGACCTTCGCAGGGCGCTGCGTCCAACGCGGATTACGCCAGTCGATCCCTTCCAGAAGATAGCCGAGCTGGGCCGCGGAGACCTGGACCGTCTCGCCCGAGCTACTGACCGGCCAGATGAACTTGCCCGCCTCCAGGCGCTTCAAATAGAGCGACATGCCGACGCCATCGTGCCAAAGCAGCTTCACCAGATCGCCCCGACGTCCTCGGGATAGAGCAACCTGCGGTCTGGAAATTCTGCTGAGAGCGGGTCATGCATCCTGGCATTCCCATTTGATGTAGGCCTTGGTCTCGGAGGCCCATTTCT
>NZ_CYPR01000168.1 GCF_001408515.1 Jannaschia seosinensis | reverse complement strand
CTCCCGTTCGATCTGCATCGCCAGCTCGAAAGCCCGCGCGAACACCGATGCGATCTCGCCGGGCCCGTGCTCGATCAACTGTTCCAAGACCGCCTCAAGCGCCGTATCCTTCCTGTCCATTCGTTCTTCTCCATGGCCGTGTTGCAACTCCATGGAATACCAGAATGGGCAGCCCGTGCTGGGGCGCCCCAGCACGGGCTCACGCCCCGCGTCTCAAGCGAATTTCCAGACCTGAGGGTACAATACCGGCACGCCCGCCTCCAGCGCCATTTCCACGGCGCACAGCACCGCCTGTTCATCGTGATGCAGGACCAGCGACAGGATCTCGACCATCTCCCGATCGCCGCCGGGCTTGCGCAGCATCTGATCCTGCAACTGGCGGAATGCCTCTGGCATCTCGACAAACGGGGCGCCGTTACGAAGCGCGCCCGGCTTGCGCTGAACCACGGCGAGGTAAAGGCGCCAGTCATAGATGACGCGGCCAGGTTGCCGGTGCGACCGTTCAATGATGCGCTGGTGCTCGCAGACCACGTGCCCCTCGGCCACGATCACCAGCCGTTCGGGGTAAACATGCAGGCTGACGGGGCGGTTCGCAAAACTGGCAGGGACAGAGTAGCGATTGCGCTCGAAGGTGATCAGGCAGGTGGGCGATACCCGCTTGCTGTGTTCGACAAAGCCATCGAAGGCCGTGGGCAACGGCATCAGCGCAGGCTTCTCGACCTCCCAGATGTCGGCAATGCTGCCGGTCAGGCTGCCATGCGCGGTCTCGGTCCACAGCGCCTTGCAGCGCTCTTCCAGCCACACATTCAACGCATCAAGATCCGGAAAGGCCGGCATCACCTGCCAGAGCCGGTGGCGCGCATCGCGCACGTTCTTCTCGACCTGGCCTTTCTCCCAGCCCGCCGCCGGGTTGCAGAAGTCGGGCTCGAACACATAGTGGCTGGTCATGGCCATGAACCGCGCATTCACATCGCGCTTCTTGCCAACGCCCACGCGATCCACCGCCGTCTTCATGTTGTCGTAGATCCCGCGGCCCGGCACGCCCTCAAAGACCCGGAACGCGTGCCAATGCGCGTCGAACAGCATCTCATGCGTCTGCAACAAATAGGCCCTGACCAGGAACGCGCGGCTGTGCGACAGCTTGATGTGGGCCACCTGCAACTTGATGCGCTTGCCGCCGACGGGGGCCCAGTCCTCGCTCCAGTCGAACTGGAACGCCTCGCCCGGCTGGAACACCAACGGCACGAATGTCCCGCGATCGGTCGTCTGCTGCGCGCGTTGCCGGTCTCCTTTCCAAGTCCGCACGAAGGCTGCGACACGCTCATACGAGCCGTCATAGCCAAGCTGAACCAGATCAGCGTGCATCTGCTTGGCGGTGCGCCGGTCCTTGCGCGACTTGCGCTGCTCCGTCACCAGCCAGCCTGTCAGCTTCTCGGCATATGGGTCCAGCTTGCTCGGCCGCGCCGGTGTCTGGAACCGGGGCTCAACGATCCCCGCCCGCAGATACTTCTTGATGGTGTTGCGAGACAGCCCGGTCCGCCGCGCGATCTCGCGGATGGGCATCTTGTCCCGCAATGCCCAACGTCGAATGACGCTCAAAAATCCCATGTCGATCACTCCGAAAACCCCCGACAAATCCCGTCAGGGGCAAGCTTCCACATGGGTCAGTTCTCAGTGACAATTTAGACTGCTGCCGGGTCAGTTCTCAGTGACAGCCAACACCCGCGATACGATCCCGGTAATCCCCATGCGCTGACATCGCAAGGCCCGCGCGGGCGTCGACCGGACGCTCTACGCGCTGCGCAACCTCGTGGAGCGCTGCTGCGGCCGCCTCAAGAACGCCCGCCGCGTCGCCACCCGCTCCGACAAGACCGTCGAAAGCTTCCTTGGCTTCGTCGACGTCGCCTGCATCCGCTTATGGACACGGCGTCTTATCAACACAGCCTAGTATTATAGATCGGGGGCGTCGAGCTGCCCGTGCCGATCAGCTATCAGCAAGGATTCGCAGGACGAAACTTATCAAGTTCGCGCGGCAAAACCAATCCAGTCTTTATAATCTCCCTATGAGCATTTCGATTGACCAAATGGTTTAGAAGCTAACTCGGCTGGGGGGGGAGCGGCGCGCTGAATTCAATACGACACCCGTTCTTTATCGGCTTCAGCTAGGCGACATCCCCCGCAACCTCTCTGACCTGCGGCGCAGTAGCTCCACCGTCGTCAATAGGAGAATGGAAATTGTCACCAAAATTGTTGCAACGGCCAAGATCGTTGGTGAAATCTGCTCGCGCAGGCCGATGAACATCTGCCAAGGTAACGTTTTCTGCCCGGCCGAGCCAACGAAAAGCACGACGACGACTTCGTCGAAAGAGGTGATGAAGGCGAAGAGTCCTCCCGATACGACGCCGGGCAGGATCAGTGGCATTTGTACTTTGAAGAAGGTGCGCACCGGACCGGCGCCCAAATTGGCCGAGGCGCGAGTCAGTGATGTGTCGAAGCCGACCAATGTGGCTGTCACGGTAATAATGACGAAGGGAATACCCAATGCGGCATGGGCAAGCACCACACCCAGATAAGTGCCCTGCAGGCCGATACGGCTGTAAAAGAAATACATCCCGGCCGCTGAAATAATGAGGGGAACAATCATCGGCGAGATAAGAATTGCCATGATTGCGCGGCGTGCCGGAACATGCGGCTGGCTCAAGCCGACCGCCGCCAACGTGCCGAATGCCACCGACAGGAGAGTCGCCATCGGCGCAATCTTTACCGAATTTGCCAGCGCCTGCTGCCATGAGGAGTTGGTAAAGAAATCTTGGTAATGACGCAACGAGTACGCGTCGGCCTCGAACGCGAGCATACCCGGCGTGAAGGTAAAGAAGTTTTCGGCGTTGAAGCTGAGCGGTATGATCGTGAGGATCGGTGCGATCAGAAAGAAAAAGATCAGACCGCAGATGACGTAAAAGGCATAATGCCAGATTTTTTCGCCCAACGAGGCATAGGGATGAAGTTCCATGATGTTCTCCTTAGCCCAAGCTGACGTTATCGATGCCCACGATCCGGTCGTACAGGTAATACAGGACCAGCACGACCGCGAGCAGGATTGATCCGAGCGCCGCAGCGAGTCCCCAATTTAACGATTGCGAAATATGATAGGCGATTCGGTTGGAGATGAAAGTCCCGGTCGTGCCGCCGACCAATTCCGGCGTGATGTAATAACCGATGGATAGAATGAACACGAGGATACAGCCCGCGCCGATGCCCGGTACCGATTGCGGAAAATACACCCGCCAGAACGCTGTCGATGGTTTCGCACCCAGGCTCTTGGCCGCACGGACGTAGTAAGGCGGGATCGTCTTCATTACCGAGTACAGCGGGAGGATCATGAACGGCAGCAGAATATGCGTCATCGCGATGATTGTACCGGTCTGGTTGTTGATAAGCTCTAGCCGATTGCTGTCAGCCAAAACTCCAAGCCAGACGAGAGTGTCGTTGATGACACCCTGTTGCTGAAGCAGGACTTTCCAAGCGCTGGTCCGCACAAGCAGCGAGGTCCAGAACGGCAAAAGGACAAGGATCAGCAGGATATTTGACGTCCGCATCGGAAGGTTCGAAAGTAGGAAAGCGATCGGATAGCCGAGCAGGACACAACTGAACATGATGACCATCGACATGAACAGCGTTCGCTGGAACAGCAGCGCATAGATGCGTTGGTCGTCGGGCTGTGCGACGACACCTTCGGGAGATAGCTGCAGGTCGACCGCCGAAAGGAAATATCCCGCCGTATAGGGGTCAGAGAACGCTTGGATCGTGCCCCAGACGTCGCTGTCGAGCCAGTCTTCGTCGATGTCGGCAAAGGCGTCACGGGCGCTGATTGTCTCGAACCCGGACACGGCTTGGGCCGCTTCTGCCACAAGGTCCGCCTGCGGCCCCTGATAGCCCTCGCCGCCTTCCGCCAGAAGATCGGCGTAAAGAGCCTCGTAGACCGCCGGCCACGGCTCCTCCCGGAAGAGACTGTCCTCGTTCTCGACCTGAGAAATTTCAGCAAATCGCGAGTAAAGCGGCGCGGCGCTCGGAAAGGCTGCTCGCGCTTGGTCGGCTAGCTCGAAGCGCGGCGCCGGCTCTTCAAATGCGGCGGCAATCGCCTCTTCGGCAGTGGTGGCCGCGTCCTGCGCCGCTTCCGCGGCCTCGACTTGCGCCGCCCATTCGGCACGGTCCTCGATCCAGTCCTCCGAACCCATCAAGGTTGCCCAAGTCGCGCCTTCTTCCCAAGCTTCGTTCAGGTCCTCGAACTGGTCGACGTAAAGCTCGTCCACGTCGTCGACTGCGCGACCGGTCTTCCGGAACAGGGACGATATACCTGTCGTCTCGTAGTTGAGGCGCGACCCGAGCCGCGTGTGCTCCTTCAACTCGGCCGCGATCGTCATGTCGACGGCGAGCGCGCGGAACACAGCCTCTTCGGGAGCGCCGTCACCGTCCCAATCCTCGAGCGCCACGACGGTGCGCGGAAGGGTTTCGCTCACGATCTGGTTCTCAACCGAGCGGAACAGCATGTCCGCAATCGGCAGAATGAACGTGATGACGATGAAGACGAGGAGCGGCGCGATCAGCGCCAAAGCCCGCAACTTCTGCGCGCGCAGAGCCCGGTTCAACGACTGCTTTAGCGGACGCCCGTCCGCGGCCAGCATCGGACCGGAGCGCTCCTCGCGATCGGCGTTGCGAATGGCGTTGTCGGGCGTCGCGCCTGTGAATTGGTCGGGGCCGGTCACTTGATCGGTCATCTTCGGGCCTTCCTGTGGCGGGCGGGTGCGGCGGCGCGCAAGGCGGTGAAGCTTCGAACTTCTTGGGCGGAACACTGTCTCGACTGGTATCCCGCGGGCGGATGATCGGGGTCCCGATGGACACACACGATATACTTCAAGTCTCTTTAAACGTCCGGAATCGGTCGCAAAACGCGACGGAGGGCTTGCAAGGCGGGTATGTGGAGGCAGAAACGACGGACACGTTCTTCGAGCTTGTCACGTCAGATGGCCGATCACGTCGCCCTCAAGCAAGTTCCGCCTCTGTTATACGAGTCTCGTCGGTCAAACTGTTGACCCGGCACGAAGGTGCAGGGCGGGATCGTTCCCGCCCTGCAGTGGATCACTTACTGAACAAGCCAGGATTGGAACTTCGAGTCCAGATCGTCGCGATAATCGGCCCACCACTCATAGTTGTAGAGGAAGGTGTTTTCGGCATTGGCAGGGTCGGTCGGCATGTGCGGCGCCATTTCGATGCCGAGTTCAGCATGCGTCGAGACCATCGGCGCCGACGATTCGCGGGCCGGACCGTACGCGATGTACTTCGACTGATCCGCCAGACGCTGGGTGTCGGTGGCGAAGTACAGGAAGTCCTTCACGCGCGCGAGCTTCTCATCGGACAGGCCGGCGGGGATGACCCAGCCATCGATGTCGAACACCTGCGCGTCCCAGAGCATCTCGACCGGCTGGTCCTGCTCGGCAATCAGGCTGAACAAACGGCCATTATAGGTCGAGCCCATGACGACTTCGCCATCCGCCAGAAGCTGCGGCGTGTCGGCGCCCGCCGTCCACCAGATGGTGTTGTCCTTCAACTCGTCGAGCTTGGCAAAGGCGCGGTCTTGACCTTCTTCGGTCTCGAGAACATCGTAGATGTCATCCTTGGCGACGCCGTCGCAAAGGAGCGCCCACTCCATGTTGCCGATCGGGCGCTTTTCCAGGCTGCGCTGACCGGGGAAATTCTCCTGGTCCCAAAGTGCACAGATGGTTTCCGGAGTGCCGGTCCAGCCCTCTGCATCCGAGCGATAGCCGACGGTCGTCGAGTATACGATCTGCGGAATGAAGCAGTCGGAGATGATCAGATCGCCGTAATCGTCGGTCGGGTCGGTCCCGTCCGGCGCGGGCGCCAAGATCTCATCATGATCAACCTCCATCGCAAGACCTTCGTCGCACAAGCGGATCGCATCGGACGCCACGACGTCAACGAGATCCCAGGTGACGTTGCCCGCTTCGTTCATCGCGCGCATCTTGGCGACGGCCTCGGCGGAGGACTCGTCCCAGGTTACCTCGACCTCGGGGTTCATTTCGACATACGGCTTGACGTACGCTTCATCCTGACTGCCCTGATAGGCGCCGCCCCAGGATACGACCGTCATCTCGTCGGCCATCTCAGCTTCGTGAGCGGCCGCAAAAGCGCCGGTGGCGGTCAGCGCGAATGCGCAGGAACCAAGTAGAATTGTTCGCATCTTCATATTGTCTTGTCTCTCCATTGGATTTGCCCTTGCGGTATTTTCCGCACGCCGTGGGCCAGACGTGCGGTTCATGCGGCTCAGATATCGAGCGCGCGGCAATCGTGCGGCAACCAGCCGATCTTGACCTTCTGGCCAGGCTTCAGCCGAACCTGATCGGCACGGTTGCGTGTCTTGACGATGAAATCATCGCGACCTGCGACGCGCAGGCGGGTCCGGAACACGTCACCCATGTAAATGAACTCAAGCACTTCTGCATTGAGTGTGTGCGCGTCAGGACCCAAATCCGGATCGATCTCGACCCGTTCGGGCCGGATCGAGACGAGCGTCCGATCACCCACGTTCGAGACATTGACCGGCAATGCATCGATCTCTTCACCGGAATCGAGCCTCACCACACAGCTGTCGCTGCCCAACTTGGAAACCACGCCATCGAGCGTATTGTTTTCGCCGATGAATTGCGCAACGAAACTATTCTGCGGCGCCTCGTAAAGCTCATCTGGTGGCGCAAGCTGTTGGATCCGGCCATCGTCGAAAACCGCGACCCGGTCCGACATCGTCAGAGCCTCTGTCTGATCATGGGTCACATAAACGACGGTGATCCCCAGCTCATGCGCCAAACGCGTGATCTCGAACTGAAGCGTCTCACGCAGCTGCTTATCGAGAGCGCCGAGAGGCTCATCCATCAAAACCAGCTCAGGCTCGAAAACCAAGGCGCGAGCCAAGGCGATCCGCTGCTGTTGGCCACCGGATAACTGGGCGGGACGGCGACCGCCAAAGTCGCCCATCTGCACCATGTCGAGCGCGCGCTTGATCTTTCCTTCGCGCTCGGACTTGCCCATCTTCCGGACTTCAAGTGGGAATGAAAGGTTCTCGGCCACCGACATGTGCGGGAACAGCGCGTAGTTCTGGAACACCATCCCGATCCCGCGCTTGTGGGGCGGAATGTTGTTGATAGGCTGACCCTTCAGCTTGATCTCGCCGTGCGTCGCGCTCTCGAACCCGGCTAGCATCATGAGGCAGGTCGTCTTTCCCGATCCCGAAGGTCCGAGCATGGTCAAGAACTCACCCTTCGGCAGGGCGAGATTGAGATCTTTCACGACGAGCGTTTCGCCATCATAACTTTTTTGAACGCGTTCGAATTGCACGAACGCATCTTCAGCTTGCATATCAAGCAAGATCTTTTCCCCGTTTTTCCGGTCGCTCTTCGGCACCTATCTATAGACAAGCATCTGCCGGTGAAGTTTGCAACCCGATGAGCCAGAGCGGTTGTTGCATGAAGATTTACTGGTTATTTTTGGCGTTACAAAGCCTTCATTTCACAATACGATTGACGCTCGAAGCTTCTGTCTTTGCGAATGGACTCATCGCATGGTTTCGGTGACGGGTGTGCGCTAGGTGTTCCGTCCCGGATGATCACCTTTCCCCGCGACGATCCGCGCTCTTCATGGCAAGATCGGTTCTGAGGGACCTTCGAGACGGGGCACGACCATGCTGATACATCTTCACAAGCAGGCCACGACCACGCCGAAGGTGCGGGCGGCGATCCAGGCGAGCACGGAGCCTGCTCCGGTCCTGGCCGAGCGCTTCGGCATAACGGAGCAGACCGTTCAAGGTCGCGATCACGGCCACCATGCGAAAGCTGATCGTGCTGGCCAACACCTTGCTCAAGGAGGATCGGGTGTGGACACCGACGCCACCCTTACCCGATGGCAAGATCCGCCCTCATGTCGTTACGACCTTTGCTGCCCATAGCAACGTGGAAGACAAGCCGCATCCGGCGGCCAAGCGCCTTTTGCGCGTGTTCAAGCGCGATATGGTGGCGCTGGAGCGGAATGGAGTGACGGGAATTTGGTACGTGCAGTCGATGCACGTGAAGAACGGCCTCTTTCTCGCGCCGCACAACGAGGCAAACGCCGATGCCCGTGCGCGAGACAAAGCTGATCCCTTCCGTTTCTGGCAAATTGGCGCGGGTCCGATGCTGAAAGCTGGGATCCGCCGTGTCCATGTCGACGAGATGGGCCGCGTCCGCGATCCGGGCCCGCCATCCTGACGCCCAAATCTTGTGGATGAGTCCAGTCCGAAAGGGTTGGCGCCATGGACCAAATCATCGATATCGCGACTGACGGGCGGCACCTGTCACGCGATCGAGGATTCCTGAAGGTTTCCGAAGGCGGGACGGAGGTGGGGCGTGTCCCGCTGGATCAGGTCGCTGCCGTTATTGTCCATGCGCATGGTACGACTTGGACAGCAGCATTGCTGACCGCGTTGGCAGACCAAGGGACGCCGGTGGTGCTTTGCGGATCTAACCATGCGCCCCGATCCGTCCTGATGCCGCTCGAGGGACACTTTGCCCAAGGTGCGCGCCTTAGCTCGACTTTATACATTATGCGGCGAAGCAAAGTGCTTCGGCCATGCGCACGAGGCGGTCGGGCGGGATTTCTTGCGGTTCCCGGTCCGGCGGAGAGTGTTGGAAAACCTCTCCTACCCAGAGGGCCAGACGCACCGAACCGATGGCGTCGGTGAAGGTGAGATTGGTCTTGCGATACCATGCTGCGGCATAGGGCGTGCTGGTCGTGCTCAGCAGATCGCAGGCCCACAGCGAGATGAGGCTGTAGAGACCGAGCAAGGCAGGTGTTGTTCGCGCGATTGCCTTGTCGGACCACTGCCTTTGGGTTTCGACGCCGAGATGCGCGCGGGTTTCTGCAAAGGTGACCTCGACC
>NZ_CYPR01000167.1 GCF_001408515.1 Jannaschia seosinensis | reverse complement strand
CGCCGAGTGGCGCGGTCTTTGCGCCGGATAATGGCCAGGCCCCCTGCCCTTCCTGAGACTGGTTCGAATTGGTCTGATGGTGTGGACGGCTCCACCCCGACGGCATCGCATTGTGCCATGCTGGCGCTGTATGACAGCCAACAAAGGAAGGAACCGACCACATGGAGATTACAACACTTGGGATCGACCTGGCCAAGTCCGTCTTTCAGCTTCACGGGGTTGATGACCGCGGCACCGTTGTCCTGCAGAAGAAGTTGCGCCGCGGGGCGGTGCTCNACTTTCTCGGCAAGCTGGAACCCTGCCTGATCGGGATGGAGGCCTGTGCGAGCTCCCACTACTGGGCCCGGGAGATCGCGGCCCTCGGCCATGACGTGCGGCTGATCCCGCCCACCTATGTGAAGCCCTACGTGAAGCGGCAAAAGAATGATGCTGCCGACGCCGAAGCGATCTGCGAGGCGGTGACACGACCGAACATGCGCTTTGTTCCTGTGAAGACCCACGATCAGCAGGCGGTCCTGATGCTGCACCGGTCGCGCGACCTGCTGATGCGGCAGCGCACGATGATCCTGAATGCAATCCGGGCACATCTGGCGGAGTTCGGGACGATCACCGCGCAGGGACCACGGAAGGTTGTCGAGCTCGTCCGGCGCCTGAGCGACCCCGACGACGGGCTGGACCTGCCGGCGCTCGCCCGGTCGGCGCTTCTGTCGCTGGCCGCGCAGCTCGAGACCCTGGCCGAGGAGATCGTCAAGATCGAACGCCAGCTCATGGCGTGGCACCGGCAGAACCAAGCAAGCCAGCGGCTCGAGACGATCCCTGGTGTGGGCATCCTCACCGCGACTGCGATTGCGGCCAGCGTGCCCGATCCCACTGTCTTCAAATCGGGTCGGCAGTTCGCGGCCTGGCTTGGGCTCGTTCCACGACAGAACTCGTCTGGCGGCAAGGATCGGCTCGGACGGGTCTCGAAGATGGGCAACGGTTACCTGCGCCGATTGCTGGTCGTCGGCGCCACCTCGGTGACAAGGCGAGCCGGAACGACCGACACCCGAACCGGAGCCTGGGTCAGATCCCTGCTCGAACGCAAACCCACACGGCTCGTGACCGTAGCGATCGCCAACAAGACCGCTCGTACGGCTTGGGCGTTGCTGGCAAAGGAAGAGAATTACAAGGCCGCACCGGCAATTTGAACAACAAAGAGACAGGCGGCGCTCCAAGGGCGCCGCGATGAGATGCAAGGGCAAAAGTGAGTGATGATGATCAAGCAAGACCGCTGCCGGGACACCCCGAGGTACTGTCAGGGCGTCACAGCTCGGTGGTCTGATTGGGACCCGGCAAGCGGACTTCATCAGGGCCAGCGGTCACATGCACCGCGCGCACAGGCCGGACAAATGACCGCAACCTGCTTCGATCCACGTCACTCGACAAAACCCTTGCAAAACCGGAGCCGTCCACAAATGACACCACCCTTCGGAGCCTTGGGGGTCCGCTCAAAGTCTTTCGGCTTTCGAGTGGAGCGGATGACTGGAACATTCTGCGCGACTCTCGGTTGAGGGAGTTCAAGGCCGAGCTAACCAGCGTTGGGGCGTCGTGGGAGTGCCGCGATGTCCGTGATCCCTGGCGGCCTCGCACAGAGAGGAGGCCCGGCTTCCGCATCACTCGGACCGCGCTCCACCCGTCACGCATGACGGGCGGCACGATGGAGGACAGATGAGCGATCGATCCCCCAGAAATTCCCGCAGATTGCTTTTCGGCATTGCCGCGCTTGGCGTCGGGGTTGGAGCAGTCTTGGTGCAGCGCCGCATGACCGGATCGCGCCGGGGCGAAACTGCGATGGCGGCAGGCGACTGGGACCGGTTCCGCCAGGACGTCGTGACCCGGCCCATCCATGGCTGGGCAAGGGGCGCGCTGCCGAGCCTGTCCGCGACCGAGCGCGAGGCGCTCGAGGCCGGACAGACTTGGTGGGACGCCGACCTGCTGTCAGGAGATCCGGACTGGAACAAGCTTCTGGCGGTCGCGAAGCCCCGGCTCTCGGACGCCGAGCGGGACTTTCTCGATGGCCCCTGCGAGACGCTCTGCGGCATGCTCGACGACTGGAGGATCAACCGCCTCGACGGCGACCTCCCGCCCGAGGTCTGGCAGTATATGAAGGACGAGAAGTTCTTTGGGCTGATCATTCCGAAGTCGCGGGGCGGCCTCGAGTTCTCGGCCTTCGCCCATTCCGAGGTCGTTCGGTACATCGCCGGCCGCTCGCTCGTGGCGGCGATTACGGTGATGGTACCCAATTCCCTCGGGCCGGGTGAGCTTCTGCTTCAGTTCGGGACGGAGGCGCAGAAGGATTACTGGCTGCCGCGGCTGGCCGACGGGCGCGAGATTCCGGCCTTCGCCCTCACCAGCGAGGAGGCGGGGTCGGACGCGGCCTCAATGGTTGACAGCGGCGTGGTCTGCAAGGGCGAGTGGGAGGGCGAGGAGGTTCTCGGCATCCGCCTGAACTGGTCCAAGCGCTACATCACCCTCGCGCCTGTCTGCACAGTGCTCGGCCTCGCGTTCAAGCTCTACGACCCGGACGGGCTGATCGGCGAGGAGGAGGAGATCGGCATCACTTGCGCGCTGGTGCCCACGCATCTCGACGGCGTCGAGACCGGCCGGCGCCACATCCCCTCGCAAATCATGTTCCAGAACGGACCGACCACGGGGCGCGACGTATTCATCCCGCTCGACAACATCATCGGCGGGCGCGAGTGCGCGGGCCACGGCTGGATGATGCTGATGAGCGCGCTGGCCGCGGGGCGGGGTATCTCGCTGCCGTCGATGTCCAGTGCCGGAGTCGCGCTCGCGGCGCATACCTCGGGGGCCTACGCGCGCATCCGGCAGCAGTTCGGCACCCCCATCGGCAAGATGGAGGGGATACAGGCGCGGCTCGGCCCGCTGGCCGCGAACGCCTACGCGCTTGATAGCGCGCGACGGCTGACCTGCGCGGGGCTCGACGAGGGGCGCGCGCTCGCCGTGATTTCGGGCATCATGAAGGCGCACTCTACCTACCGGATGCGCGAGGCGCTCGATGACGCGATGGACATCCACTCGGGCAAGGCCGTGATCGACGGACCGAGCAACTATCTTCTTCCGCTCCACCGCGGTGTTCCGCTCGGCATCACGGTGGAGGGCGCGAACATCGTAACCCGGAACCTGATCATTTTCGGGCAGGGCGCGATCCGGGCGCATCCGCACATGCTGGACGAGATGCTCGCGCTTGAAGAGCGCAGCGACCGGCTCTCGCTCGCCCGCTTCGACGAGCACTTCTGGAAGCATGTGTCGCACACCACGCGGACGCTGATCCGCGCGACGGAACATGCGTGGACCGACGGCCGGTACGCGCAAGTTCCCGACTGCGGTCGGGCAACGCCGATTTACCGGCAGATGACGCGCTGGTCCGCGGCGCTGGCGCTGACGAGCGAGGCGGTGTTCCTGTTCCTCGGCGGCGGGCTGAAGCGCAAGGAGATGATTTCGGCACGGATGGGCGACATGTTGTCCGAGCTCTACTTCCTCTCGGCGACCGTGAAGCGCTGGGAGGACGACGGGCGGCCCGAGGCAGACTTCCCGCTGGTCCAATTTTCGGCGGAGCGAGCCTTCGCGCAGATCCGCGTCGCGCTGGACGAGGTGCTGGCGAACTTCCCCAACCGCTGGGCGGCTGCCGTCCTGCGGGTGCTGCTTCGGCCAGGCCGTCCGGCGCGCGGGCCGGACGACGCGCTGGTGAAGGAGTGCAGCGACGTGCTCTACACGCCATCCCAGACTCGCGATAGGCTTGTCGGCCGGATGTTCGGCGGCTGCGAGCGCGACGGCATCCGCGTGCTCGGCGAGGCCTTCGAGCGCGTCGTCGCCACCGAGCGCACGACCGCCAAGCTGCGCGCCCTCGGCATGACACCGGACGAGGCCGTGCGTGCGGGAGTTCTTTCGCGTGACGAGAGTGACGACCACGGTCGGATGATGGCGGCGGTGCAGCGCGCCATCGCCGTCGACGATTTCAGCCAAGAGGAACTGGCCGGACTGCTGGCTGGCTACAGAAACGCCGCCCCCGACGGTGGCGCACGACAAGGAGTGCCAGATGAGTCGTGATATTTTTCTCGTGGACGGAGCCCGCACGCCCTTTTTGAAGGCGCGCGGCAAGCCGGGGCCCTTCACGCCAGTAGACCTCGCGGTGCAATGCGGCAGGCCGCTCCTGGCGCGGCTGCCGCTGACGGCCGAGATGATCGACCTCGTGATCCTGGGTTGTGTCAATGTCATCGCGGACGAGATGAACCCCGCCCGCGTTGCGGCGCTACGGCTCGGGCTGGGTGAGGACCAGGTGGCCTTCACCGTGCAGATCAACTGCGGATCGGGGATGCAGTCGATCGACACAGCCTGCCGCTACATCCGCGAGGGCCGGCACGAGCTGGTGCTCGCCGGCGGCACCGAGGCGCTGAGCCATGCGCCCGTCGTGCTGCGCGAAGAGGCGGTTGAGTGGTATGCCGAGATGGCCCGCGCCGAGAACCAGGTTGAGCGCGCCAAGCACGTGAGGGACCTGCGCCCCGACTTCTTTCAGCCGGTCATCGGGCTCGAGCGGGGGCTTACCGACCCGATCACCGAACTCAACATGGGCCAGACCGCCGAGGTCCTGGCGCATCGTTTCGGCATCGATCGAAAGACCGCCGACGCCTACGCCATGGACAGCCACCACCGGCTTGCGCGCGCGCAGGACGAGGGCTGGCTGAAGGGCGAGATCGAGCCGATGTTCAGCCGCGACGGCGAGGCCTACGATCGCGACGACGGAGTACGCCCCGACAATGACATGGACAGCTTGGCCAAGCTGAAGCCCGCCTTCGAGAAGCCCTACGGCAAGGTCACGCCCGGCAACTCCTCGCAGGTCACCGACGGCGCGTCCTGGGTCGTCGTCGCCTCGGGCGAGGCGGTGGAACGGCACGGGCTGACGCCGATCGCGCGGATCGTCGACAGCGAGTGGGCTGCGCTCGACCCTTCGGTCATGGGGCTTGCCCCGGTTCTCGCGGCGGCGCCAATCGCCAGACGGCAGGGGCTGGGCGTCGAGGACATCGACCTGTGGGAGATCAACGAGGCCTTCGCGGCGCAGGTGTTGGCCTGCCGCGCGGCTTGGCAGGACGCGGAGTTCTGCCGCGCGGTGCTGGGGCTTGACGACGCCTTCGGCGAGATCGACCGCGGGCGGTTGAACGTCGACGGCGGCGCAATCGCGCTCGGCCATCCGGTCGGGACAAGCGGAAACCGCATCGTCCTGCACCTGGTCAACGCGCTGCGCCGTCTCGGCAAGCGGCGGGGCATCGCCACCGAATGCATCGGCGGCGGACAGGGCGGCGCAATGCTTCTGGAGGTGGTGTGATGACGGGACCGGTTCTCGAACATCTGGGTGAGGTGCGGCTTGAACTCGGCGCGGCACGGGACGCGCCGCGGGAGGGGCACTGGCGCCAAGGGAAGGCCGGGGACGGCATCGTCTGGATGGCGCTCGACAGGCCCGACAGCGGCACCAACACGATTTCCAAGGCGGTTCTCCTGGAATTGAGCGAGCAATTGGACCAGCTCGAGCAAAACCCGCCCGAAGCGTTGGTGCTCCGCTCTGCGAAGCCCAAGGGCTTCGCTGCGGGGGCCGATATCGACGAGTTTACCGGCATGGACCCGGAGGAGATCGAAGAGATGCTTCGCGAGGGGCATCGCATCCTCGACCGGCTCGGGGACCTGCCCTGCCCGACGATCGCGGTGGTGCATGGCGAGGCGCTTGGCGGGGGGTTTGAACTGGCGCTCGCCTGCGACTGGCGCATCGCGGTCGAGGGTGCAGCGTTCGGCTTCCCCGAAGTTCAGTTGGGCCTGCATCCCGGGCTTGGCGGCACCTATCGGCTGACCGGGCTGATCGACCAGGTCGAGGCGATGCAGCTCATGTTGACGGGCAAAAAGGCCCATACGAAGAAGGCCGCCCGCCTCGGGATCGCGGACGTCGTCACCGAAGAGCGGCATGTCGCGGCGGCCGCGCGAGCCTGCGCGGATGGCGAGGTCGAGCGGCGCGGCGGCGGCCTGCGCGGCGGGCTGAAGTCGGGTGCGCTCAAGTTCAGCCGGACGCGGAAACTGGCCGCGCGGCAGATGCGCTCGAAGACCGAGAAGGAGGCGCCGCAGGCGCATTATCCCGCGCCGCATGCCCTGATCGACCTCTGGGAGGAACATGGCGACGATCGCTCGGCGATGCAGGAGGCGGAACTGCAGTCCTTCGCCCGGCTGGTCGCGACCGAAACCTGTCAGAACCTCGTGCGCGTCTTCCGGCTGCGCCGGGCGCTGAAGAAGCGAGCCGAGGGCGAAGACGGCATCGCACATGTCCATGTCGTCGGCGCGGGCGAGATGGGGGCCGAGATCGGGGCATGGGCTGCGATGCGGGGCAAGACGGAAACCCTCTCGGACCTTGATCTCGACGCGCTTGGCAAGGCGGTCAAGACGGCGGAGGGAGTATGCGGGGGCGCGCACCTCGGCGCGGCCGAGACGCGGGATGCGCTCGACCGGATGATGCCGGACCCCAACGGCTACGGCGTGCGGCGCGCGGACCTCGTGATCGAGGCGGTCCCCGAGAAGGCCGACCTCAAGACGAAGATCTATAAGGGCATCTGCAAGGACATGAAGCCAGACGCGATCCTCGCGACCAACACCTCGAGCCTGCTGCTGGCGCGGCTGTCGGAGGCGGTGGAGGACAAAGCGCGCTTTGCCGGGCTGCATTTCTTCAACCCGGTTTCAAAGATGCAGCTCGTCGAGGTGGTACGCACGAAGGCCACGAGCGACAGCACCACGCAGCGGCTTGCCGCCTTCTGCGGCGTGATCGACAAGTTGCCGGCGCCGGTCCGCGATTATCCCGGCTTCCTCGTGAACCGCATGCTCACGCCCTACCTGCTTGAGGCGATGGTGCTGCTCGACGAAGGTGTCCAAAAAGAGGTGGTGGACCGCGCCGCGCTGCGATTTGGTATGCCGATGGGACCGGTGACGCTGGCCGACTGGGTCGGCCTCGATATCTGCCTCGACGTGGCGGACGGGCTGAAGGACGAGCTCGAGAAGCCGGTGCCGGAGGTGCCGGACTGGATGCGCGACATGGTCGAGGAGGGCCACACCGGCAAGAAGGCTGGGCGGGGCTTCTACGACTGGTCGGATGGCAGGCCCGATCCCGGAGAGGGCGACGCCGGCTCCGAGGATCTGACCGACAGGCTGATCCTGCCCATGCTTGACGCCTGCATGGAATGCCTCCGCCTGAACGTGGCCGAGGACGAGGACGAGGTAGACGGCGCTATGATTTTCGCCACCGGCTTCGCGCCCTTCCGCGGCGGCCCGATGCACTATGCCCGCGCGCGCGGGCATGACGAGGTGCGTGACCGCTTACAGGAGCTTTCCGAAAGCTACGGTCCACGATTCGTGCCAGACGAGGGCTGGTCCCGCGATGGCTGAGGTGGCACAGAAGGACCCGCAGATCCGCAGGGACGCGAAGGCGATCGCACGCGAGATCGTCGAACGCACGAACGGCGACGTCCGGGTAGCGACGCCGCTCGGCCTTGGGAAGCCGGTGACGCTGCTCAACGCGTTGACGGCGCTCGCCTTGGCGGACCCATCTATCCAGCTTTCAATTTTCACCGCACTGACCCTTGAGCGTCCAGAGCCGTCAGCCGATCTGGAACAGCGTTTCCTCGGGCCGGCGTTCGACCGGCTGTTCGGAGCCTATCCCGAGGTGCTCTACGCCAAGCATTTGCGCGAAGGGACACTGCCCGCGAACATCCAAGTGACCGAGTTCTTCTTTCAGGCCGGGCAATGGAAGGGCCAGGCGCAGGCCCAGCAGAATCACGTCTCGGTCAACTTCTCGGACGCGCTCGGCATCCTGCTCTCGCGCAAGCCGAACGTCGTGCTTCAGCTGGTGGCGCGGGAGGGCGACAGGCTCAGCCATTCATGCAATGCGGACCTGAGCATCGACTTGCTGCGCCTGCGGCGCGAGGGGCGGCTGCCCTTCGTCTTTGCGGTCGAGACGAACCGCGAGCTTCCGTTCATGGGCGGCGCTGCGTCCATGCCGATGCAGGAGGCGAATCTTGTCCTGGACGACCCGGAAAACGCCTTCGAGCTTTTCTCGGTGGTCAAGCGCCCCGTGAAGGATGCCGACCACGCGATCGGGCTGCACGTGTCGCGGCTGGTGAAGGACGGGGGAAGCCTCCAAATCGGCATCGGCTCGATCGGCGATGCGGTGGCTAACGCCCTGCTGCTGCGCCAGGACGGGAAGGTCGCGGAGCTTTGGGATCGCTGCCCGCTGCCGCACGACGACTTTCGCATGACGGGTCCGTTCGAGGAAGGGCTCTACGCCGTAACCGAGATGCTTGTGGATGCGATGCTGCCGCTCTTCGAGCGCGGCGTGATCAAGCGCGAGGTCGATGGCAAGGCGATCCATGCCGCGTTCTTCGTCGGCTGCCGGGACTTCTACGCGCGGCTGCGCGATATGCCTGCGGACCGGCGCGACAAAATCGCGATGGTGCCGGTCGCGTTCACTAACACGCTCTTTGGCGAGGAGGCCAACAAGCGCACCGCGCGCCGCGACGCGCGCTTCGTCAACTCGGGCCTGATGGCGACGCTGCTCGGTGCGGTCGTGTCGGATGGGACGGGCGACGGGCAGGTGATCAGTGGCGTCGGCGGGCAGGCCGATTTCGTGGCGCAGGCCCTCGCGCTCGAGGGCGCGCGATCTATCATCGCGATCCCCGCCACCCGGACCCGCGACGGTGAAACCCAGTCTAATATTGTCTGGTCCTATCCGCACGTCACGGTGCCGCGCCAGATGCGCGACATTGTCGTGACCGAGTACGGCATTGCAGACCTGCGCGGGCGCAGCGATGCCGAAGTGGTCGCGGCGATGCTCTGCGTTGCCGACAGCCGCTTCCAAGGCGCTCAGATGGCCGAGGCCAAAAAGGCGGGCAAGCTGCCTGATGGCTTTGAGATACCGCAGGCTCATCGCAACAACCTGCCCGAGACGCTGCGCGACTGGCTGAAGCCCTTCGACCTGCCAACCTTTCCCCTCGGCACCGACTTCGAGGGCGTCGAGCGCCGGCTGCTCCCTGCGCTGGCCAAGCTCAAGAACGCCCGCGCCTCGAAGTCGGAACTGGCGCGGCTCGCGCTCCTCGGGCGAGGCGATCCCCCTTCCCATGCCGAGGTGGAGGCCGCCTGTATGGCGCGCATGGGACTTGAGGCGCCGGGCAGCGTGGCCGAGCGCGCAACGGCCGCGGCCTTGCGCGGCGCCCTGCGCGAAACGCTGTGAGGCGGGGCGCGCGCGCCCTCGCAAAGCAGGAGAACCACGATGAACAGACAAGCGGACACGGTGCTGATAACCGGAAGCAGCGGCTTCATCGGCCACCGGCTGATGCGCGAACTGGCGCGCGACTACCGGGTCGTCGGCCTCGACCTGAAGGAGACTGAGGTGCCGGAGGGGGCGCGCTTCGTTCCGATCGACCTGACCTCGGAGGAAGGGGTGGGCAAGGCGCTGAGGGACGTGCGCGGCCACGAGGGGCCGCGGATCGCCTCGGTCATCCACCTCGCCGCCTATTTCGATCTCTCAGGCGAGGACGATCCGAAGTACGACGAGGTGACGGTGGAGGGCACCCGCCGCCTGCTGCACGGCCTGCGCGACCTGGACGTGGAGCAGTTCGTGTTTTCGAGCACGATGCTGGTCCACAAAGCGGGGTCGCCCGGCACAACAATCACTGAGAACCGGCCGCTCGATCCCAAGCTGCCCTACCGCGCGTCCAAGATCCGGACGGAGCAGATGATCCGCGAAGAACGTGGCGACCTGAAGGCGGTTTTCCTGCGCCCCGGCGGCGTCTACAGCAACCGTTGCGAGAACGCCTTTCTGGCGCACCAGATCGCGCGCATCTTTGAGGGCCGCCTGAAGGGGCACATGTACCCGGGCGATCTGCGGACCGGGCAGTCCTTCCTGCATCTGGAGGATCTGGCCGAGGCGGTAAAGCGGGTCATCGACCGGCGCGACGGCCTGCCGCCCGAGACGGCGATCCTGCTCGGGGAGCCCGCGGCCATCGGCTACGGCGACCTGCAAGGCCGCATCGGCGAGCTGATCCGCGGCACTCCGTGGCAGACATGGCAGATTCCCAAGGTCATGGCGAAGACGGGCGCCTGGGCCGAGGACGAAGTCCTTGGGGGCGAACCGTTCACCAAGCCTTGGATGGCCGACATCGCGGACGACCACTACGCAATCGGCATCTCGCGCGCGCGGGAACTGCTTGGCTGGGAGCCGAAGCACCGGCTCAGCGACGCTCTCCCGAGAATGATCGAGAATCTGAAAAGCGATCCGGATGGATGGTATCGGGCCAACAAAATCGACCCGGCACGGCTCGAAAGAGGGCGCGGCCCGTCTGATCGCGTCCTCGATAGCTGCTAAACCTTTTGCATCTGCGTCGATACGGCAGACCGCGGCACAGACCCATTCATGCCATTGGCCCCGGTGGGAATCATGGTTGCCGCCTCTTGCAGTTCCGGCGTTCCGATCCTCTTTGTCACGATGAATACCGACCTGCTCCCAGTCCTTTAGACCCCATGATCGCGCGGGGAACTAACTGGCTTGGTGGTCTCTCCCGCGGCATCCTGCATTCGAGGGTTGCGCCGGATGGTCCGGTGGGTCTTGTCAGAAGAACTTCGCTTGAGGCGGAGCGGGCGGCTGGCTAGGCTCCCCGCATGACCAAGCGCAGCCCCTTCAAATACTTCAAGACCAGCTCCGAGATCATCCGGCTGGCGGTGATGATGTATGTCCGCTTCCCGCTGTCGCTGCGGAACGTCGAAGATCTGCTCCATGAGCGCGGCGTCGACGTCAGCCACGAGGCGGTGCGCTTCTGGTGGCACCGCTTCGGCCCGATGTTCGCCGGTGAGATCCGCAAGCGACGCATCGAGGGCCTGAAATCGAGCCGCTGGCGCTGGCACCTCGACGAGATGTTCGTGAAGATCAACGGCGAGCAGCACTACCTCTGGCGGGCGGTCGATCATGAGGGCGAAGTGCTGGAAAGCTTCGTCACGAAGACGCGGGACAAGAAGGCTGCGCTGAAATTCCTCAGAAAAGCACTGAAGAAGCACGGGCGAGCAGATGTCCTCGTGACGGACAAGCTTCGCTCCTACGGTGCGGCCCTGAAGGACCTCGGCATGGCGGACCGGCAGGAGACCGGTCGGTGGCTGAACAACCGCGCGGAGAATTCGCACCTGCCGTTCCGACGACGCGAGAGGGCCATGCAGCGCTTTCGGCGGATGCGAAGTCTGCAGAAGTTCGCCGCCGTCCACGCCTCTGTCTCGAACCACTTCAACCAGGAACGCAGCCTCTCCAGCCGAGACATCTTCAAGACCAACCGCACCGCCGCTCTCGCCGAGTGGCGCGGTCTTTGCGCAGGATAATGGGCAGGCCCCCTGCCCTTCCTGAGACTGGTTCGATTTAGAGCGTGTTGCGTCTAATCGGTTTCATATCCAGCGGCCTTGAAGAAGTTGTAGCATTCCGCCTCGGTGAAGAGATCGCAGACCTTCCCGACGGCTTGCCATAGAGCTTCATAGGTGCGGGCGGCGGCTCTCCGGATCAGGGCCTTGAGCTTCGCGAACGCCATCTCGATGGGGTTCAGATCCGGGCTGTAGGGAGGCAAGAACAAGAACCATGCACCGACGGCTTTCATGGTCGCCGCTGCTTTGGGGCTCTTGTGCGATGACAGGTTGTCGAGAATGATCACGTCGCCTGGTCGCAGTGTCGGGGCCAGTTGGGTCTCGACGTAGAGCTCGAACAGCTCGCGGTTCATGGCGCCGTCAATCACCCAGGGCGCATCCAGCCGGTCGTGGCGCAGGGCTGCGATGAAGGTCTGGGTGTTCCAGTGGCCGAAGGGTGCATGGTCGACAAGGCGTGCGCCTTTCGGGGACCATCCGGTGGTCTTGGCCATGTTCGTCTTCAGTGACGTCTCGTCGATGAAACCGATGCGCGTCAATGCGTTGCGCATGAACGGTTGGCGCCGTGTGATCCAGATATGGCGCGCCTGCCGGATCTCAGGCCGCTTTTTCTCGACGGCTTGCAGGTCTTTTTTTGTGTGTCAGCCCAAGACTGCGCAGAAACCTCCAGACCGAGACGCGGTGAATGGCGATCCCGTGGTGATCTGCCAGTTCCCCGACCAGGTCGTTCAGTGTCAGATCGGGCTTCGCGTCCATCCGCGCGGTAATCCAGTCCTGCACGCCAACCAGTTTGCCATGACCCCCACCATTGCCTTGGGCGCGCGGGGCCAACCCGCCCGTCTCGCGCTTCAGGATCACCATGTCGTTGACGAACTTCACCGAAACTCGGAACCGCGCGGCGGTTGCGCGGTGCGAGTTCCCTTCCTCCACAAACGCCACAACGCGCTCTCGGAGTGCCGTAGGATGTGGTCTGCCCATTCTCATCCCTCCCACCTGTCTGCAGGCAGGGAATCACAGATCAAGCCAACAGGGAATCCTGAATCGGGAAAGTCGCAACACGCTCTAG
>NZ_CYPR01000166.1 GCF_001408515.1 Jannaschia seosinensis | reverse complement strand
CCCCGCAGGTTCTGGACCTGTGTGACGGGCTCGGGCTGCGCTATGTCTTTGGTTTGTCAAAGAACGGCCGTCTGGCGCGGAACATCTCGGCTCTGGAAGCGTCGACAGCGGCGCGCTACGCCCGAACGCCGGGCCAGAAGCTGCGCCGGTTCAAAACCTTCTCCTACGCAGCCCGCTCGTGGTCGAAACCCCGCCGCGTCATCGCCCGCGTCGAGGTTGGCCCCATGGGTCGGGACACCCGCTACATCGTCACCAACCTCGAGGGCGGCCGCGGCAAGCACCTTTACGAGAAGCTCTATTCCGCTCGCGGCCAGGCCGAGAACCACATCAAGGCGTGGAAGGCCCACCTCGCAGCAGACCGGACGTCGTGCTCGAAGGCGAACGCCAGCCAGATGCGCCTGATGCTGCACGGCTGCGCCTACTGGATTTGGTGGAAGCTCCGCGCGGCTTGCCCGAAGCGCTCACCATGGCGCCGCGCCCAGTTCGACACGCTGCGGCTGCATCTCGTCAAGCTGGCCGCCACCATCGTCGAAAAGAAGACCCGGATCATCGTGACCCTGCCGGCATCGTGTCCCCGAAAGGGACTTCTCCTCCTTCTCTTCGACGCCCTCGCCCCACCGAAAACAGCCTGACGCAAGCGCCCCGACAAACCCCGAAACATCAACCCGTATCGCCCAAGACCCAAGTCACCGGCCGGCATGCCAACCGGACGCAAACACCGGGTGCGCGCAAGAAAACCGAGACCGGGGAAACCATCTCACGGAGCACAAGTCCGCAGCTTCATGAATTATGCGGGTTAGTTCGCTATTTTCATTGGCCACACTAGTTTTGGCCACACAAGTTATAGTAAACTAATTACACCCTCGGCCGGCCGCAGGCGGTGTTCGTCAAGGTAGTTGTCGCCTGCACTCGTTTTCACGCTGCGTTTTCGGCTGGGCCGGCCATGGGGCCGCCGCCGCCAGCTTGATGGGGGAGCGCGTCGGCAGCCCCATGGCCTCTGCGCCCGGCATCGGGTCGCTCGGGGTTAAGCCAGACCGAGCCGATGGGCTGCCAGTCGCGGGTCTGACCTGACCAGCGTTCCGGGTGTACGGCGCGGGCCATCTGGTAGACGCGGTGGCGCTCTGCCAGCAGCGCCTTTTCCTCGCCACGATGGCGCTGGTCGGGTGTCACGAAGCGGATGGCGCTGTGCCGATGCTGGGTGTTGTACCAAGTGGCGAAGCCCTGGACCCAGGCCCGCGCCTCATCGATCGTCGCGAAGCCGCGGGTTGGCCAACCGGGCGTATATTTGCAGGTCCGGAACAGGGCCTCGGAGAACGGATTGTCATTGCTGACCCGGGGTCGGCTGAACGACGCGGTCACGCCGAGCCGCTCCATCGTCACCTTCATCGTTGTGCCCTTCATGGGGATGCCGCGGCGCCGACAATATTCGCCAAGCTCCACTGCATTCAGTGACGCCGTCTCGATCACCGCAGCGAGCTTGTCCGCTGAGGTCCAGCCCTCGGGACCCGCGTTCGCTTCGGGCAGGAACTGCCCCTTCGCCCGCGCCTCCGCC
>NZ_CYPR01000165.1 GCF_001408515.1 Jannaschia seosinensis | reverse complement strand
ACGAGCCGGCCTTCGCCGTCAAACACGACGATCGGCTGGAAGCCGAACTCGTCGTAGAACGCATTGAACAGGCGCAGCTGCTGGTGGCCATGCACCGCGTCAAAGGTATCATCGATATCGAGCACGATCCGGCTTGGGGGGCGCGCAAACGAGTGGCAGTAGAACCGGATCATCTCGTGGCCCATGCGGATAAGGGCGCGGGCGTCGGGCAGGTTCTCCATGCGCGAGATCGTCGGCTGCGAACACAAGGCCGGCCCTGTTTCCGGGCCACGCTCCAGCGCGATCCTGAAGCTGGGATCGTGCCGCAGGGCTGCCGCGTCGTTGCCGTCTTCGTATCCCGCCCCGATCATCATGATCCGGAACCGGATGATGTCGCTCAGGCTATGCTGAACTTTCGCCGGGTCACGCGGATCGTGCAGGCAATCTGCGAGCCGCTGCGCCAGACCCGCCCTGCGCTCGATCTCGCGCAGCAGGGTCAGTCCGGCGTCGGAGCTCATGTCGGCGCCGTCAAACCCGAGCAGGATCGGCTTGCCATTGAGGGGTGACAGACGGGGTGCGGAGCACGTAGACTGGGTCATGGCGGAGGTCGTCCTGCTGAAATCTGAATCTTTGGCGCCGATAACCAAAAAATGCAGAGTTTCAGACGGTTACGCAACCTCCGCCGCCTTCTCGTGAATTATCCGGGTTAACGTCGGTCTTGCCGATCTTCCAGTTGGTGCGGTCAAGACACAGATGCCAAGGGCGAGGGTTGCCGAGCAGCGAGATCACGATGCCCACGCTCCAATCCTCGGGCAGGCACACGTGTTGGAAGAAGCGTTGCAGACGGCGATAGGTCGATGCAACCATGGCGCGACTTGGCCGCTCGCTCGCGATATGCGTCAGGTTCACCGTTCGGGCGCTGATCATGCCAAGCAGGATCATGCAGAGCGTCTCGAGCCGTGACTTGCCCAACGGCACATGCGGAGTTAGCGTTTTCTGGAGATCGGCGAGAGCACGGATATTCAAGGGACCGTTCCTTTGGCGAGGTCGAGTCCACCAGAAGAATCTCTCTTGCCGGTCTCGGCCACCCCAAAAACGGCTGTGTCGTGTAGTCTGCGAACTTGGGGGGGCAGTGCTACGCAATGCCCTGTCGGGCAGTGGGCAGCACCGGCATCGAGGTCGAGGGTGAAAACGGGCGGTACGCGCGCAAGCATGGCGGGCCCAAACGGCGCATTCGCCATGGTCGCTCGGATCTGGGGCGCGGAATGGCTCACGGCGCAAGATCCCTCTCGGGATCGATACGGAAGCGCTGGAGGTTCGGGCCTTCGCGAGTGAGCGGGCGAACGCCAACGGTCCGAGAGAGCCCGCGAACGCGAACGGGAGCCATGTCGGCGATGGTCGGCCGCGCAGCGCCACCGCTTCGAGCGCGTCGCGAACGTCCTGCCCGATCTTCGCAACCGGATCCCGGTGGACCAGGAGATCGGGAGCGGTACCGCGGACGGTGCCTGCGACGCCCGCAAATGCCACGATGCCCTTGCCGACCGTGGCCCTCAGACCCTCATCCCACCCCGCAAGAACACGAAGCTGTGGAGCGCGTCACCGCGGGAGCGGCGGCCGGAAACGTCGCTCCCCGAGCGTCGAAACACCTCGGTCGAGCGATCTGGCGACACCGGAACGGGCACAACCGCCGATGCCGTGCCGGAGGCTAGGATGCTCTGCACGAAATCACTCGGGCGGGGCACGGCGCGGGACTTTGCCCCACAGCCCGCGCAGACCCAGCTCCGCATCCCCATCATGAACCGCCACACCGCACCTGGCATCCCAGTCACCGAGGCCATGGGACGAGTCCCTCCGGCCAAAGGTGAGCCTCCACTCCGGGCTTTTGTGCAACAGAGGCGGGCCGCTCGTTCATTTCCTAATCTCCCTCACTTTCGATCCCGGTGCTGTCCATCGCCCGACGGAGCATCGCGCAGCAACGTCGCAAGACGGGATCGGCTAGTATAGCGGCCTTCTCTACCCAAGATACGGGATGTTTGTGGCCGGCGCCTTCTTGCTACAGCTCGGCATGCTGGAGTCGAGCCCCGCCGGTCGAGGTCGACCAAATGCAGCAGGCTTCCGACGGTGAGGGTTGAGGAATGCATCGCCTAGCAAGGAGCCATGCCGGCAAGACCTTTATGGAGAGGCGTGTCGGAATGGCGGCATCGCCGCGTGTCTGCAGCCGGCCACGCCGATTTCGGGAGCTAACCAGATCGTCAGCAAGCTACGGCGCTCGAGCGCGTCATCGCAACTCGGCCCGCTTCTGATCTTGCAGACCTGGGGGGACCGATCTCGTCGACCGACTATCATGCCGGATCGACGACATAAGGCCCTCACGGGGTTTGGAAATGGAGTCGGAGTCACCATCTAGATTGCTTTGTCATTTACTAACGACTTAGCTTCCTAGCCGGCAGACCAGAGACGCGATTTCAGAAAGATAAACCTCACGCTCGACGCCGCCCCGTTTTACCGCTTCGGCAGGCATACCATAGACGACGCAACTGGCTTCGTTTTGTGCTAGTGTACGGGCGCCGGTATCTCTCATCTCTTTCAGACCCCGCGCGCCATCATCGCCCATACCTGTCATAATTACACCGACGGCATTGGCGCCGGCAACGCGACTGACCGAACGAAACAGAACATCCACCGACGGCCGGTGCCGATTGACCAAAGGCCCATCGGAGACTTCAACACGATAATTCGCGCCGTTTCGCGTGAGCATTATGTGGCGAGCGCCAGGCGCTATAAGTGCTTGGCCCTGCAGAACGCTGTCTCCATCTTGGGCCTCCTTAACGGTGATCTGGCACATCTCGTCGAGTCTCTTGGCAAAGCCGCGGGTAAAGGTTTCCGGCATGTGCTGGACAATTACAATTGGTGGTGCGTCATGCGGAAGGGATTGGAGGACAAGGCGCAATGCTTCGGTCCCGCCGGTAGATGCGCCAATTGCCACCACTTTGTTTGTCGTCTTCACCATTGAAGTGCGGCCAAAGGGAGCGAGCATCGCATCGGCTGTTAATTTTGACTCAATCTTTATCGGCTGACGTCTGGACAAATGCGCATGTGCCGCGCCAAGAACTGCTTCCTGAATGCGAACTGAAGATTCTTCGAGAAACTTGCGCGTCGATAGATTTGGTTTTTGGATGATGTCCACAGCGCCTGCTTCGAGCGCGGCCAAGAAGGTCTTGCTGCCATCCCCTACAAGGGTGGAGCAGACGACGACAGGCAGCGGTCGCTGTGCCATCAGGCGGCGCAGAAAGGTGATGCCGTCCATACGAGGCATCTCAACGTCGAGCACGATGACGTCTGGGACCTCATGTTTCAGACGGTCCGCTGCCTGAAAGGGGTCATTGGCGGTCGCCATTACCTCCAGCTGTGGGTGATTCGCAATAATCTTACTGATGGTCTGGCGCACGACTGCACTGTCGTCGACAATCAGAACGCGTTTCTTTCTTAGGCCCGTCATTCGACGGTCTTGCGAAAGATTGAGGGGCGGACGAGTTCGAGGCCATCGCGACGTGCGTGAGAGGCTTCGGTATGTCCCGTCATCAGGAAGCCGCCAGGCCGCAACCGACGGTAGACGTTGTCAATCACACGCGCGCGAACCTCGTCGTCAAAATAGATCAGCACATTGCGGAGGAAAATGACGTCGGCTGCGATTCCGTCGAGTCCGAGGCCACTATCTAGATTTGCCTGCCGCCAAGTCGCAAGCTTTCGAAGCTCCGGGACGATACGGTAGATTCCAGTTGTTTTCTTTGAGGACAGTAGAAAGCGGCGGCGTAAATCTGTTGGAATGCCCTCAATTTCTTGGCGTGAATAGACAGCCTGATTTGCCGCGCGGATGACCGGGCGCGAAACGTCGGTTCCAATCAGGTGTGGATTAAGGCTCCAGAGCCCACGACTCCGAGCTTGCTGTGCGACCATGAGAGCCGTGTACCCCTCTTGTCCGGAGGAGCATGCCGCGCTCCATATCAGAAGTTCGCGCTGTCCCGTCTGAGTTCGCTCATCAAGTTCAGGTAGCCCCTCATTCAACAGCCAATCATACTGTGCCTTTTCTCGGAAAAAGCTGGTTGTGTGGGTTGTGAGCGCCTCACCGAAAGAGGTGCGTTCAGCCACGTCACTCTCCAACAGCCGACAGTAATCGGCATAGCTCGTCAATCCGTTTGCGGCGAGACGCTGAAAAAGTCGCCCCGTCAAGAAATCGGACTTGCGATCATCAATTGTAATTCCGACAATTTCTCGCGCCAGCGCCACAAGCCTCTTGATGTCTTCTGGTCGGAGCGGGATCTGACGGGTCTTGACCACTTGGTGAAGCATTACTGTCTTCCTGACGGGATCGGCGGAAGGGGGACGCTTTCGCGATTGCCGGCGGCATGTAGTCGATTGGCGAAGACGTCAGAAGATGCCAGTGCCCGAGCCGAGGTCGATCTCAACTCCATCAACAGAAAATACGTGCGTGATATCGATCAAGACGATTAAATCCGAGCCGCTGCGTGAAAGTCCTCGCACGATTCTGAGGTCCCAGTTCCTCATTCCCACGCTAGGAGGCTTTTCGATCCGGTGCGCCCCGATCTGATCGACGTTTCGAACACGATCCGCAAGAACGCCGACAAGACCGTAATCAGCGTCTGTTCCGACTTCGACGACGACGATTCGGGCTTCATCACCCAACTCGTGCGGAGGCACACCCAGCCTGCTTTTCAAGTCGATGATTGGCACGCTGACACCACGCAGATCGACGACCCCGTGCACCTCAGCCGGAACATTCGGCAGCCGTGTAATCTTTTGCATGTCTAAGATTTCGCGGACATATTGAACCTCAATGCCCAAGATGTGCTCACCTAAATCAAAGGTGAGATAGGTAGAGGACGGATCGTCCTCCCCCACCATCAAGCTGTCCAATTGCTCTTCGTTGATCATGGATCAGCCCGCATAGCGTTGAAAGTCGGCGTCCGAAACGTCGTCGGAGGCGAGATCCAAATCGAACGCCTCGACATTCTGCGCTATCTTGTCCGCTTGCAAAGGTTTCGGCTTGGGCGCAACAACCGTGTTCTTGTTCGGTGCTTCTGCGGGTTGCTCGTTCTCGCTGACCCGGAAGTAGGAGATCACGCCGTTTAGTTGCTGCGACTGGGCCGCCAACTCTTGGCTTGTAGCAGCGGATTCCTCGGCCGCAGCGGCATTCTGCTGGATGACCTTATCAAGCTCTCGGATCGCCTGATTGATCTGCTCCGCCCCGACATTCTGCTCACGGGTGGAGGCGGAGATCTCTTGAACGAGGTCGGCGGTACGCTGAATGTTCGGCACCAGCGTTTCGAGCATCCGGCCGGCCTCGCCGGAAACCTCCACGGTCTCGCCGGATAGTTGATTGATTTCAGCGGCGGCCTGCTGGCTGCGTTCGGCAAGCTTGCGCACTTCGGAGGCCACCACCGCAAAACCTTTGCCGTGGGTGCCGGCCCGGGCGGCTTCGACAGCCGCATTCAGCGCGAGCAGGTCAGTTTGCCGAGCGATTTCCTGAATGATCGTGATTTTATCGGCAATCGTCTTCATCGCACGGACGGCATTGTTCACTGCCTCGCCGGAACGCTTGGCATCATCCGCCGACTGGTTTGCGATCTTTTCCGTCTGACTGGCATTATCCGCGTTTTGCCGAATGTTCGCCGTCATCTCCTCGATAGACGCCGATGCTTCCTCCGCAGCAGACGCCTGCTGGTTAGAGCCCGCCGCGAGCTGCTCGGCAGTTGTCGACATATTGCCGGCGCCTTCGGCGACGTACTTCGCGCTGACGCTGGCGTTCGAGATGACTTCCCGAAGCTTGGCTGTCATGTCGCGCAATGCAACGCCGAGCCGATCATCCTCCGAGCGCGGCGTCACGTCCGCTGTCAGATCGCCCTTGGCAATGGCCTCGGCAGAACGAGACATTCCTCTGAGGTCGCCTACCATGTCCTCCATTGCATTCAGCAGAACACCGATTTCGTCCCGACTTGTTGTCATCGCATCGACCTCGAGATTGCCTCTCGCCACCTCTCTGGCGACGCTGGCTGCACGGTTTAGGCCGCGACTGATGCTTACGGATAGCCAAGCAGCAGTGCCAATGGCAAAAGATAAGGCGACGACGGCAAGAATTAGCAGCGTGCGGGTTTGCCGAGTTTCCAGATCGACGGCAGCCGCGTGTTCTCTTTCCATTGATTCATTGGCCCTCTTGACCAGCGTTTCATTAGCATTGGCCGCAGCTTGCCACGCATTGTCAGCCTTAGCGTAAAGCTCATAAGCCTTCGCTTTGCTGTCTTGCGCGATGAGCGCCATGATCCGTTCCACAATCGGCCGGTATTCGGCCCATCCTGCGGTCAGTTCGGTGACCAATGGCTCGACCTGGGAACCTTTTAATTCCTGTGCAGCGGCAATCTTCGCCTCGAACGCCGTGATAAGACTGGTTATGCGAGTCGTCGTGTCAGCTGTCACGTCTTCGCCTGCCGCCAAAAGAAGATTCTTCTCAGCCTGTCGAAGGTCCCGAATGTCATCAAGCGCTTGGTCGATAATTTGCTCGAGAGCAACGAGCGCAGACGCCGGTTGAGGACTGCGTCTGATTCGTGCGCGGGTGGTATCCTGTGCAGTGTTTGCAGTGTTGTAGAGCCGGTCGAAGGCGAGGCCGCTGTCGCCAAGGACAAGGTCGGTGGCCTGAACGGCGGTGCGCATCAGCGCCCAAGGGCGAAGCTCGCCTTCCAAGGCGACATACTCCGCCCATTTCTCGTCGAACGCGGTTAGAAGTGGACGTTCTTCGTCTGGAACAACTTCCTCAAGCTCCATGCGATTCTGACCGATATTCAGCATGCGGCGATCAACAGAAGCAATTGCTTCTTGGATGGCTTCGGGACTTTTCCGAGCCATGACGTCGTCAATGTAGGTTAGTACGCCGCGCTCAATTCCCATCATGTTGGTCCGAATTCGTTGAGCAAACTCGATTTCGGCTGCTGTATCGTCAACAATCACCGCAACCTGCCCGCTAACGGTCGAGATGCCGCGTACGCCAAGTAAGACGGTTGCGCCGAGGAGGATCACCATCACCGTAAAGGCGGCGAGGAGCTTGGTCTTGATGGTCAGTCGCATTTTCGTGCTCTTCCGTGGGCTGGAGCTGTCAGTGGGAGGGCTTCGGCGCGAAGGCCGTTTGGACATCGAGTAGGATCACGAGCGCACCATCTTTCTTGGCGACGCCCTTGATGAATTCAGTCGGCCAGCGAACCCCAAGGTCCGGAACCGTCTCCAAATCGGCCGAAGTAGTTTCCGTTATGTCATCCACGTCATCCGCCAGCATCGCGACCGTAGTCATCTCGCCCTCAAGCGTCAGTTCAAGGACAAGAATGCGACTGGTTTCGCGAAGTACCGCCGGCCTCATTCCGAGGCGGTGGCGCAGGTCGATGAAAGGAGCGATTGCCCCGCGAACGTTAACCAGACCCGGCGCAACTTGATCGGCATTGGGGACATCAGTGATCGGAAGCGGGTCGATGATTTCGCGAACATGCTGGACTGGAACGGCAAAGGTCTCACCATCAAGCGAGAACGTGAGTGCCATGGCGGCGTCGACTGCCCCGAGGCTTCCGGTGTTGTTGGTCATGCTGCAGTCCTCACTGCCGCCTGTGCGCGCTTGACGATTGCTGCGGCATCAAGGATCAGCGCCACCGATCCATCTCCAAGGATCGTAGATCCGGCGAGCCCCTCGATGCCGCGGTGATAAACGCTGAGCGGCTTGATGACGGTCTGGTGCTGGCCAATCACTTCATCAACAACAAAGCCGAGTCGGCGTCCGTCGACACTGGTAATCACTACGCGCCGGTCATCGTTTTCAACCCGTTCAAATCCGAACAGTGTATCGAGGCGCAGAAACGGCACTAACTTGTTTCGGATACGCAAGATGGAACGCCCGCTCTGGCGGGCGGTTTCGTCTGGCGGAAGTTCGACGCACTCCTCGACAGTTGACAGCGGCATTACGAAGGGATTGTTTCCGACTCTTACTAGGAGCCCGTCAATAATCGCAAGAGTAAGCGGCAAGCGAAGGGTCACTTCCGTTCCTCGGCCTGGCTGAGATTTGACCTCGACGGTGCCGCGCAGATCATCAATGACACGGCGAACTGCATCCATTCCAACGCCGCGGCCAGAGACGCTTGAGACTGCTTCGGCAGTCGAGAAGCCAGGTTCAAAAATGAGTTGGTGGAGCTGTTCGTCAGTGACCTCCTGATCTTCATCGATCAGTTTTCGGGAAACTGCTCTTTGCCGAATTGCCTCCGCGTTAAGACCGGCACCGTCGTCACTGACAGATATCAGAACTTCGCCCCCGGACTGGCGAGCCTGCATCACAATCGTAGCACGCTCTGGCTTGTCTGCCGAGAGTCGAGCGTCGGGCGCTTCGACGCCGTGATCAATGGAATTTCGAATGATGTGGACCAAAGGCTCTGTCAGACTGTCTATGACGTTCTTGTCGACTTCCGTTTCGCCGCCTCGAGTAAGCAGTTGAACGTGCTTGCCAAGCTCTGCCGAGAGATCCCGTGCAACTCGACGAAATTTCCCGAAGACGAGTTCGATCGGCAGCATGCGGATCGACAGGGTCGCGTCTCGAAGGCCGGTCACCAAGCGCTCGATTTCCTCGGTCGTTTCAGCAAGAGAAGTGTCGTCAAGATCGGCAGAAATCCGGTTAAGGCGGGCCTGGGTAATTACCAGCTCACCCAGCTGGTCCATCAATTCGTCGAGACGGTGGGCCTGAACACGCACCGAATCAGATTTAGGCGGAGCGGCAGTGAGATTTTCATCGCTCTTCAGCATCCTGCCACTACCGATCGCATTCCTTTCCATGCCCGGTGCAGGCTGCGAGATTGCCATATCAATTGTATCTGGCGCTAAAGGGGTGACTGTAACTGCGCTGTCACTTGCGAATATGAACACTTCATCAATCGCATCTCGGCCGGCGGAAGTTGTCAGCTCGATTGTCCAGCAGAAGTGACAGACGGTTGGATCAAGCTCCCGAAGCGGGGGAACCCCTGCGGCACTACAAGTCACGTGCGCCTCGCCCAGACCTTCCAGCTCAGCCAGCAGCAGGTCTGGCCGCATGCCGTTCCGCATATCTGACTCGTGCGGTTTGAAGGTGATGAGGAAGCGTTGCGACTGCGTCGAGTGTGCCCGGATGGCCCCAGTGGATTTGTTTCTCGTCGTTTGGTCCGCAATTAAAACATCAATCTTTTCCACAAGCTTAAGAGAGGTCGGATCTTGTATGTCGCTATTCTCAGCGTCCGGACCCTTTGCGATGATTCGCTGCAAGTGGTCTCGCGACGCAAGAGAGAGCTGGATAATTTCCGGTGTAACCTTAGCCGTCCCCTCGCGGATTTGCTCGTAGGCGTTTTCGAAGGGGTGAGTAAAACGCGCGAGGGAAGCGAAGCCGAACATTGCCCCGGATCCCTTGAGTGTGTGAAGCGCACGAAACACCGCATCTACGGTGCCGGTGTTCGTAGGGTCCGCTTCTAGCTCAAGAAGAATCTTCTCGAGGCCGTCCAAGATATCGGTGGCCTCTTCGACAAAGGAGTCGACAGCTGCGTTCATAGCCGTCATCCAGCAAGTTTAGAGACAACGGAAATAAGCTTCTCTTCATCGAAGGGCTTCACTATCCATCCGGTCGCACCGGCTTCTTTGGCCTCTTTCATTTTCTCTTTTTGTGCCTCGGTTGTCAGCATTACAATCGGGATCCCATCAAACCGGTTGTCCGCACGAACCTTCTGGATCATCTCGATCCCATTCATGTTCGGCATGTTGAGGTCGCAAAGAACGAGGTGGACCTCGTTTTTTGCGAGTGCGGCGAGGCCCTCGACGCCATCACCAGCGCCGAGAACATTGTAACCTTGGGGTTGAAGGGTGAAGCCGATCATATCGCGGATACTTTTGGAGTCGTCGACACTAAGGACGGTCTTCGGCATCACTGGTTCTCCTTGAGAAGTTCGAGATTGGCCAAGACAGCGGTGGCGCGGGTGCCAATGTCCAGTCGCTCGCGAGGGACCGTACGAGTGGCGCTGACAAGGAGTTGAAGCGAGAGCGGCGAGGGCGGAGTCTCACTAGCATCAAACTCGATTCTTGATAATTTTCCCGATTTCTTGCGGTTCTCTAGGCTTTTGGCAAGCATCTCATACGCCGCGACAACTGTTCTCGCGTCGAGATCGGCGGCTATGCGTAATACTTCCATCTCAACAGTTTCGGTTTTTAGCATCTGTTCCTCGTGCGCGTTTCCAGCAATTACTCCCCTGAAGGCGCTAAGAAATCATGAAGATTGGCATTTTGGCGAGCTGTGAACGTTGTCAGCTAAGCTTGATTTTAAGCAATATTTTCGGGTTCATAGCTTTAAGGTTTTGCTAGTACATCCTTCTTACATGAGAATTCGGTCACGAACGGAAAAGACATGATTTCACATCTGGCGCCTCCCTTCAGGGAAACTCTTGGACGGCTTGCAAGCGACATATCTGGAGCTTTCTCAGTTGCATTCTTCGAGGCCGAGGTAATTCGAAATACGGCGGAGGAATTCGATTCGGACGTTTCGATGCTTCTTGCGGCTGCCGCGACAGATGGGGCCGCGGGTGAGCGCGGCACCGCCTTCGCTGTGTTTTTGGAAAACGCTTCCTCCGCTTCCTCCGCTGCCGAAGAAGCCGTGGCGTCTCTGACAGACAGAGCTTTTCAGGGTGCACTAGTTGAAGTCTCCGGCTCGCTGCGGGACATGGCGAAATGTACTGCCGAACTAACGACGATCTCTTCGCTGACGAAGATTACGCAGACCGAGCTACGGGGCGCCGGCGACAGGCTTGCTGCATTCGTTGACTCACTGGACGGCCAATGCCGGGAGCTGCAGCAAACGACGGCACGGTCGGCTGATCTCATCGTTGAGACACAGCGCCAGAGCGGCTTTGCACGGGATGAACTCGTCGATATTGCGCGCGAGTTTCAAGCTCTTTCAGACGGGGCCGGCAGAAAGACCGTTCGGCTTGCGCGCCTCGAGCATGCGCATCATGTCTACACGAACCTAGTTCGTGAAGACGCATCTCGGCTTGGCGAAGGGGTGCAATCAGCTGTTCGTGATCTCATCAGTTGCCTGCAGTTCCCGGACGCGTTTGCGCAGCGCATGGAGCATGTCCAAATGATCTTTGACGCTATGGAGAATGGGCCAGATGTAGACCGTTCCGCGCTGGCGGCGGTTGCAGCAGCTCAGCTTGGCTCAATGGCAGAAGCCTTGATCGACGTATGTTCAACAGCAAATCTTTCATTGGTGGCCATTAATGCGATTCTTGGTGAAAACCTTCTGGCTGATGGTGGGAAGGGGGGGGCGAATCCCTCTGACATGTGGATGAGTGCGACAACACAAGAAAATCAGATGATGCTTGATTCGGTCGCCGGAGCGCGGGACCAGCTTGGAAAGGCGCTGACGCTTCTTTCAGGGTTAACGGGCCAAATAGAGCGAACGCAAAATCATCTTCAAGCTTCAGTGCGTCTGAACCGGGAGCTTGAGACGTCGGTCCATAATGCGTCGCTGGTCGCGCACCGATCAGGCTCGGCAAATTCTCCGCTTCGCTTTTTGGCCGGTTCGGTGAAGGACGTCGTTGGCCGAACTTCAGATCTGATGGTACGAATTGGTCGGTCTTTGACGTACATTCGTAGTACATCGGAAGCTCTCGCCACATCAGGTTTGAGTCAGGACCTTGAGACACTCCTCGAGCTTCAGGCCGTTGCAGTGCAAGAAGCAGACATACAAAGCAAGGTGGTGGAGCGCATTCGGTCTACTCGACAACAGCTTCTCGGCCATTCCGGGCGGCTGGCTGGCGCAGCAACGGCAGGAAAAAGCGCCTTCGGGGCGGCAGCGGATTATGCGGCTGAACTCGCAAACCTTGCACGGCGGGTTCAGGGCCCCTCGTTGGCGGCTCCCGAAAACCGTAATACGACATCTGATTTTGATTGGTTATATCAGGTTTATACGATGGAAGAGGAGCGTTCAGTGCATCGCAAGGCTCTAGGATTGAAAGATCCTCCCAGCGCGGGTGTGGTGGAAGAGGAAGATATGAGTGACTTTCTACTTTGATGGGCGTTGTTGGGCAGCTTGACCGTCCTCACACGACCCTTCCCCGTCCCACCGGCATGTGAGTTGCGAACGGTCTCGTAGCTCCCGAGGAATTGGGAAAGTCGGATGCTATACGTTCGGGCACGATCCGGTGAAGGCCGTGGTCAGGCACCTGGCGACGGCGGTTCCGGGCATGCAAACGCTTAAGAAGAGGTGGGGCGGGTGCAGGTGCTTTAGCATTATCAGCGAGCCGCCCGCCTGCGCGGTGGCGACGGGAACTTGCGGCGGTCACCGTTTCTAAGGTTGTGAGGGCGCCAAGCTGTGGTCTGCGGCAGCTTTCAGCTGCTTGCGTCACAAGCCTCGCAAGGAGGTAGGAGACTGACAGCGAAAGGATTGGATCTGCGTAGCGGCCGCGCAAGCTGGCAAGCGATGCAGGGGCGGTTTGTGAGACAGCGGCGCGGCTGACGCATTTCAGGCGGTTGCGGTCGTCGAGGGCCTGGAGTGCCCCACTGAAGTGGTCCATCAGCTGGGATAGAATTATCTCGTTCAGGAGGACCAGAGATGGCAGGAAAACGAGACAAACCCGAAGAGATTGTGCTCAAGCTTTGGCAGGTCGAAGTGCTTCACGGACAGGGCATGGCGATCTACGGCGCGGTGCGTCAGATCGGCTTGACGGAGCCGACGTATTACCACTGGCGCAAGCCGCCATCGGTCCGAGGCTGCGCCGAACGATCCTTGCCGAGGCTGCCCGGGGAAATTTCATTCTCCCGCTGTCCTCGGACCAGTGGCGAACAACGGCCTCATCCTTTGCGCCGTCGCAAGTGCATCGACAGTGTGCGGCATACGCTCGGCGGCGAGCCTTGTGCGCCATTAATGGTGTGGATGGCCCCGCCAGCGGCATCGCGTTGTGCCAAGGTGGGTCTGTGAAGCACGCACCTGAGGGGAGCCATCCATGGACAAGCCTATCGCTATCGGCCTCGATCTGGCCAAGAACGTCTTTCAGGTTCACGGAGTGGACGCAGAAGGTACCCTTGTCTGCCGGCGTCAGTTGCGACGGTCGCAGGTGCTGGCGTTCTTCTCACGGTTGGAGCCCTGCCTCGTCGGCATGAAAGCCTGTGCGGGGGCGCATTATTGGGCGCGGGAGCTGACGGCGGTCGGGCACGAGGTGCGGCTGATGCCGCCCGCCTACGTCAAGCCTTACGTAATGCGCGGAAAGACCGACGCGGTTGATGCGGAGGCGATCTGCGAGGCTGTCACGCGCCCGACCATGCGCTTCGTGCCGGTAAAGTCGGCGGACCGGCAGGCGGCGCTGCTCGATCACAAGGCACGTGACTTCCTGGTCCGGCAGCGGACGCAGATTGTAAACGCGATCCGCGCGCACCTGGGTGAGTTCGGGGTCGTCGTGGCGAAGGGCATCCTTAACGTCGATCGCCTTCTCGACGCCGCCTGCGACATGCCCGATGCAGCGCGCCCGGCACTGGATCTGCTGGCCGATCAGCTGCGCAACACACAGGCTCGGATCGAGGAGGTCACCACGCGGATCGGCGAGATGCAGGGCGAAGACGCGCTGGCGCGCCGACTGGCGACGGTGCCCGGGGTGGGCACGATCTCGTCCAGCGCGTTTGCAGCCACGACCCCCGACGTGGCCGCTTTTCGCAGCGCGCGCGACGACGCGGCATGGCTCGGCGTGCGGTCCGTCTCTCGGACGGATCGCGTTCCGGCCCGCACCGCCGCGGGCTCATTCCAGTGGCGGGAAAGAAAGGCTCGGGCGGATCTCAAAGGCAGGCAATCGTTCAGGGGGCTTACGCGGCCCCACCGGGGCCACGGTCCCCCATCACCTGCGCAGGCTGCTCTATCCTGGCGCCATGATGAGCCAGCGTGTCGCCACGCGTTCAAGATCGATGGCGAATGATCAGCGTGCGGCGAGGACATCGAGAGATCCCGGCAGGGCAGGTGCCGGACTGGCTTGACCGGATGCTTGCCCGCAAGCCCGTGAAGGTCGTGGCGGTCGCGCTGGCCAACCGAATGGCGCGAACCATCTGGGCGCTGATTGCCGGAAACAGCAGCTACCGGGCCGCCCCAGCCTGAGACGGAAGAGACCAGTCGCGCTGGTCCGGCCTTGGACCGGCAGGCCCAGAGATGGTGAGGCGCGAGCCATGAGGTCCCTCTCGGGACATCGCCGGGCGATGCCCTGCCGGGCAACGGATGGCACAGAGACGGTAAAACAGCGGAACGGGACACCCAGTTCGAACCGAAGCGCCTCGGAGCGCGTCACTGACGATGTCCGGGCTCCAGCGCTGGTTCGGCTCTTGCGGGATCGCCATCGGTGCCCGCGTGTCCCGGGCGCGCTTGCGGCCGCCACGCTTGCGCACGGTGAGCCGCTCCTCGCGATAGATGCGGTAGAGCCCTGCGGCCTGCAATCGATCCACTGGACCGATTGCTTCACGGCCTCCGATCCAGTTCGTGTCCCCGCCCTCGCGCCGAAGAAGGAGGTGCAGGCGCCGATAGCCGAACCGGCGCCGTTCGCTCGACAGCTCGCGCAGGCGTCTGTGCAGGGATCCGTCGTCGTCACGGGTGGAGCGGTCGCGGCAGGCACGCCGATCGATCCCGATCCGGGCACAGGCGCGCCGCCGCGAATGGTTCTTCTCGATGATGGCCCAGTCACGGCAGATCTCCTTGGGCCAGGCTTCAGAACTTTTCCCGAGTATCTCGCGCAGTCTCGATACGTCCATCATCGCCTCCGCAAGTAGCTTCTTCAGCCGCCCGTTCTCCGCCTCCAAAGCCTTGAGCTTCCGAGCATCGGGCACTTTGATGCCGCCATACTTCGACCGCCACTTGTAGAACGTAACATCGCTGACCCCGCGCTTCCGGCACAACTCAGCCGCCGTTGCGCCCGCCCGATGTTCCTTAAGATGCCGATGATCCGCTCCTCGCTGAACGGCGATCTTCTCGTTGTCCGTCTTCCCGTTCGAGGAACAGACTAAACCCCCATCAAGAAGCTTTCAGGGGAGCAGGTTAGGTCGCGCCCGCTGCGCACAATGCAAAGCATGGAATGCCGTCACCGCCGGTCCCGAGGCGCGAAACGAAGCGCTGCGGGCCTCGAAATATGTCGGTCGGGCGCTCTGGCCGCGATGGAGCGGATAACACCGCCGAAGCCGCATCGAGACAAAATGCATCGTGAAACTGCTGGGCCAGCGGCTCATGGCACGGGATTTCGATCTCCAGGTCCATATCGCCGTCCTGAACGGTTGCACCGCGCTTGGCATCTCCGTCACAAAGGTCGTGGGATAAATCCGTCAGGGGAAAGGCGATGCACGGACATCACCCGATTGTGCAACATGTATAACCGCCCCTTGCGCAAGAGGGTTTCCGGAGCAATTTGGCGCGGTGTCGGGTGCTGACATGTATCCGGCCTCATGGTGCGGCCATCGTCATGCCGCGGGCCCGCATGGTGCTCGCGGGTCGGACCCAAATCAAAGCCGCGTGCTCGGTGGCACCCTGTTGCACTCTGGTTTTCCGACCCCGTCTCGCGACCGTTGCGCCAAGCTGCTCTCAGCCCTCCTCCGCTCCGACGACCTCGCGACTGCTGGCAGGTGTTACGCTGCCACAGCCGGAGCCCGGTAGATCTCTCCGCTCTTCATCAGCGCCCAGACGATCCGCGCCATCTTGTTGGCGAGCGCGACCCGGACCAGCATCGTCGGCTTCCGCTCCAGCATTCTTGCTAGCCAAGTGCCCGGGCGTGCCAATGCGTGGCAATGGCGCTTGATGATGACGCTGTTGGCTCTAATGATCAGCAACCTGCGCAAGGAGCGCTCTCCCATTTTGGTGGTGGCCCCGAGCCTTTGCCTGCCGCCTGTCGAATGCTGCCGCCGCGTAAGGCCGAGCCATGCCGCGAAGTCCCGGCTTTTGCGGAACGTTTCCGGCGGTGGCGCCAACGTGGCGATGGCCGTGGCGATCAGCGGACCGATGCCCGGAATCGTCATCAGACGCCGCGCCACTTCGCTCTCCTTGGCTCGACGGGTGATCTCGGCATCCAAGGCCTTGATTTGATCGTCGAGCTGGGCGAGCGTTGCAGTCAGGACCTTTAGGGAGGCCCGTGCCGTCGCTGGCAGATCCGACGCGTCGTCCGCGATCAACGCAATCAGGCGCCGGGCATTCGTCGCGCCCTGCGGCACGACCTGGCCGTATTCGGTGAGGTGTCCGCGGAGCGCGTTGATGGCCTGGGTGCGCTGCCGGATGAGCAATTCCCGGACGCGGAAGACGCTGGCCGCCCCCTGCGTTTCCTCGCTCTTCACGGGCACGAAGCGCATGTTCGGTCTCTGCGCTGCTTCGCAGATTGCCTCCGCGTCAGCCGCATCGTTCTTTTGCCGCTTGACGAACGGCTTCACGTAGACGGGCGGGATGAGCCTGATGTCATGGCCGAGCCGTGCCAGCTCCCGCCCCCAGAAATGCGCGCCACCGCAGGCTTCCATCACCACGAGGCAGGGCGGTAGCTTACTGAAGAACTCCAGCTGAGAACGGCGGTGCAAAAGTCTGCCACGGTAGCGGCGGGATGAGCCTGCTGCGGGCGGCGTAAAAGTCGTCCACCTTTACCCTCTCTGGCGGCAGGGAGGGCGGGAGGATTTTCACCGTGGACTTGTATCGTAAGGTGCGATTGGCCTGTGCGGAGGGCATGAGCCAGCGGGCGGCGGCGCATCACTTCGGGATTTCGCGCGACAGCGTTCAGAAGATGTTGGCGTTCTCGATTCCTCCAGGATACCGGCGAACGGCGCCCGTGAAGCGGCCGAAGCTGGACGGGTTCACCGGGATCATCGACGGCTGGCTGGATGGCGATCGCGAGGTCCATCGCAAGCAGCGGCACACGGCGAAGCGGTTGTTCGAACGGCTCCGCGATGAGCATGGTTTCACCGGCGGCTATACGATCGTGAAGGACTACATGCGGGAGCGCGAGCGGCGCGGCCGAGAGATGTTCGTGCCGCTGGCGCATCCGCCCGGTCATGCCCAGGCCGACTTTGGCGAGGCGGTGGTCATCATCGACGGCGTCGAGCAGAAGGCGCATTTCTTCGTCATGGACCTGCCGCACAGCGATGCCTGCTTTGTGCGCGCTTATCCCGCGGCGACAGCGGAAGCCTGGATTGATGGCCACGTCCACGCCTTCGCGTTCTTTGGCAAGGTGCCCGCATCGGTCCTCTACGACAACGACCGCTGTCTGGTTGCGAAGATCCTGCCGGACGGGACGCGTCAGCGGGCCACGCTCTTCAGCGGGTTCCTGTCGCATTACCTGTTCCGCGACCGCTACGGGCGGCCCGGAAAGGGCAACGACAAGGGCAACGCGGAAGGGCTGGTCGGCTATTCCCGCCGCAACTTCATGGTGCCGATCCCGCGGGTCGCAACCTGGGACGCGTTCAACGCCCATCTGGAGGAGCAGTGCCGCAGGCGCCAAGCAGATGTCCTGCGGGGCCAGTCCGAGACGATCGGTCAACGTCTCGCGCGGGACCTGGCCGCGATGGCCGACCTGCCGGCCGCGCCATTCGACGCCTGCGATCAGACCACCGGACGGGTCAGCTCCCAAGCGCTGGTGCGCTACAAGACCAACGATTATTCCGTGCCGGTTGCTTACGGCCACCGCGACGTCTGGATCAGGGGCTACGTCGCTCCTTTGTTTCTCTTCTGCCTTTTTGACTTCCTCTCACTCCCTCCCCGCTGCTCCTTTCGCGCGGACATTTTCTTTGATCCAATGC
>NZ_CYPR01000164.1 GCF_001408515.1 Jannaschia seosinensis | reverse complement strand
AGGCCTTGAAGGCGCTGTGCTTCGGCTTGGCCGCCTTGGTCTTCAGGTCGCGCAGGTTCCCCACGCCATGCCGGCGCAGGCAGCGGTCCAGCCCCGAGCGCGAGGCGTTCGGGTTCAGGAACTCCCGCACAACCGCCAGCAGATCATCCAGCGACACCAGCAGCGCCTTTCGCAGGGCCACCGCGACGGCCTCCTGCGGTGGTGTCAGCGTCGTCTGGAGCCTGTGCGGCGTGTGGCTGCGATCCGCGACGCTGTCGCGCTTGCGCCACTTGTAAACGGTCTGCTCCGTTATGCCGAAGCGCTCGGCCAGGACCGGAGCAGGCTCCGTGCTCGCCTGGATCGCTGCCCGCACCTTCGGCGTGGTCGTGGCCTGCTTGTGAAGATGTATCAGCATGGTCGTGCCCCGTCTCGAAGGTCCCTCAGAACCGATCTTGCCATGAAGAGCGCGGATCGTCGCGGGGAAAGGTGATCATCCGGGACGGAACAGCTATATTCAGTTCTCTAAAGATGGACTTGATCGGTGGTCCCGACGCTTTGCCTCGTCGCCACACGCAGTGCGCTGGGTGAGAAATCGCGCCTGACACCAGGCTCGATACCCGTTCTTATAGACCGGAGTTATCTGATACCCTTGCTCCTTGACGCACAAACAAGAGACAGCGGCAGGATTGGTTGAAGGCGTCAACCTATGGCACTTCCAGTAGCGATCCTGCAAATCAACTAGCAGCAACACATGCCAAGTAATTCAGTCCAGCGGCTACTACGTCTCGCGCTCCAATGGGCGTGGTCTCAGTGACCTGCACCCCGGATTGTCCTCTAGAAGTCAGCTCTATTCCGGCTTTGGCCCTTTTCTGGCCGGTCTCGGTGTTCCCACCGGGTGGGCCCGTCGAGGCTCGTGTGCGGGCGGTGGTAATTACAATCGTCGCGCCATGCCGCAATCGATTGGCGGGCATGGTCGTCCATTGAAGGCGCCATTGGTTCGGGCCCAATGGACGACGGCTGGAGAAGAGGTGCTGGATGAGGCATTCGTCGCGGAGTCGGCCGTTGAAGCTCTCCACCAGGCCATGTCTCGCACGGGCTTGCCCCCTTTCGGGATCATGCTTCGCATGACCCTGCCGGGCAGCGGGACGCGATGTCGTGCCATTCGACGCTGCGCTCTGCCTGCCAGCGCAGGATCGCGGAGGTCAGCTCGGTGCCGTTGTCGCTGACCCCATGCCGGGATAGCCCCGTATCCCGGCGATCCGGTCGCGTTCGCGCGCGACCTGGAGGTCGGAGGGCGAGGTGTCGACCGCGGCGGCCAGACATTCGCGGCTGAAGTCGTCGATACTGGCGTCATGTTAGGCGGAAAATCTTGGCGGTGCCGAGGGCAGAGAAGCGGTTCATGAGGGCGATCCGAATGTGAACTTCGGCGGTCTGGCAAATTGCTAAAAAGACGGCTCGTATCGATGCTCGGACGAAAATCGCGAAGAGCTCGGCAGAAAAAAGCGACACGGCTCGTCGCTTGCAGACGATGCCGGGAGTCGGCCCGCTAACCGCGCTCGCGATCGAGGCATTTGCGCCAGATATGATGAATTTCCGGCGCGGCCGCGATTTCGCCGCGTGGTTGGGGCTTGTCCCACGTCAGCATTCATCAGGCGGCAAGGAGCGGCTCGGGCGCGTGTCGAAAGCCGGCCAGGCTGACATCCGCCGCCTCCTGATCGTCGGGGGCGATGTCGCGCCTGAACTGGCTGGGGCGCTGGTCGATACCCGAGGGGTCCTGGCTGGCCCGGATGCTGGAGAGAAAGCCCCGGATGCTGGTCGCGATCGCGCGGGCCAACCGGATGGCCCGGGCGATCTGGGCGATGTCCACCAAGAAGGAGAATTATCAGGATCCGGCACGAGCTACTGCATGAGCTGAACAGCGAAAGCAGTCTC
>NZ_CYPR01000163.1 GCF_001408515.1 Jannaschia seosinensis | reverse complement strand
GCCGCAGACCAACGGAATGGTCGAGCGCTTCAACGGCCGGATCGAAGAGGTCCTGCAGAGCCACCATTTCCGATCAGGCGAGGACCTGGAGACCACGCTCCACCGATACGTCTGGCTCTACAACCAGCAGCTCCCGCAATCAGCGTTGGCCAGCAAGGCGCCCTTGCAGGCCATGAAGGACTGGCACAAAATCAAGCCAGAGCTGTTCAAGAAACAGCCATACTACCTTCCGGGATGTGACAGCTATGTCTTCGGTCTGTCAAAGAACGGCCGTCTGGCGCGGAACATCTCGGCATTGGAGGCATCGACAGCGGCGCGCTACGTCCGGACGCCGGGTCAGAAGCTGCGCCGGTTCAAAACCTTCTCCTACGCAGCCCGCTCGTGGTCGAAACCCCGCCGCGTCATCGCCCGCGTCGAGGTTGGCCTCATGGCGAACGAGCATCTTCTGGCTTTGTCCGGCTCTTCGCGGATCGAAATTGCGACGCCATCGTTGGGATCATGACCGTCGGCGGAGCCGCCGACTCGTGAGATGCTGGAGGACAGCTATGCCGACGACCGAAGATCAAACCGACGCCTTGCTTCGACCGGGCACGACCTGCTGGCGCAAGGCGCGCGCAACTCGTGCCGCGCTGATCGTCGACGCGGCCGACTATTTCGTGCATCTGCGGCGGGCGATGATCCGCGCCGAACGCGCGATTTACCTGATTGGCTGGGACTTCGACCTGCGCATCGACATGGTGCCCGGTCACAGTGATGCAGGCGGCAATGCGCCCGACGGTTGGCCCAACCAGCTCGGGGCCTTCCTCAAGGCGATCGTGGATCGCAACCCGGAGTTGCGCCTGTATATCCTTAAATGGGATGGCGCGATGATCGCGGAGGTCGCGACGCAGGCTTGGGAGACGCTGAGCCTCAAGATAGCCTCCGAGCGCATCCGCTTCGCGCTCGACAGCCATCACCCGGCGGGCGCCTGCCACCACCAAAAGATCGTGGTGATCGACGATGGAGTCGCCTTCTGCGGCGGAATTGATGTGACCACCGGCCGTTGGGACACGCGCGACCACTCGCCAGACAACGAACAACGGGTCGATCCGGATGGCTCGCTGCACCAGCCTTGGCACGACGTGACCACCGCTCTGGAAGGACCTGTGGCCGAAGCGCTCGGTGACTTGGCACGGACCCGCTGGGAACTCGCCACAGGAGAAGCGTTGCCCGTACCGCAAACCGGTGGCGCCTCGTCTTGGCCGGACGATCTGGAGCCGGATATCCGCGACGTCGAAGTTGGCATCGCCCGCACTTCGCCGCGCTACCACGGCACGCCGCTGGTGAACGAGATCGAGGAGCTATTCCTTGCGGCCATCCGCGCCGCCCGCCGCACGATCTACGTCGAAAGCCAATACTTCGCCGCCGGCTCCCTGTGCGAGGCGATGGAGGCGCGGCTGGCCGAGCCGGACGGCCCGGAGATCGTGATCGTCAATCCGTTGTCGGCCGAGAGCTTTCTGGAGGACGAAGCGATGCATTCGGTCCGCTCGCGCATGATCGAGCGCCTGCGAGACGCAGATGCGCGCCGCGGCGGCGGACGTTTCAAGATCCTCCACCCGGTGAACGCAGAGGGCACGTCGATCTACGTCCACGCCAAGGTGTTCGTGATTGATGATCGGTTCCTCAAGATTGGGTCGAGCAATATCGACAACCGCTCGATGGGATTCGACACGGAATGCGACATTGCCATTGAGGCCGCTTCCGAGGAGGAGCGGGCTCTCATCCGGAACTTTACGCTTTCGCTGGTGGCCGAGCACTTGGGGCGCACGTCGGATGATGTGCGTGCGGCATGGCAGGAGCATGGCTCGCTTTCCAAAGCGATCGAAACTCTTGGGACGCCGAAGGGCAGGGGCCTGCATCCAATCGAGCCTCATTCGCTCGATCCACTGGAGCAGGCGCTGGCGGACAGCCGCATCTTCGATCCTCGACACTGGCCGCGCAACCGCGTCCGCCCGAAGGTCCGCGCGAAGCACACCGCCAAGCGCGCGGTCGAACCCTACCACTTGGAAGCGACCGCCATCGGTACGGTATTTCTGGCGGCGGGAGCCGCGGCGCTCGGCATCTGGGTCGGGCGCCGAATATTGCGGCGTGCCCGGCGGCAGCCGCTTGCAGCGCCTGCCATCATCACGGACCGGACGTTCCGTCCATCGGTGCCGCGCAAGCCCGAAGAACAAAGATAAGGCGCTCGAGATTACACCGCTGAAAGCGCCAGGTGGAGAATTTTCCATTTCAATAGATGACTACTTGTCACATCCCGGAAGGTAGTATGGCTGTTTCTTGAACAGCTCTGGCTTGATTTTGTGCCAGTCCTTCATGGCCTGCAAGGGCGCCTTGCTGGCCAACGCTGCTTGCGGGAGCTGCTGGTTGTAGAGCCAGACGTATCGGTGGAGCGTGATCTCCAGGTCCTCGCCTGATCGGAAATGGTGGCTCTGCAGGACCTCTTCGATCCGGCCGTTGAAGCGCTCGACCATTCCGTTGGTCTGCGGCGACTTCGGCGGGGT
>NZ_CYPR01000162.1 GCF_001408515.1 Jannaschia seosinensis | reverse complement strand
CCTTGCGCGCAAGGTAAGGTCGTGACCGTCCTCGGTCGTAATGCGAAGATTTCCCCTTACGCGGATAGCAAAGGGGATATTGTTTTTACTAAGAAATTCCATCCATCCTGCGCCGACAAACTCGCGATCGGCAAGCAGCAGACGGATGGTCGTCGCGGGAAAATTCGCGAGATATCACTCCATCAGGGCGATGCGCATGTCGGTGTCGGAACACCCGCGGCCTTCGATCAGGCTCCAGACCAGGGGGACGCGGAAACGACGGGTGACGACTGCGAGCACGAGAAAGTTCACCTCGGTCTTGCCGATCTGCCAGTTGGTGCGGTCGAGCGCGAGCAGCCACGATTTGTTCAGGCCCAACAGCCGGACCAGAAGCGGGAGCGACCAGTCCTCGTCGAGATGGACGTGCTGGAAGAAGCGTTGCAACCGACGGTATGTTGACGAGGTCAGGGCCGATCCCGGTCGTTCGCAGGCAAGATGGCCGAGGTTCACGCTGCGCGCGCTGACCATGCCGATGACGATCATGCAAAGCGTCTCCAGACGGCTCTTGCTCAAGTCGAGATCTGGACGCAGAATATTCGTGAGGGCGGAGATGGCGTGGTGAAGCATCGGACGTTTCCTTGGTCGGAGTCATCCAGTTGAATCCATCCAGCCGCCCTCAGCCAGCACCCTGTCGTGTAGTGTGACGAAGGATGGCCGCCCCGACAGGCGGCCGTCCGACCCTCAGTTCCCGTGACTGGACGGTTGCTCCTGCGCGGTTCCGTGATCCGTCGCCGCATCGCTCGGGCCGGGCTGGCTGCCCTCCTGCCGCGCGCCGCGCGTCTCCACCGCGAAGATGACCTCGACCTCTCCGGCATTCTCGAAGACCAGCGTCGCTGGGATTTGCCTGCCCGCCTCAAGCCCGTCGGGCAGGCGCATGAACATCACGTGCAGCCCACCCCGCTCCAGCACGACACGCGCCCCGGCCGGCACGGGAATGCCGCCCGCGACCGCATCCATGCGCATGACGCCGTCCTCCAGCCGCATCTCGTGCAACTGCACCATGCCCGCGACTTCCGGCGCCACGCGGATGGCCACGAGCCGGTCGTCGGCCTCACCCTCGTTGACGATTTCCAGATAGCCTCCGGCCACCGGGGCATTGCCCACCGTCGCCAGCGCGAAGGGATCGACGATCGACAGATCGCCAACGTCATATTCCTGTGCCAATGCGGCAGGAGCGGTCATCAGGGCCGCGAAGACCGCAGGCAGGAGGGGGGGGAGGATCCGGCTCATGGCGTGTTTTTGCGCGACCATGCGCAGGGACGCAAGCAGAGTCCGATTGAGGAGATTTTTGCGGACCCTCTTTCTCGCTCAACCGATCCGGCGGCGCGACCTCAAGGCAGGACGGGAGGTTGCGAACGGACGCCTCATCGCATTCGCAACGAATATCGCTCCTGAGCCTGTTCAAAGCGAGAGACGAAACACTGTCCTTTCAGCGGAGCCACGCCAGAGCAGGCCGCCGCGGGCCGCACTGAAAGAAGGACGGATCCGCCGAAAGAGATCGGCGCCGGCCGCCGCTTATTCCCACCCGGCCCGGATCAGCCGCGCCGCCTCGGGGGCGAAGTAGGTCAGCACCCCATCGCATCCGGCCCGACGGAAGGCCATCAGGCTCTCCATCATGGCCCGCTCCCCGTCGATCCAGCCATTGCCGGCCGCGGCCCGGATCATCGCATATTCGCCCGACACCTGATAGGCGAAGGTGGGCACTTCGAAGCTGTCCTTCACCCGGCGGCAGATGTCGAGATAGGGCATGCCCGGCTTGACCATCACCATGTCCGCACCTTCGTCGAGGTCGCGCGCGACGCAACGCAGCCCCTCGTCGGCATTGGCGGGGTCGAGTTGGTAGGTCTTCTTGTCGCCCGTCAGCGCGCCCGACGCCCCGACCGCGTCGCGGAACGGGCCATAGAAGGCCGAGGCATATTTCGCGGCATAGGACATGATCGAGACGTGGATGTAACCCGCCCCCTCGAGCGCCTCGCGGATCGCGGCGATCCGGCCGTCCATCATGTCGGACGGGCCGAGGATGTCGGCCCCGGCCTCGGCCTGCGCCATCGCCATGCGGACCAGCGCGGCGACGCTCTCGTCATTGACGATCTCGCCGTCGCGGACGATTCCGTCATGGCCCTTCGCGTTGTAGGGGTCGAGCGCCACGTCGGTCATCACCGCCATGTCGGGCACCTCGGCCCGGATCGCCCGGATCGCGCGGTTCGTCAGGTTCTCCGGGTTCCACGCCTCTTCACACAGATCGGTGCGGAGCGCGAAATCCGTGTAGGGGAACAGGCAGATGCACCGGATGCCCGCATCCCGCGCCTCGGCGGCGGCGGCGACGGTCAGGTCGACGGATCGCCGGATCACACCCGGCATCGACGGCACCTCCTGGGTGACGCCCGTTCCGTCACACAGGAAAACGGGCCAGATCAGGTCGTCGACGGATAGCCGCGCCTCGCGCACCATGGCGCGCAGGGCGGGCGTTCGGCGAAGACGGCGGAGGCGGGGGGCGATCGATGCGGACATGCGCCTCCGCTGCCACGGGTTGCGACGCGGATCAATACGCGGCTTGCAAACCGCCCCTCTGCCGGGCGACATGGCCGGACCCGCACATTGCTCCGCCACAGGGGCCGCGGATGCGCCACCATGAGGCTTCGCGAACCCTTGGATTTCCTCTTTCTGGAACTGGCACTCGAAGCCATCGACCTGCGGTCCTTTTCCAACCTGTGGTTCTGGATCGGGCTTGCGGTGCTGTGGTCGACGGCGTCGCACTGGATCATCGGCGTGCCGTTCGACATGGTGCGCCGCGCCGCGCGCGGGCACGAGCAGTCCCTCGCGGACATGCACATGCTGGCCAACATCCACGCCCGCAGGTTGCGGTTCATCGCGATGGAGATCGGACTCCTGACCATCGGGTTCAGCTTCTTCGCAATCACGTCCCTGGCGCTTCTGGGCTTTCTCTACCGGATCGAGTTCGCGCAGGCGCTCCTGCTGCTGTTCCTGCCGATGACGATCGTGGGCTGGCTCTCCGTCCGCGCCGCGTGGCGGGTCGAGGGGCTTGCGCCGAACGATCTGGGCAACCTGCTGTTCGCCACGCGGCGCTGGATCCAGGCGGTCGGGATCGTGTCGATCTTCGTGACCTCGATGTGGGGCATGTGGGTCAACCTGAACGCGACGGTTCTGGGGTGACATGATCGCGCCGAGCCGGTTGACACCGCTCGCCCCGCCGTTACCTGACAGCGCCATGCCCGACGACATCGACGCCCCCTCCGACACCCCGCCCGAGGCGGCCCCGCGCCCGTTGCCCAACGGCCATGTCCGCGTCGGCGGCGCCCCCGAGGGGTTCGACGCGCGCGTGCTTCTCAAGGAACTCGACCGTGGCCACCCGGTCGTGCACGTCGCCCGCGACGACAAGCGCGCCGAGGCCATGGCCGCCGCGATCCGGGCGCACCGGGCGGGCGTCACGGTGCTGCGCCTTCCGGCATGGGACGTGCTGCCCTACGACCGTCTGTCGCCGGCGGCCGAGATCTCCGCGACCCGGATGGCCACGCTCACGGCGCTGGCGCATGGCCTGAACGGCGAATTCGTCCTGCTGACAACCCTCGCGGCGGTGACGCAGAAGCTGCCCGCGCGCGAGGTGCTGCGCGGTGCGGGCTTCGCCGCCCGTCTTGACCAGCGGATCGACGAGGCCGCCCTGCGCGACTTCCTCGTTCGCATGGGCTTCAGCCAGACCCCCACGGTGATGGAGCCGGGCGACTGGTCGCCGCGCGGCGGCATCATCGACATCTGGCCCCCGGGGCAGCCCGCGCCCGTCCGGCTCGATCTGTTCGGCGACACGCTCGATGGGCTGCGCCGCTTCGATCCGGCGACGCAGCGCACAACCCAGAAGCTGGAGCTGATCGAGCTGGCGCCGGTCTCGGAGGTGATCCTCGACGGCCCCGCAATCACCCGGTTCCGCCAGAACTACCGCATCGCCTTCGGGGCGGCGGGCACCGACGATCCGCTCTACGAGGCGGTCAGCGCGGGCAAGAAGGCGCAGGGCATGGAGCACTGGCTCCCGTTCTTCCACGAGACGCTGGAGACCTTGCCCGACTATCTGCCCGACGCGTCCTTCGTGCTCGATGAGGGGAGCCTCGCGCGGCACGACGAACGCTGGGCGCAGATCGTCGACATGTACGACAACCGGCGCGAGGCGATGAAGGATCGCGGCCGTGTGGACAGCGTCTACAAGCCCGCGCCGCCCGAGGGGCTCTATCTGTCGCCCGACGGTTTCGAGGCGGCGATGGCGGGGCGGCGGGCGCTGCACCTCTCGCCCCTGCCGACGGCGCCCGGCCCTAACGTGATCGATGCGGGCGGGCGGATCGGCCGCTCCTTCTCGCCGGAGCGTCAACGCGGCGACGTCAACCTGTTCGAGGCGCTGGCGGAGCATATCGCCGACAAACGCGGCGATGGCGGGGTCGTCGTGGCGTCCTACTCCGGCGGCGCGCGGGAACGGCTGGAAGGGCTGCTGAAGGATCACGGCCTGCCCGATGCGCGCGCCGTCAAGCGGCTGGAGGAGGTGGCGCGCGGTGAGGTCGGGCTTCTCATCTGGCCGCTGGAGCGTGGCTTCGACGGGCCGTTCGGGAAGCAGCGGCTGACCGTCATCTCCGAGCAGGACGTGCTGGGCGAGCGTCTGATCCGTGGCAAGAAGAAGAAGCGCCGGGCCGAGAACTTCCTGACCGAGGCGCAGGCGCTCGCGACCGGGGATCTCGTCGTCCATGTCGATCACGGTCTCGGACGGTTTACCGGCCTCGAGACGGTCACGGCCGCAGGCGCGCCGCATGAATGCCTCGTGCTCGAATATGCCGGCGGCGATCGCCTCTTCCTGCCGGTCGAGAACATCGAACTGCTCAGCCGGTATGGCTCCGAGGAAGGCCTCCTCGACAAGCTGGGCGGCGGCGCGTGGCAGGCCCGCAAGGCCCGTCTGAAGGAGCGGATCCGCCAGATCGCCGAGCGGCTGATGCGCATCGCCGCCGAACGCGCCGTGCGCCGCGCCCCGATCCTCGAAGCGCCGCGCGACATGTGGGAAACCTTCGCCGCCCGCTTCCCCTACGAGGAGACGGACGACCAGTTGCAGGCGATCGAGGACGTGGCGGCCGATCTCGGCTCCGGCAATCCGATGGACCGGCTGATCGTGGGCGATGTGGGCTTCGGCAAGACCGAGGTCGCGATGCGCGCGGCCTTCATCGCGGCCACCTCCGGCAAGCAGGTCGCCGTCATCGCGCCCACCACCCTGCTGGCCCGCCAGCACGCAAAATCGTTCCAGGACCGCTTCCGGGGTCTGCCGATCACGGTGCGCCAATTGTCGCGCTTCGTCTCATCCAAGCAGGCGGCCGAGACCCGTGCGGGCATCGCCGACGGCACCGTGGACATCGCCATCGGAACCCATGCCCTTTTGGCCAAGCAGGTGAAGTTCGCCGAGCTGGGCCTCCTGATCATCGACGAGGAGCAGCATTTCGGCGTCACCCACAAGGAACGCCTTAAGGAGATGCGCTCCGACATCCACGTCCTGACGCTTTCGGCCACGCCGATCCCGCGCACGTTGCAGATGTCGCTGACCGGGGTGCGCGACCTTTCGGTCATCGGCACGCCGCCGATCGACCGCCTCGCCATCCGTACCTACGTATCCGAGTTCGACGCCGTTCAGGCCCGCGAGGCGCTGCTTCGGGAACATTACCGCGGCGGGCAATCCTTCGTCGTGGTTCCCCGGATCAGCGACCTGAGCGAGATGGAGGCCTTCCTGCGCGAGCAGTTGCCGGAACTGACCTATGTGATCGCCCACGGGCAACTGGCGGCGGGCGACCTCGACGAGCGGATGAACGCGTTCTACGACGGCAAGTACGACGTGCTCCTGTCGACGACGATCATCGAAAGCGGCATCGACATCCCGACGGCCAATACGATGATCATCTGGCGCGCGGACATGTTCGGCCTGTCGCAGCTTTACCAGATCCGGGGCCGGGTCGGCCGGTCCAAGACGCGCGCCTACGCCTTCCTGACGACGAAGCCGCGCACCAAGCTGACCACGGCCGCCGAACGGCGGCTCAAGGCGCTTGGCTCCATCGACGCGCTCGGGGCCGGGTTCAACATCGCGTCCCAGGATCTCGACCTGCGCGGCGGCGGCAACATCATCGGCGAGGAGCAATCGGGCCACGTCCGCGAGGTCGGGTTCGAACTCTACCAATCCATGCTCGAGGAGACGATCGAGAAGCTCAAGCGCGGCGATGCCGGCCTTGCCGACGCCCTGTCGGACGATTGGTCGCCGCAGATCGCGCTCGGCGTGCCGGTCCTGATCCCCGAGGATTACGTGCCCGATCTGGACACGCGGCTCGGTCTCTATCGGCGTCTCTCGGGCCTTGAGAAGAAGGTGGAGCTCGAGGGGTTCGCCGCCGAATTGATCGACCGCTTCGGCCCCCTGCCCCGCGAGGTGAACGTCCTGCTGCGCGTGGTGCGGATCAAGGCGCTGTGCAAGGCCGCCGGGATCGAAAAGCTCAATGTCGGGGCCAAGGGCGCGACGGTGGAATTCCACGCCAACCGTTTCGCCCGCCCCGAGGGGTTGGTGGATTACATCAAAGCCCAGAACGGCGCGGCCAAGGTCAAGGGCGACAAGCTCGTGGTGCAGAGCGATTTCGCGGAGGAGGCGGACCGTATCAAGGGCGCCTTCGCCATCGCCCGCGATCTCGCCGTGCAGGCCGGCGCCGTGAAGCTGAAGGGCGAGTGAGGGAACCCGCGGAATCGCCTCGCGTTACGCTCTCGACCGTTTGGGACAGGAAAGCCGGATGAGAACCGCCCTCTTGGCCCTGCCGTTTCTGGCCTTGTCCACCTGCGGGGCCCTCGCGAAAGAGTCGCTGAGCCGCGAGTTCGGCGGCGCCACCGCGACCTTTTCCGGCCAGATCAGCTACGGCCTCCTGCGGACCGATGACGGCGAGGAGGAGAACGCCTTCTTCGTGGACAATGACAATTCCTCCACCCGCTTTCGTCTGCGGATCGAGCGGGAGCTTTCCGGCGGCACGACTCTCGGCGTCATTTGGGTCTTCGAGCCGCAATATAATTCCTCCGCCGCGGTCGATCAGCGCGACCGGTGGGTGGGGGACGAGGCCGCGAACCGCCGCCTCCAGATCCGCGCCACGCATCCCGGCTGGGGCGAACTTTCCGTCGGCAAGGGCGACACCGCCACCGAAGACGCCGCACAGCAGGATCTGTCGGCCACGTCGCTTGCCGGTTTCTCGGACGTCGATGCGCTGTCGGGCGGCATGGTGTTTCGCGACGGCGACGGGGCGCTGTCGGAGGTGACGGTTGGTGCCGCCTATACCAATCTCGACGGCCTCGGGCGACGCGAGCGGCTGCTCTACGTCTCGCCGTCGCGGGGCGGTATCACGCTGCGGACCTCGTTCGGCGGGGCGGAGGATTTCTTCGACATCGCATTGCGCTACGAAGGTGCGGCGGGCGAATTCGATCTGGCCGGGGGCGTTGGCTGGTTTCGCGAGGCCCGCGGCGACGATGGTCTGACCGGATCGATCTCGGCGCTGCACCGCGCGACCGGGATCAGTGTGACGGCCGCGGCCGGAAGCCAGGACCGGCAGGCCGCCCCCGACATCCGGACCCGCTATCTCAAGCTCGGCTGGCAGGATGAGGGCATCATGCCGCTCGGCCTTACGGCAATCTCGCTGGATTGGGGCCGAAGCGACGACGTCCTTCAGGCCGGGGACGCAGTCACGGCTTACGGGTTCCAGGCGGTGCAGGTCGTGGAGCGGATCAACACCGACCTTTATCTGGGCTATTGTCGTCACGATCTCGACCGGGCGAACGAGACCTTCCAAGATGTGGACTCCATGCAGATGGGCGCCCGATTCCGGTTCTGACGGTGCCCGACGCGAAAGGCGGCTGACATGTGGGGAACGATCGACGGTCGCGACCTGATCTATATCATCGTAGGGCTCGCCCTGCTCGGCCTGACGCTGCAACCGGCGTTGGCGCGCTATCGGCTGTTCAACCTGCCGTTCTTCTACGTCCTCATCGGCGCCGGGATTTCGGCGATCGGCCTGCCGATGATCACGCCCCTTGCCGGCGGGTGGCAATCGAAGGTGATCGAGCATGCCGCCGAACTCATCGTCATCATCTCGCTCGCCGGCGCGGGCCTCGCCATCGACACCAAGGCCAGCTGGCGGAACTGGGAGCCGACATGGCGGCTGTTGATCGTGACGATGCCGCTGACGATCGCGGCCGTGGCCTTCCTCGGGTCGTTGTGGCTTGGCCTCGCCCTGCCGGCGGCGCTCCTTCTCGCCGCCGGGCTCGCGCCGACGGATCCGGTTCTGGCGCGGTCGGTGCAGGTCGCCCCCCCGGGCCGGGGCGAGGAGGACATGGAGCTTGCGCTGACGGCAGAGGCCGGTCTGAACGACGGTCTGGCTTTTCCCTTCATCTACCTCGCGATCCACGCCGCGACCCTGGGCGTGGCGCAGATGGTGGAGGGCGAAGCATGGCTTTGGTCCTGGGTCGGCTTCGATCTGGCTTACCGCGTCGGCATCGCTGCGGCGGCGGGCTTCGTGGTCGGCTACATCATCAGCCGCATCATCTTCAGCCCGATCGGAGACGCCAGACACGGGGCTTGGAACGCTGTGGTCGTCATTCTCGCCGCCACGCTGCTGAGCTACGGGATCACCGAAGCCCTGGGCGGCTACGGCTTTCTCGCCGTCTTCATCGCGACGCGGGCCGGGCGGTCGAACACGCGCGGCACGGAAGACGAGGGCTACGAGAAGTTCGTCCATCACGGGGCGGAGCAGCTTGAGGCGATCCTTCTCGCGATCCTGCTTCTATGGCTCGGGACCTTTATCGGGGGCGGCGCGTTCGACAGCCTGCGCTGGCAGGAGGTCGCCTTCGCACTCGCCCTGATCCTCGTGGTGCGGCCGCTGGCGGGGCTGATCGGGCTGATCGGGCAGAAATCCTCCCGGCTTCAGCGGCGCAGCGTTGCCTTTTTCGGGATCCGCGGGATGGGGTCGATCTTCTACATCGCCTATGCGCAAAACCATGCGGGGTTTGAGGATATCGACGCGGTCTGGCGGATCGCCGCGGTGACGATCCTCGTCTCGATCCTGATCCACGGCTACGCCGCGAACTGGTTCCTCGACCACGAACTCGACCTGACGGAGGCGCATCCCCACGACGACAGCGCGAGGGAGTCAGACTGACGCTCAGCCCTCCTCCGCGAGCCGTCGGGTGAGAAACAGCGCCAATCCCCCCAAAACCGCCGCCCCGGCGATGAGCGGCAACGGCGTGCCGTCGAAGGCCAGCCCGATCGGAACCGCGAGCGACACCCCCGCAATCGTCGAGACCGCCGAAATCACCGAGGACGCCATGCCCGCGATATGCCCCATCGGCTGCATCGCGATCGCGTTGAGATTGCCGATGGTCAGCCCGGCGAGCGAAAATGTCCCCACCTGCCACAGCAGGAAAGATGCGAAGCGGACGGCGTCGGGCATCAGCCCCCCCGCCCACAGCATGGCCAGCACGACCGACAGCACGACATGCACCGCCAGCGCACGGCGCAAGAGCCACAGCATCCCAAGCCGTCCCACGAGATGCGCGTTCAGGAACGAGGCCGAGCCGGAGATGATCGCCACCAGCCCGAACCAGAGCGGGAAGGTCGCGTCCCGCCCGAATGTCAGGTCGTAGATCGGCTGGACCGACATGATCGTGGCGAAAAGGATGCCGAAGACGAGGCTTTGCACCGCCGTCGCACGCCGCACATTCGCGTGGCCCGCCACCTCGGCCGCCGCCAGACGCAGCCGCGCCGCGTTGAGCGGCCGGCGCATTGCGCGCGGCAGCGTCTCGGGCTGGCGCAGAAAGAGCCACCCGCCCGAGACCGCGGAAAACAGGACGAACGCCCAAAACAGCCCGCGCCAGCCGAAGCTCGCAATGATCCAGGACCCGACCAGCGGCGCGATGGCGGGGACCAGCGTGAAGGTCATCATCACGAAGGACACGACCCGCGCCATGCCCCTCCCGGCATAGAGGTCGCGGATCATCGCCGTCGCCGCCACGCGCGGTCCGCTGGCGCCGATGCCCTGCACCAGACGCGCGACGAGGAGCGCCTCGAGGCTGGGCGCGATGGTGCAGAACGCGGCCGCCACGCAATAGACCACCGCGCCGCCCACCATCACCGCCTTGCGCCCCAGCGCATCCGAGAGCGGCCCGACAAAGAGCGTCCCGCCCCCCATGCCGAGCACGAAGGCGACCACGACGAGCTGCACCCGGTTCGGTGCATCGGGCGACAGCGCCGCACCAATTTCCGGCAGGGCCGGCAGCATCGCATCGATGGAAAAGGCGATCGTCGCTGTCAGCATCGCCATCAGCGCGACGAATTCCGGCAGGGACAGCGTACGCCCGGCCTTGGGCGCCTGTGCCCGGTCGGCGGGGGAGACCTCGGCCGGTGCGCTCACTCCGCCTGCGCCTTCAGCTGCGCCGCGACTTCCTCGATCACCTGCCCCCAAAGCTCCGGCGGCTGCGCCCCGCGCAGGACGTGCTGATTGGCGAGAACGAAAGTCGGCACGCCGGTGACGCCGCGTTCCCGCGCATGCGCGTCGCGGGCCCGAATATCCTCGGCATCGGCGTCGGAGGCAAAAAGGCGCAGCAGCATATCGCGGTCGAGCCCGCATTCGGCGCCGATCTCGACGAGGGTCGCTGTATCGCCGATGTCGCGCCCTTTCTCGAAGTAACCTTCGAACAGGGCCTGCACGACGGCCGTCTGCTTCTGCTCCAGACCGGCCCAATGGATCAGGCGATGCGCGTCGAGGGAGTTCGGCGCCCGCGCGATCCCCTCGAAATTGATCTCCAGCCCCGCCTCGGATGCGGCCTCGACAACCGGAACATAGGCCTGCACGGCGCCCTCCTGCCCGCCGAATTTCGCCTCGAGATAGGCGCGCCGGTCCATCCCCTCCGGCGGCATGTCGGGGTTGAGCTGGAACGGATGCCATTCGATGGCGAAAGGATGCTCGGGGTGGCGCTGCAACGCCCGGAACAGGTGGGCCTTGCCAATGTAACACCACGGGCAGATCGGATCGGAAAGAATGTCGAGCTTGACCACGGCGGCCTCCTGTGGGGATCAGGGGGTACCTAGGCCCGTCCGGAGCCGGGTAAAACCCCGGACGTCAGTCGAACAGATCGCCCTCGCGTCGCGGCGCATCGAGCCCGAGATGCGTCCAGCCCTTCTGCGCCAGCATCCGTCCGCGCGGCGTGCGCGCGATGAGGCCCTGTTGCAGCAGGTAAGGCTCGATCACCTCCTCCAGCGAGTCGCGGCTTTCGGACAGGGCGGCCGACATCGTCTCGATCCCGACCGGGCCGCCGCCGTAATTCTCGGCGATCAGGCGCAGATACCTGCGGTCGGCGGAATCGAGGCCCAGCCCGTCCACGCCCAGCCGCGTGAGCGCGCCGTCGGCGATCTCGCGCGTCACGGTGCCGTCACCCTCGACCACGGCGAAATCCACGACACGGCGCAGCAGCCGTCCGGCGATCCGGGGCGTGCCCCGCGCGCGGCGCGCGATCTCCTGTGCGCCGTCCTCGGTGGCGGGCGTCCCCATCAGCCGCGCGCCGCGGGTGACGATCTGGTGCAGCTCGGCCACGGTGTAGAATTCCAGCCGCGTCGGGATGCCGAACCGGTCGCGCAGCGGCGTCGTCAGCAGGCCCATCCGCGTCGTCGCACCGACCAGCGTAAAAGGTTGCAGGTCGATCCGCACGGTCCGCGCCGCGGGCCCCTCGCCGATCACGAGATCCAGTGCGAAATCCTCGAGCGCCGGATAGAGTACTTCCTCCACCGCAGGGTTCAGGCGGTGGATTTCGTCGATGAAGAGGACGTCGCGGGCCTCCAGATTGGTGAGGATCGCGGCAAGATCGCCCGCCTTGGCCAGAACCGGCCCGGAGGTCATCCGGAACCCGACGCCGAGTTCGCGCGCCATGATCTGCGCCAGCGTGGTCTTGCCCAGCCCCGGCGGCCCGTGAAACAGCACGTGGTCCATCGCCTGACCACGGAGGCGCGCGCTTTCGATGAAGACGCGCAAATTTGCCCGCGCCTCCGCCTGACCAATGAACTCCGACAGCACTTGCGGGCGAAGCGCCCTGTCGTCGGACACCTCGTCGGGCACGTTCGGGTCGAGCAGGGGATCACGCTCCATTCACAGCCTCCATTGCGCGGGTGGGGCCGAACCGGACGGCTGGCATTCCGCAGACGCGTTCCGCTTCCAGCATGAGGGCCTGCCCGTCGGGCGAAGCTGCGACGGACGGGCTCACGGCATATTTGACCGGGACCGGCGCGTTCGTACTCGTTGCCTTGCACGGATCGCCTGCGGTCAGCCGCATGTCGACGGCGCACCGGCCTTGCCGATCCACCAACCGGCCGGATTGGACAAGGTGAAACGATCGAAGCGTCGCGTCATCTGGGTTTTCGGGAATTTTACCGTTCCGACAGCTATTCTTCATCATCACGGCGCGATGAATCCTTGCCCGTCGCGCAGCGTGGCGCAGCGCCTCATACACGCGAAGGCTGAGAAGCGGCCTCCACCACCGCGGTGCCGTCCCGCTCGTCTCACGGGGATCGGGACGCTCCGGCACGCCCTGCAGCATGGACATACCCTACTCTCCCGGCGCGAGACGGCGAAGGGCGGCGCGGATCAGGCCGCCGGTATCGTCGGCGTCCCCGGCGGCTTCGGCCACCGCGCGGGCGGCGTCGGTCGGCGCATAGCCGAGATTGGCCAAGGCCGACAGCGCCTCGGACTGGGCGGAGGAGGTCCGGACAGGGGCCGCCTTCTCCGTCGGGGCGGGATGCGCGGTCGGCGCGGCAGGCGCGTCGATCAGCGGATCGTCGGCCTCCATCAGCATCATCGCCGGCGCCTTGCCCTGCAATTCGTTGACGACGCGCTGCGCGATCTTCGGGCCGACGCCCGGTGCCGCCCGGACCGCCGCCGCATCCCCGAGCGCGATGGCCCGGGCCACGCCCTCGGCCCCGAGCGCCCCGAGGATCGCGAGCGAGCCGCGCGCCCCGATCCCCTGCACCGACGTCAGCAGACGGTGCCATTCCCGCTCCTGCACCGTCAGAAAGCCGAACAATTGCAGCAGATCCTCGCGTACGAGGAGTTCCGTCCAGAGCGCGACCGGCGATTTGACCGGCGGCAGGGCGGCAAGCGTTCGGTCGGAACAGAACACGACATACCCCACGCCGTTCACGTCGAGCAGGACGTGATCCGGCCCCCGGAAGTCGAGCCGCCCGGTCAGTCGCCCGATCATGCCCGCATCGCCGCCGCGAGGCGCCCCGAAGATTGCAGGTGAAAGGCATGGCACAGCGCGATAGCCAAGGCATCGGCCGCGTCGGCCGAATCGGGATCGCAACCCGGAAGCTGCATCTTCACCATATGCGCGACCTGCGCCTTGTCGGCGTGCCCCACGCCGACGACCGCCTTCTTGACCGTATTCGGCGCATATTCCCCGACCGTCAGCCCCGCTTGCGCGGGCACGAGCACCGCAACGCCCCGCGCCTGCCCAAGCTTGAGCGCAGACTGCCCCCCGGAATTGACGAAGGTCTCCTCGACCGCGGCGGCGTCGGGCCGGTGGGTGGCGAGGATTTCCGTCAGCATGACGTGCAGCGCGCAGAGCCGCGTGCCCATATCTGACCCCGTCGGCCGGCAGGTTCCGTTGGCGACATGCCGAAGCCGGGGGCCATCGACCGTGATCACCCCCCAGCCGCAGGCCCGAAGCCCCGGATCGATCCCCATGACGCGCATCCGCCCTGCCTCGATGTTCTCTCTTTGCCCCCGGCTAGCATGGCCGCCACGCCGGGACCAGTGTCGCCGGGCGCGCGGCCTGAAATCGCCCTGTTCGTGAGCCGTTCGCGACACCCTGTCGGTCGGCGCCGACAGATGCATCCCGAGGGGCTTCAAGACATTCCGCACGCGCATATGAGGCATGCAGATTTTGCGTTTGTGCAGCCGAAACGGGCCGAATAGCGCGGCAAAATCACCGCGGCCGTTCGGCCGCATCCCGGCACCGATCAACGGATGATACCATGGCGACCTACGACGACTTCCGCACCCACCGCCGCACCTCCATCTCCTCCATCTCCGGTTCGCTCCTGGCGATGCTGGGCCGTCTCATCGTCTGGAACGACCGCCGCGCAACGCTAAAGATCCTGTCGCGCCTGAGCGATTATCAACTGTCCGACATCGGGCTGGAGCGGGCCGACATCGTGCGCCGGACCTCCCGCCGCTGAGCGTGCTCCGCCGGGCGGCGCGGACTTACCTGCGCCGCAAGGTCAGCGTGGTCCAGTCGCCGAGAATGCGCCGATCCTTCAGATCGAACCCCGCGGCATCGTAGGCGGCGACCACATCGTCGGCCTGCGGGTTGAGGATGCCCGACAGGATCGCGTGCCCTCCGGCCGCCGCGTGGGCGGCGAGATCGGGGGCAAGTTCCACCAGCGGGCCCTTCAGAATATTGGCGAAGATCAGGTCGAACGGCGCGGCCGCCTTCAGGCGCGGATGGTCGAACCCGGCCGCCTCGATACATTCCACGCGCGCGCCCAGATCGTTCACCGCCAGGTTCGCCTGCGCCACCTCGACCGCCACGGCGTCGATATCGGAGGCGATGATCGGCACCTCGCTCCACACCTTCGCCGCCGCCATGGCGAGAACGGCGGTCCCCGCGCCGATGTCGGCCACCGGCCCCGGCGCGACCCCGTCCGTAAGCAGCGCCTCGAAGGCCAGCAGACAGCCCTGCGTCGTGCCGTGGTGGCCCGTCCCAAACGCCATCGCCGCCTCGATCAGCAAGGCGATGCGGTCATCCGGCACCTTGTCGGCGTCATGCGACCCGTAGACGAAGAACCGCCCCGCCTCGACGGGACGCAACTCGCGGCGGACATGCGCCACCCAATCGGTCGGCGGCACCTCGGAGACGGTAAAGGGCCGTGCGTCGAAGGCGGCCGCCAGAAGCGCGAGGCCGGTCTCGTCCGGCGCCTCGGCGAAATAGGCACCGACTTCCCAAAGGCCCGAGCCGTCCTCCATCTCGAACACGCCGATCCCGTCGGGCTCCATCGTCTCCTCGAGCGCGGTGCCCAGACCTTCGGCCTGCGCGCGCGATCCGAGCGTGGTCAGGGCCGTCCAGCTTGCCGGCGTGATGACAGGGTCGGTCATGGCGTGCTCCTTGGATTTGCCTGCCGATAGCTTCACCCCGCCCTGCCGTCCAGTCACCCGCTCTGGACGTCGCGCCGCGCGCCGTGGCAGGCAGGGTCCATGACACGCGGCCTCACCCCTCTTTCGCCCGACGACGTCACCGCGCTCTTCACGCGCGCCGACGGAGAGTTCTTCTTTGCCCGCTGGGGTCGTCCAATCGCGCCAGTCGTCTTCGGCGTGGAGCCGGAGACGGTCTCGATCCTCAAAGGCGCGATCGAGGCGCTGTGCGTGCTGACGGGCCACCGGATGTCCGAGACCGATCCGGAACTCGGCGCGAACCTGATGGTGTTCTTCCTGCGCGAGTGGTCAGAACTGACGGAGACGCCGAATCTTGACTGTCTCATCCCCGATCTGGGTCCGCTCGTCGCCCGGCTCGAGGCGGCGGAGGCGAACCAGTACCGCATCTTCCGCTTCGACGAGGACGGCGCGATCCGGGCGTGCTTCGCCTTTATCCGGATGGACGCGCATCTGACCGACGTGCCCGCCGAGACGCTCGCGCTCAACCAGATGGTGCAGGCGGTGCTGGTCTGGTCCGACACGGCGTTCACCGAGACCTCGCCGCTGGCCATCGCCGAGGGCCGCGCGATCCTGCGGCCCGATATCGGCGACCTGATGCGGGCGGCCTACGATCCAGTCCTGCCCGCGATGGCGCAGGATCCATCCCACGCGCTTCGCCTCGCCGCCCGCGTGGGCCGCGTCTCGTGAGCGAGTCGCATGTCTGGCCGGTCCGCGTCTATTACGAGGATGTCGATCTGGCCGGAATCGTCTATTACGCCAACTACCTGCGGTTCATCGAACGCGCCCGTTCCGAGATGGTCCGCGCGGCCGGCATCGATCAGGCCGAGATGCGCGGCCGCGGCCTCGTCTTCGCCGTCCTGCGGGTCGAGGCGGATTACCTCAAGCCCGCGCGCTATGACGACCGGCTCGAGATCCGCAGCGCGGTGGCATCCATGGGGCGCGCACGGTTCGTCATGGAGCAGGACGTCCTGCGCGACGGCGCCGTACTGTTCCGGGCGCGCGTCACGATCGTCTGCATGGACCTCTCGGGACGGCCGCAGCGGCTTCCACCTCTGATCTCCGCGCTCGCGCCGGACACGTAACGCTCCGTTAACCTCCTTTCGTGCAGGTTGCCACGAAACCGGAGGCTCGCTTCATGTCCGCGCAGATTCGCGTTTTCGCCTGTATCCTCGCCGCCCTTTCCGGCATCTCCATCGGCTACTCCCTGCCAAGGGACGCGGACGATCCGACAACCGCATTGGCAGAAGCAGCGCCCGTTTCGCGCGAGACGCGGACCGAAACGGCGGTTCCGGCCAAGCCCGAGCCGCCCATGACGCAGGCGACCCCCACACGCATCGGCTGGACCCTGCGGACGGAGCCTTCGGAACGCCCGGATCTCACGAATGTCTATCTTTCGGTGTCGAGCGACGAGCCGCTGCAATGCGGCCCCCGCCGGCGGGCAACTCTCCTGCTGCGCTGCTTCGAGAACAGAACCGCCATCTATGTCGCCCATGATTGCGCCACGCCGCCGTCCGATTCGGGCGACTGGCCGGTCAAGGTGCAGATCGACGACGGCGCCTCGCGATCCGTGCGCATGACGGTCGACAGCCGGGGCGAAGCATTCGGTCACTGGAACACCCAAAGCGCCCGTCCCCTGATCGAGACGCTGACGAACGCGCAGAGCCTGCATGTTCGTTTCGCCGACGCGACCGGCCTGCCCAACGACCTGCGTTTTCCGATTATCGATCTCGCCGCGCCGCTCAGCACCCTGCGCGAGGCGTGCCACTGGACCGATGCGCCCGTCACGCCGCAGGCGCCGACGCTGACGGCCTCCGCGCCGCCGGAAGCCGAAGCGCCGGCCTACGGAGGCATTCTGCGCAGCGCGCGGCTGAACTTCCTCGCGCCCCTCCCCCAGAGAGCGAGGGCCGGCCTGACCTTCGACACGCCCCTCGTCCCGATCGCGGCGGCGTCTCCCGGCTGATCCGTTGCGCGGGCGTCTTGATCCCGCCCTTCGTTGCAGACCATTTCAGGTTCGGCCCCTGATCGGCGGCGTTTCGCCCATATCGAACGGTTCGCAAGTTTCCGTGAGCCCCCCGATCCGCCTCGCCAAGGCGTTTTTCGTCTGCTAGGTGATTTGCCCATAATGCGGTCGAAAACGACCCGATCAACAAGGACGGGCAGTCCAGATGGAAACCGAAGTTCTGGCAGCCGCCAGCGAGATCGACTTTTCGATCTGGGCGCTGTTCCTGCGCGCGACCGTCGTCGTGCAACTCGTGATGATCATGCTGTTCGCGGCTTCGATCTGGGTCTGGGCGATCCTGATCCAGAAGGTCGTGCAGTTCCGCCGCGCCCGGACCCGCGCCGCCGCCTTCGACCGGGCCTTCTGGTCGGGCGAGCCGCTCGACGAGCTCTACGACCAGATCGGCGACAGCCCGAAATCCGCGTCGGAGCGGATTTTCGCCGCCGCCATGCGGGAATGGTCGCGCAGTCACCGCGACGATGGCGGCCTGATCACCGGCACGCAGTCCCGGATCGACCGCACGATGGACGTCGCCATCTCCAAGGAGCGCGACCGCCTGACCTCGGGGCTGACCTTCCTCGCCACGATCGGGTCGACCGCACCCTTCATCGGCCTGTTCGGCACGGTCTGGGGCATCAAGCACGCCTTTGAGCAGATCGCCATCAGCCAGAACACCAACCTCGCCGTCGTCGCACCCGGCATTGCCGAGGCGCTTCTGGCCACCGGCATCGGCCTCGTCGCCGCGATTCCGGCGGTGATCTTCTACAACAAGCTCAGCCGCGACAGCGATCGCATTCTCGGCAATTACGAAGCCTTCGCCGACGAGTTCGCCACCATCCTGTCGCGCCAGCTGGACGCCGCCTGAATGGCCGGCGGCATCGTCCAGCCCGGCGGCGGCACCCGCCGCAGGCGCCGCTCCTCCGGCGGATCGCGCCCGATGTCGGAGATCAACGTCACGCCCTTCGTCGATGTGATGCTGGTGCTGCTGATCATCTTCATGGTGGCCGCGCCGCTGCTGACCGCCGGCGTGCCGATCGAGTTGCCCGAAACCGCCGCCGCCCCCCTGCCGCAGGAGCAGGAGGAGCCGCTCGCGCTGACGATCGCGGCTGACGGTCGCGTCCTGATCGGGTCGACCGAGGTGCCGCGCGACGATCTCGTGCCGCGACTTCGCGCCATCGCGGGCGAGCGGCAGGGCGACAAGGTGTTCCTGCGCGCCGACGGCACCGTGTCCTATTCGGACGTGATGGTGGTGATGGGCGCGCTGAATGCCGGCGGCTTCCGCAATATCGGTCTCGTGACCGAGCCCGGCGGCCCGACCCTGAGCGGCGCAGGCGACGGCGCGGCGGATACGGGGCAGTAGCCCATGGAGACGCGCACCGCCGTCGCGATTTCCGGAACGGCCCATGCGGGCCTGCTGGGCTGGGCGCTGATCTCCGGCCTGTTCGCGCCCGTGCCGCCCGAGGACAGCATTGAGATCGCGGCGGTCTCGGTCATATCGTCCGCCGAATTCGACGCGATGATCGCGGCGGCGCCCGCCGACGTGCCGCCCGCCCCCGTCGCCCCGGAAGCACCAGCGACGCCCGACGCGCCCGCGCCCGCGCCCGCCGAGGAGACACCGCCCCCGCAGAGCGTCGCGCGCCCCGAGACCCCCGCGCCCTCCGCCCCGGACGCGCAGCCCGACTTCAGCCAGATCGCCCCGCCGCCGCAGGCCGATGTCGCCGCCGACACGCCGGATGCGCCCGCCCCGCCCGCGGCCCCCGCCGACGATCCGACGGCCGAGTTGTCGGATCGCCCCGCGCCGCGTCCGGCCGACATCGTTTCGACCCGGCCCAGCCCCGCGCCGCCGCCGATGGTCGACACCGCGCCGACAGTCGAGGCGCCGCCGACGCCGGAACCCGCCGAGGAAGAGCCCGCCGAGCCGTCGGAGGCACCGGCCGCCCCGGAGGAGACCGCGCCCATCATCGTGACGGAGGCCGACACGCCCGGACGCGCGCCTGAAAGCTCCACCCGTCCGTCCCGGCGCCCGAACCGGCCGACGCCCGTCGCGGCCGAGGAGGCCCCATCCGAGGCACCCGAGGAGCCGGAGCCGCCGCAGCAGGTCGCGGCCGCGCAGCAGAGCGAACCGAGCGAGCCTGTCGAGGACACGCCGGCGGCCATCGACACAAGCGCCGCCCTTGCGGAAGCCCGCGGCGGCGGCACGCCGGCCCCCGCCGCACCCGCCGGCCCCCCGCTCACCCAAGGCGAGAGGGACGGGTTGCGCGTGGCGGTCAGCCGCTGCTGGAACGTCTTCAGCCTGTCGACCGAGGCGCTGCGCACGACAGTGACGATCTACATGCAGATGGACCCGAACGGCGTGCCGAACCCCAACACGCTGCGTCTGGTCGGGTTCGAGGGTGGCTCGCAGGCGGCGGCGCAGCAGGCCTTCGAGGTCGGCCGCCGCGCCATCTTCCGGTGCGGCCGCGACGGGTTCGACCTGCCGCCCGAGAAATACGAGCAGTGGAAGGAGATCGAGATGTCCTTCGACCCGTCGCAGATGCGCCTGCGCTGATGAAACACGCGCACGTGAGCGCCGCGCGCGGCAGAACGGTTGAGAAACCGCGCCACTTTGGCGATACCGAAGCAATCTCCGCTAAGGAAACGAAGAGGTCTAGGGTGAAGACATTTTTCAAAGGCCTCTGCGCCGCGCTGATGCTGGCGCTGCCGCTATCCGTTCCTGCCACCGCGCAGGATGCGGCGCCCGGCCCGCTGCGCATCACCATCACCGACGGTGTGATCGAGCCGCTGACCGTCGCGGTCCCGCCCTTCGTGGCGCGCAATCCCGCGGCGCAGGATCTGGCCGAGGACATCTCCCGCGTCATCGCCGCCGACCTGTCCAATACCGGCCTGTTCCGCGAGATCCCGCGCGATGCGCATATCTCGCGCGTCTCCAGCTTCGACGCTCCGATCGAGTATTCCGACTGGAAGGCGATCAACGCGCAGGCCCTGATCACGGGATCCGTCCTCGTCGAGCCCGACGGGCGGATCGTGGTGCAGTTCCGCCTGTTCGACGTCTTCTCCGAACAGCCGCTCGGCGACGGGCTGCAATTCGTCGGCACGGCGGATGGCTGGCGGAGAATGGCCCACAAGGTCGCCGATGCCGCCTATTCGCGCATCACCGGCGAAGGCCCCTATTTCGACAGCCGCGTCGTCTTCGTCAGCGAGACCGGCCCGAAGGATGCGCGCCAGAAACGGCTTGCGGTCATGGATTACGACGGCGCGAACGTGCAGTACCTGACCTCCTCGGACTCCATCGTGCTGGCCCCGCGCTTTTCGCCCGATGGCACGAAAATCATCTATACGGGCTACGAATCCGGCTTTCCCCGCGTGACCGTCATCGACGTGGGCACACTGGAGAAGCAGACCGTCGGCGGCGTCGACCAGAACATGAGCTTCGCCCCCCGGTTCTCGCCCGATTCCGGCCGGGTCGTCTATTCGGCCGAGGTCGCCGGCAATACGGACCTCTACGTCCTCGACCTCGCATCCGGAACGACGAACCGCCTGACCACGGCGCCCTCGATCGAGACGGCACCCAGCTTCTCGCCCGACGGCAGCCGGATCGTGTTCGAAAGCGACCGCTCCGGTCAGCCGCAGCTTTACGTCATGCCCGCCTCGGGCGGCGACGGCAGCAGGATCAGCTATGGCGAGGGCCGCTACGGCACCCCGGTCTGGAGCCCGAAGGGAGATTACATCGCCTTCACCAAGCAGAATGCCGGCCGCTTCCATATCGGGGTGATGCGCACCGACGGCTCCGAGGAGCGGCTTCTGACGGGCGCATTCCTCGACGAGGGGCCGACCTGGGCACCGAATGGCCGCGTCGTGATGTTTACCCGCGAAACGGCGGGGGCGCAGGGTGCGCCGGCGCTCTATTCGGTCGATATCACCGGCCGCAACCTTCAACGCGCCGCGACGCCCGCGGCCGCCTCCGACCCCTCCTGGGGCCCGCTACTGCAATAGGATCACGCACATGATTTCCAAGATTTCCAAGACCGCCCTCATCCTCGCCACGACGCTCGCGCTCGGCGCCTGTGGCGACCGGCTCGGCGCGGGCGGCGGTGCCGGCGGCCAAGGGTTCGACGGCGCGGGTGTCGGCGCGAATGCCGGCGGCTTCACCCCCGGCGGGCCGAACGATCCGGCCTCGGCCGCCTATTTCCAGCAGAATATCGGCGACCGCGTTCTCTTTGCCGTCGACCAGTCGAATCTGAGCGCCGAGGCGCAGACCGTGCTCGCCGGGCAGGCGCAGTGGCTGAATGCCAATCCGGGCTACACCGCGCTGATCGAGGGGCATGCCGACGAACAGGGCACGCGCGAATACAACCTCGCGCTCGGTGGACGCCGGGCCAATGCGGCGCGCGACTACCTGATCAGCCAAGGCGTCTCGGCCGGCCGCCTGCGCACGATCAGCTACGGCAAGGAGCGTCCGCTCCAGATCTGCTCGACCGAGGCCTGCTATAGCCAGAACCGCCGTGCCGTCACGGTACTGGCCGCCGGGGCAGGCGTGTGATGCGCGCGCGCCTCGCCATCGCCTTCGTGGCGGCGCTGGCGGCGCCGGTCTCGCTGCCCGCCTTTGCACAGCAGGACCGGACGCAGACGCTTGCCGACATCCGCCAGCAGCTCGCCGTGCTCAACGTCGAGCTCCAAGGGCTGCGCACCGAGCTGAACACGACCGGCGCGCCGAACATGGCGGTCGGCGGCTCCACGGTGCTCGACCGTGTGAACGCGATCGAGCAGGAATTGCAGCGGCTGACCCAGGCGACCGAGCGGATGGAATTCCGCATCGAGAGCGTGTCGCGCGACGGTGCCGCCCGCATCGAGGATCTGCGGTTCCAACTCTGCGAGCTGACCGAGGAATGCGACCTCACGGCGCTTCCCAACCCTGGCCCCTTGGGCGAGGCGGATGCGGACGACACCGAAAGCCCCGCCTCCGACGGCATCCTGTCGACCGCGCCGACCACGACCGGCCCGCAACTCGCGGTGAGCGAGCGGGCCGAGTTCGACGCGGCCAAGACGGCGCTCGATTCAGGCGACACCGCCGCGGCGGCCGAGGCGTTCGGCCGCTTCGTCACCGCCTATCCGACGGGTCCTCTGACCGGCGAGGCGCAGTTCCTGCGCGGTCAGGCGCTCGCCGCCGAGAACCGTCACGCCGAAGCGGCCCGCGGCTATCTGGAGAGCTTCTCGGGTACGCCCGAAGGTCCGTATGCGGCCCGCGCTCTGGTCGGGTTGGGCACCGCGCTCGGCGCTCTCGGGCAGCGCGACGAAGCCTGCCTGACGCTGTCCGAGGTCGCCGTCCGGTTCCCCGACTCGCCGGCCGTCGCGCAGGCGAGTGCCGCGATGTCGGGCCTCGACTGTTCCTGACGCGCCCTTGTCCGGCGACGCGATCGACGCGGTCGCGCGCCGGATTGCGGCGCTGTTGACCGCCGCACACTCCGACCCGCTCGGTGTCGCCGTCTCCGGCGGCAGCGATTCCACCGCGCTTCTTCTCGCCGCGGACGCGGTCTCGCGAAGCACGGGCATTGGCCTCCATGTCGTCACCGTGGATCACGGCCTGCGCCCCGAGGCCCAAGCGGAGGCCCGGCAGGTTGCGGCCCTGTGCGAAAGTCTGGGTCATCCGCATGAGGTAATCCGCCTCCGCGTCGCCCCCGGCCCCAATCTGCAGGCGCGCGCCCGCACCGCGCGTTACGATGCCATCGCCGAGGCGGCTCCTATCGGCAGGGAAGCGGTCCTCCTTGGCCATACCGCCGACGACGTGGCCGAAACGATGATGATGCGCCTCGCCCGTGCCTCCGGCATCGACGGATTGGCGCGGATGGCAGAAGGGCGTCACGACCGGAACCTGCACTGGCTTCGCCCCGCCCTGACGGTCCGGCGCGCGGACCTGCGTGCCGCCCTCACCGCCCGCAGAATCGGCTGGTCCGAGGATTCCTCCAACGAGGATGCGACGTTCGAGCGCGTGGCCGCACGGCAGGCCATCGCCAGCCTCGGCCTCGACGTCGCGAGCATCGCGGCCTCGGCGGCGGTGCTGGAGGAGGCGCGTATCAGCCTCGTCGCCCATGCAACGCAAATCGCCGCGCGATACGTGCGGGAGGATCGCGGCGATCTCCTGCTCGACCGGGCGGCGCTTGCGGCCCTCCATGCCGACGATCCCGATCCCGTCCCGCGGATCCTTCTTGCCGCGCTGCGCTGGATTGGGGGGCGCCCTTACGGTCCACGCCACGCCGAACGAACGCGCTTCGTCGCAAATGCATTGGAGGGCCGAACGGCGACGCTGGCCGGATGCCGCATGTCCGACGAGACCGGGACGCTGCGCATCGCGCGCGAGGCCGCGTTCTGCGCGCCGCCCGGCCCTACGGACCGGCCTTGGGACGTACGATGGCATTGTTCCGGACCGCACCGCCCCGGCCTGACGGTCGGCGCCCTGGGCCACGATATCACGCAGACGCCATGGCGCGAGGCCGGCCTGCCGCGCATGTCGCTTCTGGCATCGCCGGCGATCCGCGACGGCACGCGGCTGATCGCCGCGCCGCTGGCCGGATTATTCACGGAATGGAGCGTGTCATTGCGTCCGACCTTCGCTCAGGTGCTGATCGCCCGTTGAACCCATGGCCCAGATGCTTATCTTGTCGCTTGATCCAACGCGCGGACCAGACCCGCGCCATCGGGAGTACTTTTCTTGGGAAACGCGCGCACTATCGCCTTCTGGGTCGTTCTTTTCGTCCTCGTCATGGCGCTGTTCCAGATCTTTTCGGGGGGCAATTCCGCGATGTCTTCGCGTGAGGTCCCCTATTCGGAGTTCATCGATCAGGTGGAGAGCGGCTCCGTCACCTCGGTTGAGCTTGATGGCGAACGCATCGTCTTCGACAGCGCGTCCGGCGCCCAGTTGACGACGATCAAGCCGGCCGATGTCGACGTGACCGAAACGCTTCTGGCCAATGACGTCGCCATTGCCGCCCGCAGTCAGGAGACATCTGGCTTCCTCAGCGCGCTGTCGCTCTGGCTGCCGTTCCTGTTGCTGATCGGTATCTGGATTTTCTTCATGAACCGGATGCAGGGCGGCGGCAAAGGCGGCGCCATGGGGTTCGGCAAGTCCAAGGCCAAGATGCTGACGGAAAAGAGTGGCCGCGTCACCTTTGACGACGTGGCCGGCATCGACGAGGCCAAGGACGACCTCGAGGAGATCGTCGAATTCCTGCGCAACCCACAGAAGTTCTCGCGCCTTGGCGGCAAGATCCCCAAGGGCGCCCTGCTGGTCGGCCCTCCGGGCACCGGTAAGACGCTTCTGGCCCGTGCCGTGGCGGGCGAAGCGGGTGTGCCCTTTTTCACCATTTCGGGCTCGGACTTCGTCGAGATGTTCGTCGGCGTCGGCGCCAGCCGCGTGCGCGACATGTTCGAGCAGGCCAAGAAAAATGCGCCCTGCATCATCTTCATCGACGAGATCGACGCGGTCGGCCGTTCGCGCGGCGCGGGCTATGGCGGCGGCAACGACGAGCGGGAGCAGACGCTGAACCAGCTTCTGGTCGAGATGGACGGCTTCGATGCCAACGAGGGCATCATCATCGTCGCGGCCACGAACCGTCCCGACGTGCTCGACCCGGCGCTGCTGCGTCCCGGCCGTTTCGACCGGCAGGTCCAGGTGCCCAACCCGGATATCAAGGGCCGCGAGAAGATTCTCGGCGTCCATGCGCGCAAGGTTCCCTTGGGTGCGGATGTCGATCTGCGCATCATCGCCCGCGGCACGCCCGGCTTCTCCGGTGCCGACCTGGCCAACCTGGTCAACGAATCGGCGCTGATGGCCGCAAGAATCGGCAGGCGCGTCGTCACGATGGACGATTTCGAGCAGGCCAAGGACAAGGTCATGATGGGTGCGGAGCGTCGCTCCATGGTCATGTCCGAGGACGAGAAGAAGCTGACCGCCTATCACGAGGCGGGCCACGCGATCGTCGGCCTCAACGTCCCGCAGCACGATCCCATCCACAAGGCGACGATCATTCCGCGTGGCCGGGCCTTGGGTCTCGTTTTGTCGCTGCCGGAGCGGGATCGCATCTCGGCCAGCTACCAGTGGTTCACCTCGCGGATCGCGATGGCCATGGGCGGCCGCGTCGCCGAGGAGCTGACGTTTGGCAAGGAAAACATCACTTCGGGCGCGAGCCAGGACATCAAGCAGGCGACCCAGATCGCCCGCGCGATGGTCACTCAATACGGCTATGCCGAAGAGCTCGGTCTGGTGGATTACGCCAACGAGCAGCAGAGCTTCCTCGGAGGCTATGGCGGCGGCACGAACCACTCCAGCGAGACGCAGAAGCTGATCGACGACAAGGTCAAGGCCATCATCCACGAGGGCTACGAGACCGCCAAGCGCATCCTGACGGAAAAAAACGACGCGCTCGAAAATCTCGCTCAGGGCCTTCTTGAATACGAGACGCTGACGGGTCCGGAGATCATGAAGGTGATCAACGGAGAGCCGCTGAAGCGGGGGGACGATGACGACGGCGCCGACACGACCGGCGGCTCCAGCCTGACGTCGATCCCGAAGACCAAGCCAAAACCGAAGGCGCCCGGAATCGATCCAGCACCGGAACCCACCTAATCTCTTCTAAAGCCCCGGTCTCTGACCGGGGCTTGTTCGTGGCGGTCTACCCTGTCCGCCGGCAACCGCTTTCATCGTCCGAAGCGGCCGGATAGAGGTCCGCCGAAACGCCGCAGGAACGGATTGATCGATTTGACCTCCCCCCATGACACAAAGGCGGGCGTGGCACTGCCGCTTGCGCTCGCCTCCGCACTCGTCCTCCTGACACTCCTGTTCGTCCGGGGCGAAAGCGGCCTTTACGGAGAAGATGGCCCGGTGGAGGTCGCGACGATCGTCGCCTATCTTTGCGCGGCCTTGCTCTATGCCTGGCTGGTGCCGGGCCTCGCCTTCGGACGGGAATGGCAAATTCCCGTTACGCTGATCCTCGCGATCCTGCGGGAAATGGATCTCGACAAGTCGCTGCTGTCCGGCGGGATCCTGAAGTCCCGCTTCTACACCGGCGATTATCCGTTGTGGGAAAAGGCCATCGGGCTGGCCATCGTGATCTTCGCCTTGTGGACGGGTGTGCGCCTGGTCCGCCGCGGCTTGCCTGCCATGGTGCGTGGAGTTCGCGACGGGCAGGTCTGGCCATGGCTCGTCGCGCTCTCCGTCGCGCTCGTCGTCATCGCAAAGGGCGTGTTTGACGGCCTGGGACGGAAACTGCTTCCCTTCGGCGTCGAGGTGCCTCAGGACGTTGTCGACAGCTTCGCCCGTGCCGAGGAGTGGATGGAACTGGGCACGGCCATCTTCGCCATGGTCGCCATTCCCCTTTGGTACGTGAGCCGCAGACGCTGAACCACACGGCAGGTCCGAAGTCGCAACCGAAGGACCGCCATGCCGTCACTCATCCCGACGATTTCCGTGGCCGGATCACGTGGCTCGGCGTCGTTCCGGGTCGTGCCGCCGCTCTCGCCTCCCTGCCATGTGCGGAACTGGTGCTGACCTTCGCGGGTCCGGCGGGCAAAGCACATGGCGGCCTGACCCGGCCCTCCTGTAGTCGGTCGTCTCACAGCACCCCAAGGAGACTGAAATCCGGAACGTCCGCCAACTCTCCGTTGTCTCGTCGGAGGAAGTGGCGCAGATTGCTGCCGGTATCGGCGTGACCGGCTTGGACCCGGCCCATATCGGCGCCACCCTCGTCGTCTCAGGGATACCCGACCTGACGTATCTGCCGCCGTCCTCGCGCCTGCAGGCCGAGGGCGGGGCCACGATGGTCGTCGACATGGCGAACCGACCCTGCCACCTGCCGGCGCCTAATCATCGACACAGGCGCCCCAGGTCATGGCCTACGGTTCAAGGCCGTCGCCGAGGGCCGTCGCGGTGTGACGGTGTAGGTGGAGCGTGAGGGCGTAATCCGACTCGGCAAGCGTCTGAGGCTGCACATCCCCGACCAGAGGCCGTGACGAGGTGTCTGATTGTCCCGACGGGTTCAGGCCAGCGCGAGGCCCGTGAGGATCGCGAGACCGAGGCCGGTGGCAAAACCGGCATGGATGCAGATACTGTGGACGCTCATGGGCGATCTCCTCAATAGGCAGTTCTTTGCCGACATTTCCCCACCGCCTTGCCAGGCTAACATCTAACGATCCCTTACAGTTCCCCGATTCGCACCGTTCAACTTCGGAACAATTCGTTTCCGATGCGCACCCGGCGCCCTCCGCGATCCCCCACAACGCCGTCCCGGAACGCGAACAGGTCGGTTTTCGCGCGCACCCCCCGTCCCCGAACGTCTTATTGCGGAGGGGAAACACGAAGGGAGCCAGCCCGTGAGCCACAAGACCGACATCCAGATCGCCCGCGAAGCCAGGAAGCAGCCGATCCGCGAGATCGGCCAACGCATCGGGATCGGCGAGGACGACCTGCTGCCCTATGGCCACGATAAGGCGAAGGTCTCCCAGCGCTTCATCGACGGCGTGTGTGACCGCCCGAACGGCAAGCTGATCCTCGTGACGGCGATCAACCCGACCCCCGCCGGCGAGGGCAAGACGACCACGACGGTGGGCTTGGGCGACGGGCTCAACGCCATCGGCAAGAACGCGATGATCTGCATCCGCGAAGCGTCGCTGGGCCCCAATTTCGGCATGAAGGGCGGCGCGGCCGGCGGCGGATATGCGCAGATCGTGCCGATGGAGGAGATGAACCTCCACTTCACCGGTGATTTCCACGCCATCACCTCGGCGCACAGCCTGCTGTCGGCGATGATCGACAACCACATCTACTGGGGCAACGAGTTGGATATCGACGTGCGCCGCGTCGTCTGGCGGCGGGTCGTCGACATGAACGACCGCGCGCTGCGCCAGATTACGGCCTCGCTCGGCGGCGTGGCCAACGGCTTCCCGCGCGAGACGGGTTTCGACATCACCGTCGCCTCCGAAGTGATGGCCTGCCTGTGCCTCGCCACCGATCTGTCGGACCTCCAGCGCCGTCTGGGCGACATGATCGTGGCCTACCGGCGCGACCGCACCCCGGTCTTCTGCCGCGACATCAAGGCCGACGGCGCGATGACGGTGCTGCTGAAGGACGCGATGCAGCCGAACCTCGTCCAGACGCTCGAAAACAATCCCGCCTTCGTGCATGGCGGGCCCTTCGCGAACATCGCCCATGGCTGCAACTCGGTCATCGCCACGACGACCGCGCTCAAGCTGGCCGACTACGTCGTCACGGAGGCGGGCTTCGGCGCGGATCTCGGCGCCGAGAAGTTCATGAACATCAAATGCCGCAAGGCGGGCCTCGCCCCCGATTGCGTCGTGCTCGTCGCCACGGTGCGGGCGATGAAGATGAATGGCGGCGTCGCCAAGGCCGATCTGAGCGCCGAGAATGTTGAGGCGGTGCGTGCGGGCTGCGCCAATCTCGGGCGCCATATCGGCAACGTGAAATCCTTCGGCGTTCCCGTCGTCGTCGCCATCAACCACTTCACCGGCGACAGCGCGGCCGAGGTGCAGGCGGTGCAGGATTACGTCGCCAGCCAGGGTTCGGAGGCGATCGTGTCGCGGCACTGGGCCGACGGATCCGCCGGGTCGGCCGACCTTGCGCGCCGGGTGGCCGAAATCGCCGATGCGGGGCAAGCCAACTTCGCGCCGCTCTATCCCGACGAGATGGGCCTGTTCCAGAAGATCGAGACCATCGCCAAGCGGATCTATCACGCCGATGCGGTGCTGGCCGACAAGAAGGTCCGCGACCAGCTCAAGGCGTGGGAGGACGAGGGCTATGGCCACCTGCCGATCTGCATGGCCAAGACGCAATATTCCTTCTCGACCGACCCGAACCTGCGCGGCGCGCCGACCGGCCATTCCGTACCCGTGCGCGAGGTGCGGCTTTCGGCGGGGGCCGGGTTCGTGGTGGTGATCTGCGGTGAGATCATGACCATGCCGGGCCTGCCCCGCGTGCCCAGCGCCGAGAATATCCGCCTCAACGATGCCGGCGAGGTCGAGGGGTTGTTCTGACAGGCGTCCGCGTCGCAGACGTTGCCGGCGGGATGCGCGTTCGCCAGAAGCGCATCCCGCCGGCAACGAACCCGAGCCCCGGATCCCCGCGATCCGGCCCCTCCAGAGGAGCCCCCATGACCGCCACCATCATCGACGGCAAAGCCTTCGCCGCCACCATCCGCGCCCGCGTCGCCGAAGAGGTCGCACGTGTGAAGGCGGCGGGCGTCACGCCGGGCCTTGCGGTCGTTCTGGTCGGCGAGGATCCCGCCAGCGCGGTCTATGTGCGCAACAAGGGCCGCCAGACGCTCGAGGCCGGGATGCATTCCGAGGAGCACCGCTTGGATGCCACCGCCTCGGAGGCGGAGGTGCTGGACATCGTCGCGCGGCTCAACGCCGATCCGGCCATTCACGGCATTCTCGTGCAGCTCCCCCTGCCCGACCATATCGATGCGGGCCTCGTCATCGACGCGATCGATCCCGACAAGGACGTGGACGGTTTCCACATCTCGAATGTCGGCCGGCTCGCCACCGGGCAGAAGGCGCTCGTCCCCTGCACGCCGCTGGGTTGCCTGATGATGCTGCGCGACCATCTGGGCGATCTTTCGGGGCGGGAGGCCGTTGTGATCGGCCGGTCGAACATCGTCGGCAAGCCGATGGCGCAGCTTCTGTTGCGCGACAGCGCGACGGTCACGATCGCCCATTCGCGCACCGCCGACCTGCCGGCCGTCGTGCGGCGCGCCGATATCGTCGTGGCCGCCGTGGGGCGCCCGAAGATGGTGACGGGCGACTGGATCAAACCGGGCGCGACCGTGATCGACGTGGGCATCAACCGCGTCCCGAACGGCGAAAAGAACCGGCTGGTGGGCGATTGCGACTTCGAATCCTGCGCCGCGGTCGCGGGCGCGATCACGCCGGTGCCGGGCGGCGTCGGCCCGATGACCATCGCCTGCCTTCTGGCCAACACCGTGACGGCCTGCTGCCGTGCGCATGGCCTGCCGGAGCCGGAGGGCCTGACGGCCTGAGCCGCGTCAGGCGTCGAGGAACACCCGCACGGCCGCCTCGAATTCTCGCGGCTTCTCGGCGTGCAGCCAATGGTTCGCGCCGGGGATCTTCGCGAAGCGCGCCGCCGGGAACAATTCCCGCACGCGGTCGCGGTGCTCCGACCTGACATAGTCGCTTTCGCCCCCCGACAAGAAAAGCGCGGGCCTCTCGAACGTGCCGTCGACCTCCGGAAAGCCTACGATCTTCGACATCTCGCGCTCCAGCACGTCGAGGTTCAGCATCCAGCGCCCCTCGTTCGCATCGACCGATTGCAGCAGGAACGACCGCGTCCCCCCGTCGGGCACCTGCGAAAGCTGCGCGGCCGCGTCGGAGCGGCGGCTGACGGTGGCGAAATCCACGCCGCGCATCGCGTCGATCAGATGCGCCTGACTGTGCCCGTAGGTTACCGGCGCGATATCGGCCACCACGAGCCGCCGCACCGCCTCCGGCCGCGTCAGCGCCAGAACCATCGCCGCCTTCCCGCCCATGGAATGTCCCAGCACGTCATGCGGACGATCGCCGATCACCTCGGCCAGATCGGCCGCGAGATCGTGATAGGAATGGGTATCGTGCCACGGGCTCGCACCATGGTTGCGCATGTCCACCGCGACGACCTCGCGCGCATCCGCAAGGCGCGTGGCGATCACCCGCCAATTCCGCGCCGACCCGAACAGGCCATGCGCGATCAGAAGGGGGGGAGCATTCGTGGGTTCGCCGTGGCGGATGACGTTCAGCATGGCGCAGACGTAGCGCCCCGCCGGCGCGAAGGCCAGCGGGACGCGCGGGATCAGTGGGCGGGCCGGATGAACGTCCCGTTCCGCAGCTCGCGCATCGCCTGCTTCAACTCGTCCTGCGTGTTCATCACGATCGGCCCGTGCCACGCGACGGGCTCCTGGATCGGCGCGCCGGAGACGAGGAGGAACCGCACGCCCTCCGGCCCGGCCTGCACGGTAATCTCGTCGCCCGTGCCGAAGCGGACCAGCGTGCGGTTGCCCGACAGGTCGCGGATGTTGACCTCCTGCCCGGCCACTTCCTTCTCCAGCAGAACCCCCTGCGGTGCGGATGCGTCCGAAAACCGCCCCGCCCCCGCGAAGACATAGGCGAAGGTCTGGCGGTAGGTGTCGACCTTGAACCGACGCTTCACGTTCGGCGGCACCGAGATGTCGAGATATTGCGGATCCGCCGCGATCCCGTCCACCGGCCCCGTCTTGCCCCAGAACGTGCCCATCACGATGCGGGCCGTGGTGCCGTCATCCTCGGTGACGACCGGAATGTCGTCGCCCCCGATGTCCTGATAGCGCGGCGCCGTCATCTTCAGCGACGACGGCAGGTTCGCCCAGAGCTGGAAGCCGTGCATCCGCCCCTGCGCATCGCCGCGCGGCATCTCCTGGTGCAGGATGCCGGAGCCGGCCGTCATCCACTGGACCGAGCCGGCCCCGAGCGTGCCGCGATTGCCCAGCGAATCACCGTGCTCGACCTCGCCGGCCAGAACGTAGGTGATGGTCTCGATCCCGCGATGCGGGTGCCAGGGAAAGCCCTCCTTGTAGAGCTCCTCGTGGTCGCCCCGGAAATCATCAAACAGCAGGAACGGATCCTGCTCCGACGGATCGCCGAAGCCGAAGGCGCGGTGCAGATGCACGCCCGCCCCTTCCATGGTCGGTCGGGCCTCGCGGGTCTCGAGGACGGGTCTGAGGGACATGGCGCGTCTCCTGAATCTGGTGTTGACGCCGAGGTAGGCGCCCCCTGCCCGCGACACAACTTGCCCGCGCGAACCGTCGTTGTGCGCCCCCGCGCGGGGCGCTAGGGCAGGCGCATGTCCGCACCGCTCCACATCGTCCGCGCCTCTCCGTCCCGCCGCGCCTTCGCCGTGGGGGTGCAGGGGATCCTAGGCCTGCTTCTTCTGTGGATCGCGCTGGCCTCTCCGCCGGCAGACCTCGGCTGGCGGGCGTTCCTCGTGGTGGCGGGGGTCGCGGCGCTGCTGCTGGCGTGGCGGGGATGGGAGCGTTCGGGCGTGGCGTTGATCCTCGATGCGGACGGGCTGCGGCAGGAGGACGGCACCTGGATCGCCGCGATGGACGACATCGACTCCGTTGACCGGTCGCTGTTCACCTTCAAGCCGTCGAACGGCTTCCTGATCCGCCTGCGCCGCCCCCTCGGCCGCGCCTGGGCGCCCGGTCTCTGGTGGCGCGTCAATCGCCGCGTCGGCGTGGGCGGCGTGACCAACGGCCGCGACACGAAGATCCTCGCCGATGCGCTGTCCTTCATGGTGGCGGAGCGGGACGCGGAGCGCTGACGCGCCTCAGCCCCCCGCCACCCCCGCCTCGGAAAACGTCGCCATCCCCGAATGGCAGGCCAGCGCGCCGCGCAACACCTGGATCGCGAGCGCCGCGCCCGAGCCCTCGCCCAGCCGCAGGCCCAGCGACAGGAGCGGCGCCATCCCGAGCGCGTCGAGCATCCGCCCATGCGCGCCCTCGGCCGACAGGTGCCCGGCGACGCAATGATCCAGCGCACCCTTCTCCTCGGCCCAGAGCGTCAGCGCCGCCGCCGTGCAGATGAACCCGTCGAGGATCACCGGCACGCGCCGCGCCCGTGCGCCCGCGATGGCGCCCGCCATGGCGGCAAGCTCCCGCCCGCCGAACGCCGTCAGCACGCCCAGACCCGTCCGGTCGGCATTGACCGCCAGCGCGCGCGCCACCGCCGCCTCCTTGCGCGCGAGCCCGGCATCGTCCACCCCCGTTCCCCGCCCGGCCCAGCCGTTGCCGCCAAGGATCGCGGAGGCCAGCGCCGTGGCCGAGGTCGTGTTGCCGATCCCCATCTCCCCCACGACCAGGACATCCGTCCCGTCCGCCACCGCGCCCCATCCGCGCGCGAAGGCGGCGCAGGCCTCGGCCTCCGCCATCGCGGGGCCTTGGGTGAAATCCGCCGTCGGCCGGTCGAGATCGAGCGCGTGGACATCGAGCCGCGCCCCCGCAAGATCGGCGAGCTGGTTGATCGCGGCGCCTCCGGCTTCGAAATTGGCAACCATCTGGGCGGTCACCTCGGTGGGAAAGGCGCTGACCCCCTGCGCGGCGATCCCGTGATTGCCCGCGAAGACGAGGATCTGCGGCGCCGCGACGCGCGGCCGCGCCTCCCCGCGCCAGCCCGCGTACCAGATCGCCAGCTCCTCCAGCCGGCCCAGCGATCCCGGCGGCTTGGTCAGCTGCGCGTCACGCTTGCGCGCCGCCACGCGCGCGGCGTCATCGGGTTCCGGCAGCGCGGCGAGCGCGGCGCGAATCGCGGCGTGGCTGGACAGGTCGGTCATCGGCATCTCCCGGTTCGGCCCGGTCTTTACCGGCTCTGTCCGGAGCGATAGGCCACGGGGCGACGTTCCGCCAGCGAGAGACGACGATGACCTTTCGATCCGACATGATCTCCGCGGCGATGTTGCTGACCCGCCTGCCGGTGCGCGGCGAGCCGACCGCGCCCGCCGCCCGCGCCGCCTGGGCCTGGCCGCTGGTGGGGCTGGTCGTGGGGCTCGCGGCGGGGCTGGCCGGGGTCGCGGGCTGGGCGCTCGGCGCGACGCCCGCGGTGGCGGCGACGCTCGTCATCGCCGTCTCGGTGCTGCTGACGGGCGCACTGCACGAGGACGGGCTGGCCGACACGGCGGACGGGCTGTGGGGCGGTGCCGAGCCCGCCCGCCGGCTGGAGATCATGCGCGACAGCCGGATCGGCAGCTATGGCGTCATCGCGCTGATCCTGCTGCTGCTGCTGCGCTGGTCGCTGATCGCGACGGCGCTGATCCAGGGTCACGTCCTGTTCACGGTGATCGCCGCCGCGATGGTCAGCCGCGCCGCCATGGCGGTCCTGATGCGCTGGCAGCCCCATGCCCGCGCCGACGGCCTGTCGCACGGGACCGGACGGCCGCCCGCCCATGCGGTCTGGATCGCGGTCGCCCTCGCGGCGCTGGCGCTGCTTCCGGCGGGCGCACACGGGCTCGCGGCGGCGGCGCTCGTGGCGGCGGCGCTCTGGGCGCTCGGCCGCGTGGCCCGCGCGAAGATCGGCGGACAGACGGGCGATCTGCTGGGGGCGTGCCAGCAGATTTCGGAAGTCGCCGTTCTCGTCGCGCTCACTTCGGCATAGGGACGGTTCATGACGCTCTGGCAACGCATCCTCGAAGCTCTCTCCCGCCTCGCTCCGGGCGAAGCGCTGGCCGCCCTGTTCGACAGGCTCCGCGCCCCGCCCGAACGGTCGGTCGCCTTCACCATCGCGGTGATCGCCCTGGGCGCGAAGATGGCCAAGGCGGATGGCCGCGTGACCCGCGACGAGGTGGCCGCCTTCCGCGAGGTCTTCGTCATCCCTCCGCAGGAGGAGGCCAATGCCGCGCGCGTCTTCGACATGGCCCGAACCGATGTCGCCGGGTTCGAGGAATATGCCCGCAGCATCGCCCGCATGTTCGCCGGCGATACCGAGACGCTGTGCGATCTGATGGAGGGGCTGTTCCACATCGCCGTGGCCGATGGCGCCTATCATCCCGCCGAGGAAGAATTCCTCGCCCGCGTGGCCGAGATCTTCGATCTGCCCGATCGCGACTTTGCCCGCCTGCGCGCGCGTTTCGTTCCCGGAGCGGAGCCCGATTGCTACGAGGTTCTGGGCGTCACCCCCGACACGCCGATGCCCGAGATCCGCGCCGCCTGGCGCGCCGCCGTCCGCGAAAGCCATCCCGATCGTCTGATCGCCCGCGGCCTGCCGGAGGAAGCGGTGAAGATGGCCGAGAAGCGCCTCGTGGCCATCAACCGCGCGTGGGAGCGGATCCAGGCCGACGCGGTCTGACCCCGTCCTTTCCGCATCCGGGGCGCCGGCGGATCGACACGTCCCCGCCCGGTCGTCCTTGACCTCGACGCGTCGGCAGCCCAATTTCCATGACATGAAACATCTGATCCTCGCCGCCCTGATCGCCCTGCCCCTGCCTGCCGCCGCGCAGGAGGCCGACGGCGAGGGCATGATGCAGCGTGGCCTGCGCCTGTTCATGGACGGGCTGAGGCAGGAGATGGAGCCCGCGCTCCGCGATCTCGAGGGACTGGCCGTGGATGCCGCGCCGTTCCTGCGCGAATTGCAGAGCCGGCTCGGCACGGTGGTGGAGGATCTCGATGCCTACGAGGCACCCGAGATCCTGCCCAACGGCGACATCCTCATCCGCCGCCGGGAGCCGTTGCCGCCCGACGCCTTCGAGGACATCGAGCCGAACCCGGACGGTTCGGTCGACCTCTGAAAAATCTGCTTCGAAATTAGTGACTTCCGGCAATTACCCATGGGTAATCGCCTTCAGGTGCCGCGCTTCTCGATCGCCTGCTGCACCATCCCCGCAAGCAGCAGGTAGACCGAGCAGATCCCGAAGATCGCACCCAGAACCTCGCCCAGACCGAACTCTCCCCACGCCGCGGTGAGCGCGAGAGCCAGCCACAGCGCCGTCACGCCGAGCGTCAGCGGCCGCCACCGCGCCGTCCGCACCGGATGGACGAAGCGCAGCGGCAGGAACATCGCCGCCGACAGCAGGATCGACACCGCCAGCGTCAGCCACGGATTCGGCTCCAGGATGAAGACGACCAGTGCGACCATGTTCCAGCAGCCGGGAAAGCCCTCGAAGCTCGCATCCGGCGTCTTCATCTGCGTGTCGCAGAAATAAAGCGCCGAGGCGAAGGGCACCACGATCAGGATCCCCCACCCCGCCCAGCCGGGCACCAGTCCGCTTGCATAGAGCGCGTAGACCGGGATGAAGACATAGGTGAGGTAGTCGATGATGAGGTCGAGAAGCACCCCGTCGAACCGCGACGCGTAGAGCGTCACGTCCCAGCGGCGCGCCAGAGGCCCGTCCACCCCGTCGACGATCAGCGCGACGAGCAGCCACAGGAACATCCCCGACCACGCCCCCTCGACCGCCGCCAGAAGCGACAGCATCGCAAAGACCACGCCGGTGGCGGTCAGCAGATGGACGGAGAGTGCACGCGTTCGAGGCCACATGCAGGCAGGTGTGCCGCGCCAGCAGAAGCTTGTCGAGGGGAACCCGGAATTATCCGGCCCGATCCCCCGGGTTTCCGACCTCGGACACCTAATCGCCAGCGCCCCGCGCAAGGCATGCGTGAATTGACAGGTCGCCGGATTTACGCCACGCCAAGTCCTTCATGCACCCAGAAAGGATTGAGGCCATGATCCCCGCCATCCTGCCCACCTATAACCGTGCCCCGCTGAGCTTCGTCTCGGGCGAGGGCTCGTGGCTGGTGGAGCGTGACGGGCGACGTTTCCTCGACCTTGGCGCGGGCATCGCGGTCAACGCGCTCGGCCATGCGCATCCCGACCTGACGCGGGCGCTGACGGAACAGGCCGGCATGCTCTGGCACACGTCCAACCTCTTTCACATCCCGCAGCAGGAGGCGCTGGCCGAGAAGCTGGTCGCGGCGACCTTTGCCGACACGGTGTTTTTCACCAATTCGGGGACTGAGTCCTGCGAACTGGCCGTCAAGATGGCGCGCAAGTACTGGTCGGAGAAGGGCCAGCCCGAGCGTCACGTGATCCTCGCCTTCACCGGCAGCTTCCACGGCCGCTCCTCCGCCGGCATCGCCGCGGCCGGGTCGGAGAAGATGACCAAGGGCTTCGGCCCCCTCCTGCCCGGGTTCCGCCACCTGCCGTTCGGCGATCACGAGGCGCTTTATGCCGCCATGGCCGAGCCGGACGTGGCCGCCGTGCTCCTTGAGCCGGTGCAGGGCGAGGGCGGCATCGTTCCCGTCCCCGACCAGTGTCTCAAGGGCCTGCGCGACCTGTGCGACGAGACCGGCACGCTGATGATCCTTGACGAGGTGCAGTGCGGCATGGGCCGGACGGGCCGCCTGTTCGCGCATGAATGGGCGGGCGTGGCGCCCGACATCATGATGGTCGCCAAGGGCATCGGCGGCGGCTTCCCGCTCGGGGCGCTGCTGGCGACGGAGAACGCGGCCGCCTGCATGAGCGCGGGCAGCCACGGCTCGACCTATGGCGGCAATCCCCTGGCCTGCGCGGTCGGGAACGCTGTCATGGATATCGTGGCGACCGACGGGTTCCTCTCCGACGTGCGCCGCAAGGCGGGGCTCTTGCGCCAAGGGCTCGAAGGCCTCGTCGCCTCGCATCCCGACGTCTTCGAAGGGGTGCGCGGATCGGGTCTGATGCTGGGCCTGAAATGCAAGGTGGCGAATACCGACGTGCTTCAGGCGGCCTATGCGCAGGAGATGATCCTCGTCCCGGCGGCCGACAACGTCCTGCGCATCCTGCCGCCGCTCAACATCGCCGACGACGATATCCGCGAGGCGGTCGCCCGCCTCCACCGCGCCGCCGCGTCGGTCACCACCCGCGTCACCGCCTGAGGTTCCTCTGGCCGAAAACACCTTCGGAGGGGTCCGGGAGCAGGCAGCCTTCCGGCCCCTCCACCCGGAGTCCGACATGAGACATTTCCTCGACATCCACAGAACCGATCCGGGCGACCTGCGCGCGATCCTCGAAAACGCCAACGCGATGAAGACGGCCCGCGCGGGCCGCCCCAAGGGCACGCCCGACGACGACCTGCCGCTGGCGGGCCGGATGGTCGCGCTGATCTTCGAGAAGCCCTCGACCCGGACCCGCGTCAGCTTCGACATGGGCGTGCGCCAGATGGGCGGCGGCACGATGGTCCTGTCGGGTGCGGAGATGCAGCTTGGCCATGGCGAGACCATCGCCGACACGGCGCGCGTGCTCAGCCGTTACGTCGATCTCATCATGATCCGCACCTTCGGCGAGGACATCCTGCACGAGATGGCTGAGCATGCGAGCGTGCCGGTCATCAACGGCCTGACCGACAATTCCCATCCCTGCCAGATCATGGCCGACGTGATGACCTTCGAGGAGCATCGCGGGCCCATCGCCGGCAAGCGCGTCGCGTGGATGGGCGACGGCAACAACGTGGCGCAGAGCTTCCTGCACGCCGCGGTCAGCTTCGGGTTCGACTTCACCTTCTCCGGTCCGGTCCAGCTCGACCCGCCAGAGGCGCTTGTGAAGGCGGCGCGCGAGGCGGGCTGCGACGTGCGGATCGAGCGTGACCCCGAGCGGGCCGTCTCGGATGCCGACCTCGTCGTCACCGACACCTGGGTCTCGATGGGCGATGCCGAGAGTTCCCGCCAACGGCGCCACAACCTGCTGCGGCCGTTTCAGGTCAACGAACGCCTGATGCGCGCCGCGCCCGACGACGCGCTGGTCATGCATTGCCTGCCGGCACATCGCGGCGAGGAGATCACCGATGCCGTGCTCGACGGCCCCCGCTCCGTCGTGTTCGACGAGGCGGAGAACCGTCTGCATGCGCAGAAGGCGGTCGTGCGCTGGTGTCTGGGTGTCTGACGATGCGTCGGCGCTTCGGGCGGATCTCGACCGGGTCATAGCCGGTCGTCCGATCTCGCTCGTGGGCAATGCAAGGTCTCTCCTCGATACGGGGCACGGGGCGGCGATCGACCGTGGCTGTGTCGTCCGCCTCAATTCCGGTATTCCGGTCCGACGATCCGCCCAAGGGCGCCGCATCGACATCCACTGCTTCAGCACCCGGCCCAGCCTCGAATACAACCTGCGGCGTGGCGGCTGGCGCACGTGGCTGCGGCGCGGCTACTTTCGCAACGCGTTCCCGATCTGGATGAGCGGGCTCGACCGGGAGACGTGCCAAGACCCGGCGCAGGCCTTCTATCCGACCGAACTTCTCGACGCGCTGACGGAGCGGCTCGGGGCGCGTCCGTCGGTGGGGGCAATGGCGCTGGACATGCTGGTGCGGCTGACCGATGCGCCGATCACCCTCTACGGGTTCGACTTCAAGACGAGCACGACCTTCTACCGCAAGCGCGAAAACCGCGGTCCGCACGATTGGGAGGCCGAGCGGCGCATCGCCATGGCGCTGGCCGAGGAAGGCCGGATCGCAGTGAAGCGCTGACGGAGCCCGTCAGCCTTCGGCCAGTGCCTTCGCGATACGCCCCCGCAGATCCTCGGTGATCTTGCGCTTGAGCGCGGAAATATCGACCCGTTCCGGCAGCGGCACCTTTGCCGGACGCTTCAGGCGGTCGAGCAGTTTCGGCTGCGCGAGGCGGGGAATTCCGGCTTCGTCGATGATCGAGGTCCGGCGACCGACCGGCCCGGTAAAGAGCGTGGGGATCCCCATGGCGACACAGGGCATCGCGCAATGGATGCGCGACGTGACGACATAGGAGGCCGTCCGCCCGTATGTCGCGATCATCTCGCGCGCGAATTGCATTCGCAGGTCGAGCGGGACCGCCACGAGACGGTGGCTGACGTTCCGGACGGCCAGATCGTCGGGCACGTCCAGCGCGCCGATCGGCATGCTGCGGTCCGGCTCGACGAGGTAGAACGAGTCCGGTGCCCTGTCGGCGGGAGCGTCGAAGGTCAGCGTTGCGCAGCCCGAGAAATAGGCCTCGACGCCCAGGGATTGCACGAACTCCATCGTCGGCCGGTCGCGGCATCCAATGGGCTCGTGGCGGCGGAGGTATTCGACATGTTCCGAGACCGAGGCGCGCGCCTTCTTGTGCAGGTGGAAGCCGAAGAAGATCGGGACGATCCTGTCGCTGGGCGGCCAGTTCCGGGGCTCTTCGAGAAACCAGCCGTTCATCACCAGGAGCGCACGCTCCCCGTCATAGGCATCGAGATGGTCGCGGGGAATGAAGACGTCGACGGGCGGCAGGTGCTGCATGACCGCCACCGATTGCACATCGTCCCCGATGTTGTTCGTTCCCCAGCTCAGCGCGGCGATCTTCATATGCTCGTTCTCCTCGGCCTCGCCGTCTGTTTCACGTCGGGCTCGGGCATTTCAACCCCCGACGGGAACGTCCCGACTGGCCCGGCGGCATCCGGTCGGCGCCGCCGGATCGGCCTGCGACGCACCTCAGGTCCCGAGGACGAGCCATCCGAGATAGGCCGCGTAGGCCGCCACGAAGACCGCCCCCTCTCCGCGCGATATCCGCCAGCCGGTGATCGCGGCGATGACGAGCGCGAGGGTCGCGGCGAGCATCACCCAGATGTCGAGCCCGGCTATCGCGGAGGGCACCTGAAGCGGAGAGACGGCCGCGGTTATGCCGAGGATGCCGAGAATGTTGAAGATGTTGCTGCCGACGATGTTGCCGAAGGCCAGATCCGCCTGACCACGGCGCGCGGCGACGACGGAAGTCACGAGTTCCGGCATCGAGGTGCCGATGGCCACGATCGTCAGGCCGATGATCGTCTCGGAGATGCCCCAATCGGCCGCGATGGATACCGCCCCGGTGACCAGGGCCCGCGCCGCCAGAAGGGTGATGAGCAATCCGCCCACGAAGGTGACGACCGCGACCGGCATGCGGGGCAGCGTCGGGGACGGCTCCGTCTCCACCGCCGCGCCGGTCCGGATCGCGTAGGCTACGTAGCCCGCGAGGCCGGCCAGAAGGATCAGGCCGCTGACCCGCCCGAGGCTGCCCGACAGGACGATGGCGAGGCAGAGCAGGGTCGCGAGCGCAAGGACCGTGCCATCGCGCCGGAACGCCGCCCCGCCCACGGCGATCGGTCGGATCGCCGCCGCCATTCCGAGGATCAGGAGGATGTTGGCGATGTTGCTGCCGACGACGTTGCCGACGGCGATGCCCGCGGACCCCGCGCGCGCGGCCTGGACGCTGGTGAGAAGTTCGGGAACGGAGGTGCCGAAGCCGACGAGCGTGACGCCGATGACGATGGGCGAGACGCGCAGCCGCTCGGCCACGGCGACGGCCCCGCGCACGAGAAGCTCGCCTCCGACGAGGAGACCGACGAAGCCTGCGACGACGAGAAGAATGGACAAGACAGAACCCTCAAGGGCCGGAACAGCGACACGACATTCCGTGGCCGGCCCCGGGATGTCACAGCGCAGCTAGGAGCGCGCCGCGGCTTCCGCAAGGCGGCGGGATCAGGATTTCAACCGGTAGCCCGACCGGAACATCCACCAGGCCAGCGCGCTGACCGCCAGCGTCGAGGCGAGGACCACCGCGAAGCCCAGCCAGGGTGAGCTGTCGGAGACGCCCAGCACCGAGGCGCGCAGACCGTCGATCAGGTAGAAGACCGGATTCGCGTGGCTGATCGCCCGCATGAAGGGGGGCAGCGTTTCGAGTGAGTAGAACGTACCCGACAGGAAGCTCAGCGGGGTGACGATGAAATTGGTGATGGCCGCGATCTGGTCGAACTTGTTGGCGAACACGCCCGCCACGATCCCGAGCGCACCGAGGAACGCGCCGCCCATCACCACCCAGACCAACGCGCCCAGCGGGTTCTGCACCCACAGGCCGATGAACGGGAACAGGATCAGCGTGATGGCCAGCGCCACGACGATGCCGCGCAGGACACCGCCGGCAAGGTAGCCCACCACCAGCTCGAACGCCGAAAGCGGCGGCATGAGCGTATCGACGATGTTGCCCTGCACCTTCGAGATGACGATGGAGGAGGAGACGTTGGCGAAGCTGTTCTGGATCACCGTCATCATCAGGATGCCCGGCGCGAGGAAATGCAGGAAGCTGACCCCCATCACGTCGCCGCGCCGGTCGCCCAAGGCGAGCGTGAAGATCAGAAGGAACAGGCCCGCCGTCACCAGCGGGGCCAGAAGCGTCTGCGTCCACACGGTAAGAAAACGCTGCATCTCGCGCGTCGCCAGCGTGCGCATGCCCAGCCAGTTGACGGCCCCAAAGCGGCGCACGCCCTGATCGAAGTCGGCGGGCGCGGCTGCGGGCTGTTGCATCCGGGTCGTGTCGGTCATCGAGCCTCCGATTGCGCGGGGCGCGATGGTTGTGGGCGCCCGTCCGGATGCTTACAATAGCATCTCTTCCGGGATCGCCACCCCTTGCGCCCGTGCGCCGATGCACGAGCCACCGGTCGCGGGCGGAGAGGCGCCATGAAAGACGCATACGAGGAGAGACGGAATGGCCTGGACCGACGAACGCGTCGAAACGCTTAAGCGGATGTGGAGCGAGGGCGCATCGGCCTCGACCATTGCCAAGGAACTCGGCAGCGTCACCCGCAATGCCGTGATCGGCAAGGTGCACCGCCTGGGCCTGTCGAACCGCAGCGCCGACGAAGCCCCGAAGGCCGAGGAGCCGGCCCCCGAGGCGCCCGCGCCCGAGACCGCCACGCCCGAGTCGGATGCAGCACCCGAGCCGGAGGTCGCCGCCGAGCCGGAGGCGGAGCCCGAGTCGGAAATCGAGGAGGAGGACGAGGACGAGCCGCGCACCATGGCCGCCGTCCCGCAGGGCGTGAGCATCACCTCGCTGCGCAAGCCGCTGATGGCCGGTCAGCCCCTGCCGCCGCAGCCTTCGGCCAACGAGATCAGCCCCGAGGCGCTGGCCAAGGTGAACGCGGTCGAGAAGACCGCCAAGAAGATCAGCCTCATGGAACTGACCGAGCGGACCTGCAAATGGCCGATCGGCGACCCGGCGACGGAGAAGTTCTGGTTCTGCGGCCTGCCCAGCCAAGCCGGCAAGCCATATTGCGAGGCGCATGTCTCGGTGGCGTTCCAGCCGATGTCCTCGCGTCGCGACCGCCGCCGCTGAGCCCGGAGCGATGACCGATCTCGTCGTCAACGGCGGTCGCCCGCTGAACGGGACGTTGCGCCCGAACGGCAACAAGAACGCCGTGCTGCCGATGCTTTGCGCGACGCTTCTGACCGACGCGCCGGTGCGGCTGTCGAACGTGCCCGACATCACCGATCTGGAAAAGTTCATCGAATATTTCCGGTCCATCGGTTCCGACGTCGCGCATGATCAACAGGCGGCGACGCTGACGGTCCGGCACCCGACGACGCTGACCGACGACGCGATCGAGCGGCTGCCGCTGCGGATCCGGTCAGCGATCATGCTGCTGGCGCCGATCCTGCTGCGGCACGGGCATCTGCGTTTCGACGTGGATGCCAAGGGCTGCGCGCTGGGGATCCGGGAGATCGATCCGCATATCGCGATCCTGCGCACGTTCGGGGCGGAGATGGCGCCGGGCGACGCCGTGGACCTGACCCTGCGCGACCGGCCGGCCGCGCAGGCGATCTGGGCGGAATACGCCTCGGTCACGGCGACGGAGACGTTCCTGTTGATCGCGTCGATGGCGGAGGGGACGTCGGTGCTGACCAATGCCGCGTCGGAGCCGCATGTCCAGGCGCTGTGTCACATGCTGGTGGAGATGGGCGCGACGATCGACGGGATCGGCACGTCGCGCCTGTCGGTGACGGGGGCGGCGACGCTTGGCGGGGCGGACCGGCGCGTGCCAGACGACCACCACGAGGTGGCGACGTTCCTCGCGCTGGGCGGCGTCTCGGGCGGACGGGTGACGGTCGAGACCGACATCCTTGGCGAAATGCCCCTGATCCTCGATCAGTTCGCGAAGCTGGGCCTGCAATTCGAGACGACGCCGGATTCGGTGACGGTGACGGGCTGGACCCGCGAGGTGACGCAGCCGCTGACCGCGCAGATGACCCCCAAGATCGAGGCCGCGCCTTGGCCCTATTTCCCCGCAGACCTGTTGCCGCAGGCGATCGGCGTCTCGGTCGGCTGCCGCGGGGACGTGATGTTCTGGAACAAGGTCTACGAGGGCGCGATGGGCTGGAGCGCGGAGCTGGGCAAGTTCGGCGTCCGCTGCCACCTGTCTGATCCGCACCGACTCATCGTGTTCGGCGAAAGCCGGCTCAAGCCCGCGGAGGTCGAGGCCCCCTACATCATCCGCGTTGTGGTGGGCCTGCTGATCGCGGCGATCCAGATCGACGGCACGTCGCGCATCCTCAACGCCGACCCGATCCGGCGGGCGCATCCGCGCTTCATCGAGAACCTGACGGCGCTCGGCGCAGATATCCGCTGGGAGTGAGGGCCGACGCGGTCGCGCAGGTCACGTCCAAGACGACGCTGCGCGGCGATGCGTAAGATGCAGCCGTCAGGTCGCGCGTTTCTGGCGCAGAACGCTCCAGAGAAGCAGCCCGAGGTAGAGAAGCGAGGCGGCCACGTGGAACAGCCAGATCCGCGTGAGCATCAGCCCGATCACGATCGCCGCCGCCAGAAGGACGTAGACCGCGTTGTCCCGGCTGATCTTCATCGATTTGGGCGAGAACGTGTGGAACCGCGCGATCATCAGCGCGCCCACCATCACCGCCCAGAGTGCCACGAGGATCTGCACCTGCCGCATGTCGGCGAAGCCCGCCAGCCACAGCGTGACCGGGAAGATGCCCAGCATCGCGCCCGCGGGGGCCGGGACGCCGGTGAAGGAGCCGCTCTGGTTGGTCTCCTCCTTGGCCGCGACATTGAAGCGCGCGAGACGCAGGCAGCAGCAGATCGCGAAGAAGAGCGCGGCAAGCCAGCCGAGGCCAGCCAGCCCCTCCAGCCCGAAATTGTAGATCAGCATGGCCGGCGCCACGCCGAAGCAGACGAAATCCGACAGCGAGTCGAGCTCCGCCCCGAAGGGCGACGCCGCGTTGAGCCGCCGGGCCAGAAGGCCGTCGAGCCCGTCGAGCAGGGCCGCGAAGATCAGCAGGCCGGCCGCGAAGGTAAAGCGGTCGTCGAAGGTGAAGCGGATCGAGGTCAGCCCGAAGCACAATCCCAGCATCGTGACCAGATTGGGCACCAGGGAAAGTAGCGGCAGCGAGGATTCGCGCTTCTCCGTTCCGTCGGTCATCTATTCGATCCGCGACGCGGCGGGCCGGTCATCGCCCAGCACGGCGATCACGCTTTGGCCCGAGGTCATCAACTGGCCGACCGACACCCGCGATGCGGTCCCGTCGGGCAGATAGATGTCGAGGCGGGAGCCGAAGCGGATGATGCCGAACCGGTCGCCCCGCTCAAGGATTGCGCCCTGGTCGACTTCGCACAGGATGCGCCGCGCCACGAGGCCCGCGATCTGCACCACCCCGATGCGCGTGCCGTCGGCCATGGTCAGGACCATGCCGTTGCGCTCGTTCTCCTCGGAGGCCTTGTCGAGTTCGGCGGAGAAGAACTTGCCCGGCCGATAGGCCACCTGCGTCACCTCGCCGGCGACGGGCGCGCGGTTCACGTGGCAATCGAAGACCGACATGAAGATCGACACGCGGGTCAGCGGGACCGTGCCGAGGCCCAGCTCCGCCGGCGGGATCGCCGGCTCGACCAGTGATACGGTGCCGTCGGCGGGCGCGACGACGAGGCCCTCGTCCATCGGGACGCAGCGTTCGGGGTCGCGGAAGAAATAGTAGCACCACACGGTCAGGCCGAGGCCGATCAGGCCCAGCGGCTCCCAGATCAACCACAGGATCAGCGTCGCGACCGCGAAGGCGGCGACGAATTTCGGCCCCTCGCGGTGGAGGGGCTTCACGACGGTTGCGACGAGATCGACGCTCATGGACGGCTCCTGACAGGTTGGCGCGGTCTAACGCGCGGGGCGCGCGCGGTCCAGCGGCCCTGCGCCGCAGGGATTGCGGATGGCACGAGGGGCCGCGTCGCCCGTGCCCACATATAACGGCCCGAAGGCGCCTAGCGGTTCCCCAGAAGGTCGAGAAGCTGATCTGTCACGCGCTCGCGGACAGCGTCCTCCACGGCGCGGCGGTCGGTCAGCGCTTCGGGCGCGACCTTGAGTTCCTCGGCCAGACGCCGCCGCAGGGCGTCTTCGGCCCGGCTGGCCGCCTCCTCCGCCTCGCTTCTGGCGCGGGCCTCCAGCTCCTCACGCTCGGCGGCGACGCGCTGGCGGGCGAGGTATTCCAGATCGGGGCGGATGCGCGGGAGGGCCCACGGCCCCTCGATCAGGATCGGCACGGTGACGCCGTTTCCGTCGGCCTCCCGGCGCAGCGTCGGCAGGAGGCGATAGGAGATGGTCCGTGCGCCGAGGTCGATGCGCCCCTCGCCGGTCGCCGTGAGGAAGGGCGCGATCAGGCGGAACGTCTCGCCGGTGGCCACGCCGTCGGAGACGGCAAAGGCGGCTTCGAGGCTTTCGAACACGGTGCTGCGCCCCTCGCCGCGATAGGACGGGTCGAGATTGCGGATCATGCCGGGGATATCGAGGCCGAGGATCTCGCCCTGCCCCGCCCGCAGACTCATGCTGCCCTCCAGAGAGCTCATCAGGGCCTGAACGCTGTTGCCGACCCCGAGCAGGTTCACCGACGCGTCGGCCTGCCCCACGAGGCGGTCGAAGCCCGCGACTTCGGTCAGGAGGGGCTGCATGGCGAGGCCGGAAAGGTCCAGATCGGCCCGCGCCGACAGCCCGCCGCGCCCGTTGACGACGATGTCGCCGACGAGCGTGCCGCCATAGGCCACCAGCGGCCGGAGCGTGACGACGGCGCGGCCCGCCTCCAGAGTGGCCCGCGCATCGAGCGCATCCAGATTGGTGCCGGAAAGCGCGATCGGCCCGGAGGCGAAGGTGACCGCGCCATCGACGGCAAAGAGACCCGACACGTCGATCGGGTCGCGCGACCAGCCGGACATGGAATCATTGCCCCCGCCGGCGGCGAACGCGGTCAGGTCCAGCCGCTCCGCCGCAAGGTTCGCCGTGATGCGCGGACGCTCGGCACCGGGCGCGATATCGGCCGCCCCGGTGATGCGGTTGGCGTCCAGATCGACCACCATGTCGCGCAGATGCAGGCTTCCTTCCGGGGCCAGCGTGACCGCGGCCGCGAGCGCGACGGAATCGGCCCCCAGCCCGCGCGGCAGATCGGGCGGCGCGATCCCGAATGCCCGCGCCAGCACGAGGCCGTCACCGCTTCTGGCGTCGATCCGACCCTCGAAGGAGACAGGCTCCAGATCGGCGCGGCCGTCCAGCCGCAGGGACGTGTCGCCCGCCGTCGCCACGAGGCGCACCGGCGTCAGGTCGCCGTCCAGCAGGGGGCGCAGCGCGTCCGCCTCGGCCTCCAGCGACAGGGCCTGGCCGTTCACCAGCGCCGAGGCGACGACGCGGATCGGGGCATCGCGGCTCTGCAGCGCGGTTTCGAGGTCGACGGCGCGCAGATGCGTGTGGACGTCGGTCCCATGGTCGATGAACAGGATTTCCCCGTTGCGCAGGACGGCGCGGTCGATGCTGATGTCGCGGACGGGAGCGTTGCCGCCGTCGCCCGCCGGCGCGGGGCCCGCGAACTCCCAGTTGCCGGATCCGTCCGCCCGCCGCTCCAGCACGAGGCGTGCGCCGTCGACGCGAAGCGTCTCGATCCCGATCTCGCCACCGAACAGCGAGGCGGGCGCGATGCCGACCTCAAGCGCCTCTGCCGTCAGCATGGGGCCGGCCCCGGACCATTCGGCATTCGCGACCGTGACCCCCTCGGCGCGCACGCCCAGCCGGGGCCAGAGCGTCGCCTTGACCGGCCCCGCGATGACCAGCTCCCGGCCCGTCGCCGCCTCGAACCGCTGCGCCGCAAGCCCCGCCACCCGTTCCGCCGGGATGAGCAGAAGCACGACGACCGCCACGACGATCAATGTCACCAGCGTCAGCGCGCCGCGGATCAGCCATTTCATCTGCACGTCCCCTTTTCGAGCAGCGTGAATCGCCGCGCACCGCGCCGCAAGGGCTTCCGCCGCAGGTGCGGGCCCCTTATGTGGCGCGCATGTCGCAAAATCCCCCCGAACTTCGCCCCGACCTCGCACCGCGTGCGATTCTTTCCTCCGATGCGGGGCCCCGCGCCGACCGGCCGGACCAGCCGCGGATCGGGATGGTCAGCCTCGGCTGCCCGAAGGCGCTGGTCGACAGCGAGCGCATCCTGACGCGGCTGCGCGCCGAGGGATATGCCATTTCGCCCGACTATCGCGGTGCGGAGGCGGTGATCGTGAATACCTGCGGCTTTCTCGATTCCGCCAAGGCCGAGAGCCTCGACGCCATCGGCGAAGCCCTGCGCGAAAACGGGCGCGTGATCGTCACGGGGTGTCTGGGGGCGGATGCCGATTACGTCACCGGCGCACATCCCAAGGTGCTGGCCGTGACGGGGCCGCATCAATACGAGCAGGTCCTCGATGCCGTCCACGCCGCCGTGCCGCCCGCGCCGGATCCGTTCGTGGACCTGCTGCCGGCTTCGGGCGTGTCGCTGACGCCCCGGCACTTCAGCTATCTCAAGATTGCCGAGGGCTGTAACCACAAGTGCAAGTTCTGCATCATCCCGGACATGCGCGGGCGGCTCGTCTCGCGGCCGCACAAGGCGGTGATGCGCGAGGCCGAGCGGCTGGTCGATGCGGGGGTGCGGGAGCTTCTGGTCATCAGCCAGGACACCTCCGCCTACGGGACCGACTGGAAGGACCGCGCCGGGGCGGGGTCGCATATTGTGGACCTCGCGCGCGATCTGGGGTCGCTCGGGGCGTGGGTGCGGCTGCATTACGTCTACCCCTATCCGTTCGTGCGCGACCTCGTGCCCCTGATGGCGGAGGGCCGCGTGCTGCCCTATCTCGACGTGCCGTTCCAGCACGCGCATCCCGATACGCTGCGCCGCATGGCCCGGCCGGCCCATGCCGAGCGGACGCTGGACCGGATCGCGGAGTGGCGGGCAATCTGTCCGCAGATCGCGCTTCGGTCCACCTTCATCGTCGGCTATCCCGGTGAGACCGAGGCGGAGTTCGAGACGCTGCTCGACTGGCTCGACGAAGCGCAGCTCGACCGCGTGGGCGCGTTCCAGTACGAAAACGTCGCCGGGGCGCGCTCGAACGCCCTGCCCGATCATGTGCCCGAGGAGGTGAAGGCCGAACGCTTCGCCCGGTTCATGGAGAAGGCGCAGGCGATCAGCGCGGCCAAGCTGGAGGCGAAGGTCGGCACGCGGCAGGAGGTCATCGTGGACGCGGTCGACGCCGAGGGTGCGACCTGCCGCACCAAGGCCGACGCGCCGGAGATCGACGGCAATCTCTTCATTGACGACGGCTTCGAGGGGCTCGCCCCCGGCGACATCGTCACAGTCGAGGTGGACGAGGCGAGCGAGTACGACCTCTGGGGCCGGATCGTCTGAAACCTTCCTCTCGGTGCGGAGCGTTGAGGGACCGCACCGAAAGAGGACGTCGATGAAATATTTCAAGCACGAGAACCGGCAGCGGACGGAACGGACGCGCAAGATCTATGCCGTGACCGAGTTGATCGGCACGGCAACCGACTTCTTCGCGGCGATGTCGTTCTTCGCGGGATCGGTAATGTTCTTCTGGAAAGCGCTGGAGCCTTGGGCGATCAGCCTGTTCGTCGTCGGCTCCATCCTCTTCGCGGCCAAGCCCACGCTGCGCTTCGCGCGGGAGGTGAAGCTCGCCGCCGAGGGCGATACCAAGGATCTCGCCGAGCGCGAGGAATCCTGAGGCAAGGGACTCGCCGTGCTGCGCCTCAGGCGGTTTCGGACGGCACGAAGTCGAGCGCGATGCCGTTCAGGCAATGCCGCAGGCCCGTCGGCGACGGACCGTCCTCGAAGATATGGCCGAAATGCCCGCCACAGCGGGCGCAATGGACCTCCGTGCGCGGGAAGACGAGCTTGTAATCCACCCGCGTGCCGATCGCGGCCGGGGAGATCGCACGCCAGAAGCTGGGCCAGCCGGTGCCGCTTTCGTACTTGTGCTGCGAGGCATAGACCGGGTTGGCGCAGCCGGCGCAGATATAGGTTCCCGCCTCCCAGAAATCGTTGAGCGGGCTGGAATAGGGCGGCTCGGTCTCCTCCTCCCGCAGCACCGCGTATTCCGCGGGCGTCAGGCGGTCGGCCCATTCCTCGGGCGGGAGGGAGACGGGCGGGCCGTCCGGCTGTGCGCTGGTCACCAGCGCGGGGCCCCGCATCAGCGCGGCCCCGCCGGCGACCGCCCCCGCGGCGGCAAGGGTCGCGCCGCCGACGATGATGTTCCTGCGACTGGGCATGATGGCTTCCTCCTGACGTCAGAACCGCGATCCGCCGACAGGAGTTCCGGGGGCTGCCCCCGTTCAGAGTCCCGCCGCGGTGCGCCGGACGACGTCGATCCGGTCGGCATTGGGCGGATGGGTGCCGAGGAACCGGTTGCCGGGATCGGGGATGCGGGTGAAGAAGGCCGAGCCGCGGATCGGGTCATAGCCCGCCCGTGCGGTGATGATCGTGCCCAGCGCGTCGGCCTCCAGTTCGTGATCCTTGGAGAACCGTCGCGCACCGACGCCCGCGCTGATTCGGCTGACCTCGTTGACGGTATTCGTGTCCGCACCCGCCACCGAGGCGATGAGACCGCCGACCAGAGCGCCGGTCGCGGCCGATCGACGCTGGCGGGCGATGTGCTGCTCGATGTGGTGCGCGCTTTCGTGGCCGACGACGAAGGCGATCTCGTCCTGGTTGCGCGCCTGGGCGATCAGCGCGCGCGTGAAGGTCAGAACCGGGCGACCGGAGGGGCTTAGCGACTGGAACGCGTTCGGCGGCGCGTTGGGATCGGGGTCGATCTGGATGAGAAAGTCGCAATTCACGTCCTGCGAACGCTGACGGCAGAGCGATTCGGCAACCGGTTCGACCTGCGCGACGGCGCTGCGGTAATTCGAGATGGCGTTGGACGTGGAGATCCGGTCGGCCGTGGGCGCACGCGGCTCCGGCAGGGGTTCGGAGGGCGGGGCCACGGTCACGCAGGCCGATACGAAGGCGGCGGCGATCATGGCCAGGATCGGCTTGCAGGGGGGCAACGTTTGCATCGGTCTCTCTCGTGTGGCGTCGTGCTGCTTGAACATCATAGGGGCGCGCTATCCAATGTCAGCGCCCGACATCGCGTCCGGCCCCGCAGGAGGTGACACAATGTTCTCGATCGAGCACGAATTCGACGCAACGATCATCACCCTCGTCGACGAAGGCGAATCCGACCGCGCCCCGACGGAGGACGTGATCGTATCGGCCTTCGAAGATTGTGTCACGCTGACCCAGCCCGATCCGCGATCAGGCGAGCCGGTGCGGGTGACACTAACGATGGGGCAACTGCGCGATCTCGCGACCGCGCTGAACCTGCCGGAGGGCGTGTATCGCCGCGACTGACGCGGCACTGCGGGACCGGCCAGTCAGGCGGCGAGACCCTTCGCCCCCATCGACAGGAACTTCTCGCGCCGGTCCAGGCGGATCGCATTTGCGTCCAGCCCGTCAAATTCCGTCAGCATCTCGCCGAGGGCCGTCCCGACGGATGCGATGGCCATGTCCGCCTTGCGGTGCGCGCCGCCGCGTGGCTCTTTCACGATGCGGTCGATCACGCCCAGCTTCAGCAGATCCTGCGCCGTCAGGCGCAGCGCCTCGGCCGCCTCGCGCATCTTCTCCGAATCCTTCCACAGGATCGAGGCGCAGCCTTCGGGAGAGATGACGGAATAAATCGAGTGTTCCAGCATGGCGACGCGGTTGGCGGTGGCGAAGGCCACGGCGCCGCCCGATCCGCCCTCGCCGATCACCACGGAGACGAGCGGCACACCGAGCGAAAGGCATGTCTGCGTCGAGCGGGCGATCGCCTCGGATTGCCCGCGCTCCTCCGCGCCCTTGCCGGGATAGGCGCCCGGCGTGTCGATCAGCGTCACGACCGGCAGGCCGAACCGGTCGGCCATCCCCATCAGGCGGATCGCCTTGCGGTACCCCTCGGGGCGGGCCATGCCGAAATTTCGCTCGATCCGCGTGCGGGTATCGTGGCCCTTCTCATGCCCGATCACCATGACCGGGCGGCCGTCGAGCCGCGCGAGCCCGCCCATCACCGCATGATCGTCGGCGAAGTTGCGGTCGCCGGCCAAGGGGGTCCAGTCGGTGAAGAGCGCATCGATGTAATGTTTGCAATGAGGCCGTTCGCCGTGCCGGGCGACCTGCGCCTTTTGCCAGGGGGTCAGGTTCTTGTAGAGGTTCGACAGCATCTCGCGCGCCTTGACGTCGAGCTGCGCGGCCTCCTTCTCGACGTCGACCTTGGAATCGGAGCGGGCCATGGCGCGCAGCTCCTCGGCCTTGCCCTCGACTTCCGAGAGAGGTTTTTCAAAGTCGAGATACTGCGTCATCTTGGATTGGTCCCCGTTCGGCCCGTCATGCGGTCCGATATGGCCGGGGCGGCGATGCGATGCAACATGGCACGGCCGCGGGGACCGGCGTGGACGACCACCTGTTCCGGCAAAGCGACAATCTTTATCACGCATTCGCCATGGGCGGCCGGGGCGCGGACAGGTGCGCCGGAGAGCGAAACCGTTCAGGATGTCGGCCCCCGTGGCAGCGATGCGTGGCGTGCATTGGCCACCCTGTTCGCCGGATCTCGCGGGAATCTTAACCCTGCCGCCCCGTGTCCCGAGAGTTTTCTTCAATTGCGCGCGATCCGCCGGGCTGGTCGCCAGCGGGCCGAGACTGTATCCAATCCCGAACAATCCGCACGACGAGGCCCCCATGTCCGAGACATCCCAGACCGGTTCCAACGCGATGTGGGGCGGCCGCTTTGCCGAAGGTCCCGACGCGATCATGGAGGCGATCAACGCCTCGATCGGGTTCGACCGCCGGCTTGCGCGCCAGGACGTCGAGGGGAGCCGCGCGCATGCCGCGATGCTGGCTGCGCAGGGGATCGTTACCGAGGCCGATGCCGAGGCGATCCGCGAGGGACTTCTGACGGTCCTGTCGGAGATCGAGGCGGGGACGTTCGAGTTCTCCACCGCGCTGGAGGACATCCACATGAACGTGGAAGCGCGGCTGACGGAGCTGATCGGCCCGGCGGCGGGGCGCCTTCACACGGCGCGGTCGCGCAACGACCAGGTGGCGCTCGATTTTCGGATGTGGGTGCGCGACCAGTGCGATGCGGCCATCGACGCACTGCCCCGGTTGCTCTCGGCGCTGGTGGGTCAGGCCGAGGCGGGCGCGGATTGGGTCATGCCGGGCTTCACCCATCTGCAGACCGCGCAGCCGGTGACGTGGGGCCATCACATGCTGGCCTATGCCGAGATGTTCGCCCGTGACCTGTCGCGGTTCGAGGATGCGCGCCGGCGGATGAACGAATGCCCGCTGGGCACCGCCGCGCTGGCCGGAACGTCGTTTCCGATCGACCGGGAGATGACGTCCGCCGCGCTCGGGTTCGACAGGCCCGCCGCCAACTCGCTCGACGCGGTCTCGGACCGGGATTTCGCGCTGGAATTCCTCGGCGCGTCGACGATCTGCGCGATGCATCTGAGCCGGCTGGCGGAGGAGCTGGTGATCTGGTCCTCGGCGCAGTTCCGCTTCGTGGCCCTCTCGGATCGCTGGACGACCGGATCCTCGATCATGCCGCAGAAGAAGAACCCCGACGCGGCCGAATTGCTGCGTGCCAAGATCGGCCGCATCTTCGGGGCGCAGGTGGCGCTGACCACTGTGATGAAGGGACTGCCGCTGACCTATTCGAAGGACATGCAGGAGGACAAGGAGCAGGTTTTCGACGCGGCCGACGCGCTGATGCTGGCGCTGGCGGCGATGACGGGGATGGTGGGCGACATGACCGCCCAGCGGGAAAACCTCGAGGCGGCGGCGGCCTCGGGCTTTTCGACGGCGACGGATCTCGCCGACTGGCTGGTGCGGGAGTTGGGCCTGCCCTTCCGCGAGGCGCATCACGTCACCGGCGCGCTGGTGAAGATGGCCGAAGATCGCGGCGCCGACCTGCCGGACCTGACACTGGCGGACATGCGGTCGGTCCATGACGGCATCACGGACGACGTGTTCGGCGTGCTCGGCGTGCACAATTCGGTCGCGTCGCGCACCTCCTATGGTGGTACCGCGCCCGACAATGTCCGCGCCCAGGTCGCGCGCTGGATGGAGCGGCTGGCATGATTCGGTTGATCCCCCTCGCGCTGACGGCATGGCTGGCGGCCTGCGGCGTGGACGGCCCGCCCGTGCCGCCCTCCCAAGTCGAGGACGAGGCGGCGCCCCGTACGGGCCCCGTCATCAGCGGCAGCGTCGGGATGGGCGTCTCGCGCACCTTCTGACCGGATCGGGACCGGCGGCGCAGGGGCGTCACATCACGCGGAGGTGTCCGCGGCCGGCATCGTGGCGGGGCCGTTGCACCTGTCTTTCGGCATCGATACGGTCCCCGGAACCGGAGGACCGGGACAGATCGTGCCCCGCGCAGGAGAGATGTGGTGGAAAAGTTTCCGATGACACCGCGGGGCATGAAAGCCCTGCAGACCGAGCTCAAGCACCTCAAATCGGAGGAGCGCCCCGCCATCATCCGCGCCATTTCCGAGGCGCGCGAACATGGCGACCTTTCGGAGAACGCGGAATATCATTCCGCGCGCGAGAAGCAGTCCTTCATCGAGGGCCGCATCAAGGAACTCGAGGGTCTGATCTCGCTGGGCGACGTGATCGACCCGAGCAAGCTGTCGGGGTCGATCAAGTTCGGCGCCACCGTCACCATCGTCGATGAGGAGACGGAGGAGGAGAAGACCTATCAGATCGTCGGCGAGCAGGAGGCCGACATCGAGAACGGGCTGCTCAACATCAAGTCGCCGATTGCCCGCGCCCTGATCGGGAAGGACGAGGGCGACAGCGTCGAGGTCCGCACCCCCGGCGGCGTACGGGATTACGAGATCGCGTCGGTCACCTACAAGTGAGCGACGAACGATCCGGGCCGGCCGGACGCGACGGGCCGGTGATGCGATCGGGTCGCCCGCCCCGCGGCGGCCTGTCCTTGATCGAGACCGTCGCGCTGGTGCTGACGCTCGTCTGGATCGGGTTCATGATCTGGTTCTTCGTGATGATCCCGGCCGGACAGGCGCGCCTGTCCGCGGCCGATCCGCTCGGCCTGATGATGACCATTCTGGGGGTCGGTCTGCCGGTCGCGCTGATCTGGGTCGCCGCCTCTGCCGCGCGCACCGCCCGCGTCATGCGCGAAGAGAGCAGTCGCCTTGAAGCCGCGATCGATGCGATGCGGGCCAGTTATCTTGAGAGCCGCGAAGCCGGGTCGGCGCGGCTTGACCGGAGCCTGCTCCAAGGCCCCGACGTGACGCGCGCGCAACCGGACCTGCAGGCGGAGATGGCGGTGCTGCGCCGGCCGCAGACAGAGCCGCTGACCCTGAAGACGACGCCCCCCGCCGAGCCCGAGGCGGAGGACGAAGAGAATGTGCCGCAGACGGCGTTCGCGCTCGACGTGGCGCCGGATCCGAACGCCCTGCCTGCCGAGGATTTCATCCGTGCGCTGAACTTTCCCGACAATGAGCGTGACCAGGACGGCTTCCGCGTCCTGCGCGCTGCGCTTGACCATCACCCGACGGCGCAGCTCGTCACCGCGAGCCAGGATCTGCTGACCCTTCTGGCACAGGACGGGATCTACATGGACGACCTCGCGGTGCAGCAGGCCGATCCCGTGATCTGGCGCGCCTTCGCCGGGGGCACGCGCGGGCCGGATGTCGCGGCGCTCGGCGGGGTTCGCGACCGGTCCAGCCTTGCGCTGACGACGGGGCGCTTGAACGACGATTCGGTGTTTCGCGACGCCGCCCAGCATTTCCTTCAGACGTTCGATCGGGTTTTCGCCCTGTTTGCCGCAGAAGCGTCGGATGCGGAAATTCTGCGTTTCGCCGACACGCGCACCGCCCGTGCCTTCATGGTCACGGCGCGCGCGGCGGGCCTGTTCGATCAGGCTCCGACCACCGCCCAGCGGGTCAACCCGTAGACATAGAGCGCGGTGAACAGGACGTTGATGTATTTGAGCTGCCGCTCACCGTGCAGCCAAGCGCAGAACATCCAGATCAGGCAGAACGGCAATCCCAGGATCATCGGCCAGGGATGCCAGTTCTGCACGATCGACACCGTGCTTCCGATCCCGAGCATGAGCGCGGCCCATTTGAGCCGCTGTTCATGCCGCCCGAGCCAATCCGCAAGACGTTCGGAGGGCTGTGCGGAAGACGGCGGACGGAAAAACATGACACTCCCGTTATGGGTCAGGTTGCGACGATCGACGATGTGAGGGGGCCGCGCGCGATTACGGCTGAGGCCGGTCGTTTTGTCGCACCGTCGCGGGCAATCGTCAACCTTTGTTCGCTGCCGCACCGGAAGCCTGCGGCGGCCGGGATTTACCCGCATGCCGCGCAGACTAAGTTCCTCACGAGCTAGAGAAGCAGGAGGTCACCATGGGACAACTCGTCGACGGCGAATGGCACGACACTTGGTACGATACCGACAAACATGGCGGGAAGTTCGTCCGCTCCACCTCGGGCTTCCGCAACTGGATTACCGCCGACGGATCGCCCGGCCCTTCGGGTGAGGGCGGATTTCCGGCCGAGGCAGGGCGCTACCACCTTTACGTCTCGCTGGCCTGTCCCTGGGCGCACCGCACGCTGATCTTTCGCAAGCTGAAGGGGCTGGAGGATCTGATCGCGGTTTCGGCCGTTCATCCCGACATGCTTTCGGATGGCTGGACCTTCGAGACGGATTTCGAGGGCGCCACCGGCGACAGGCTGCACGACCTTCCCTTCCTTCGCGACATCTACATCAAGGCGAAACCGGATGTTTCAGGCCGCGTCACCGTGCCGGTTCTGTGGGATAAGGAACGGCAGACGATCGTGTCGAATGAATCCGCCGAGATCATCCGCATGTTCAACTCCGCTTTCGACGGGATCACCGGCGACCGGCAGGACTTCTATCCCGAAGACCTGCGCCCCGAGATCGACCGCATCAACGACCGCGTCTATCCGGACATCAACAACGGCGTCTACAAGTCGGGCTTCGCCACCACGCAGGCCGCGTATGAGGAGGCGGTCGTGCCGCTATTCGAGGCGCTCGACTGGATCGAGGAGCTTCTGGGCGAGCGGCGCTACCTTGCCGGGGATCGCATCACCGAGGCGGATTGGCGCCTGTTCACGACGCTGGTGCGGTTCGATCCGGTCTATCACCTGCACTTCAAGTGCAACCGGCACCGCCTGATGGATTACCAGAACCTTTGGGCCTACACGCGGGAGCTGTTTCAATGGCCGGGCGTGGCCGAGACGGTGAACCTCGCCCATATCGTGCGCCATTACCATTACAGCCACGAAACCATCAATCCGCACCGGATCATCCCCATCAACCCGGAGATCGACTGGGACGCGCCGCATGACCGCGACAGGCTGCCTGCGGCCGCGTGACCTCAGGCCGCCGTGAGCAGCGGCCTTTCGGCGTCGAGCATGACGACGCGGGCCCTCGGAGCGATCCGGCAGCATTGGCGGGCGATCTCCTCCGGGTCGGCATCCGCGATATCGCGGTCGATCAGGACGACGTCGGGGCAGGCCTCCCGCGCCCAAAGCAGCGCATCCTGTCGCGACGTGACATGGATGAGGCGGGCGCCTTGGCGGGAGCAGATCGCCAGATCGGAGGCCGCCACTTCGCAGGGGCCGATAGCAAGGATCAGGGTGCCGGACTGTGGCATATCATGCGCCTCCACGCTGAACGTTGTACTCTCGTCGCGCCGACTCTTGGCTCCGCGAGTTAATCATAGGTTAACGCCACCTGCCGGACCGGCGGCTTGGGCGCGAACCCGCCGATTGCCCCCGCCCCGCCGCCCGGTCTATGCCGGCGCGGGCGACCGGAGGGCTTCATGACCACGACAATCACCATCTGCGACACCTGCAAGCGCGACGACTGGGATTCGGCATCGGGCGCCAGCGACGGCGAGGCGCTGGCCGTTCTGGTCGAGGCGGCGGCGGTGGGCCACGATGCGGTGACGGTCCGGCGCCACTCCTGCCTGATGGGCTGCTCCAACGCCTGCAACGTCGCGCTCCAGGCACCCGGCAAGATGGCCTACACGCTGGGCCGCTTCACACCCGATGCGGCGGCGGCGCAGGGCATCGTGGACTATGCCGCGCTGCATGCGGAGCAGCCGAACGGCGTGGTTCCGTTCCGGCAATGGCCCGTCGCGATCAAGGGCCATTTCGTCACCCGCCACCCGCCCTTGCCGGAATGATCCGCCCGTGACGGCACCCCGCGATCATGGCGGCGGTCTCGACGCCGCGCGGGCTCGATGGGGCGGGGCGGAGGCCGAATGGCTCGACCTCTCCACCGGCATCAATCCCCGGCCCTATCCCCTCCCCGACCTGCCGGCACAGGCTTGGACCCGCCTTCCCGATCGCGCGGCCGAAGCGGAATTGCTCGATGCCGCACGCGGGTTCTGGAAGGTCCCGGACGCGGCCGACCTGCTCGCGGCGCCGGGGGCGTCCGCGTTGATCGCGCGCATGCCGCTGATCGTGCCGCCGGGGCCGGTGGACGTTCCGGGGCCGACCTATAACGAGCACGAAGCCGCCCTGCGCGCCGCGGGACGAGAGATCGGCCCGGGCGGGTCGGCGCGCGTGATCGTGCACCCCAACAACCCCGACGGGCGGCTCTGGTCCCGCCCTGACGACGGCTTTACCATCATCGACGAAAGCTTCTGCGACACCGCGCCCGAGGTCAGCCATGTCGCCGCCACCGCCAGACCCGGCACGCTGGTCCTGAAATCCTTCGGCAAGTTCTGGGGTCTCGCCGGCCTCCGCCTCGGCTTCGCCATCGGCCACCCGGACGTCGTCGTCCCCCTGCGCGAGGCGCTCGGCCCCTGGCCCGTCTCCGGCCCGGCGCTCAGGATCGGGGCGGCGGCCCTGCGGGATCGTGACTGGGCCGAGGCGACGCGCGGACGCCTTGCGCGAGATGCGCGCCGTCTTGATGGGCTCATGGCCCCACATGCGACACTGGCCGGCGGAACGGACCTGTTCCGCCTCTACGATGTGCCAGATGCGGCGGCGTTTCGGGATCGCCTCGCCCGGCACCGGATCTGGTCGCGCATCTTCCCCTATTCGCGCACATGGCTGCGCCTCGGCCTGCCGCCGTCGGATCGCTGGCCGCAGATCGAGGCTGCGCTGGCGTGATCCTCGCGGCGGCCATGATTCTGGATGCCGTCTTCGGCGAGCCGGACGCGGTCTGGTCCCGCATCCCCCACCCCGCGATCCTGATGGGACGCGCCGTGGGATGGTGTGACGCGCGGTTCAATCGCGGCAGTTTCCGCCGGATGAAGGGGGTTCTTTCGATCATCGGGCTCGGCGCGCTCGCGTGGCTCATCGGCCTGGCCGTCTCCGCAATCCCCGATGCAGGCCTGCTCGAGGCGATCGTGGCGGCCGTCCTGCTCGCGCAGCGCAGCCTCGTCGATCACGTCCGTGCCGTCGCGACGGGCCTGCGGAGCAGCCTGCGGGACGGGCGGACCGCCGTCGGCATGATCGTCGGCCGCGACACGACCGCGATGACCAAGCCCGAGATCGCCCGTGCCGCCATCGAAAGCGCGGCCGAAAACCTGTCCGACGGGGTGATCGCGCCGGCCTTCTGGTTCGCGGTGGCGGGCCTGCCGGGCATGGCGCTCTACAAGATGGTCAACACGGCCGACAGCATGATCGGCTATCGGACGCCGCGCCATGCGGCCTTCGGCTGGGCCGCGGCACGTCTGGATGACGTGCTCAACTGGGTGCCAGCGCGGCTGACGGCGCTCCTAATCCTCGGGGCGCACGGGGCGTTCGGCCTGTGGCGCCGCGTACCGGAGGATGCCCGCCTGCATCGGTCGCCCAATGCGGGTTGGCCGGAGGCGGCGATGGCGCCGCTCCTCGGTATCGCGCTTTCGGGACCGCGAAGCTATGAGGGCCGTCGGCAGGTTTTCCCTTGGGTGAACGCGCATGGCAGGCGAGACGCGGGCCCGGCGGATGTCGAGCGTGCCGTTGGCGTGCTGTGGCGAAGCTGGGGCGCGGCTCTGATCCTCGCCGTCGTCGCGGGATTCGGAACATTGTGGGCCGGGGGCTGAGCGCTGGCCTAGGCCTCCGTGACCATCACCTTCTGCGACACCAGCACCGCGGGACCGAACGTGGTCAAAAACGACACCTCCGCCGCATCCCGCCCGATGCCGACGATCGCGATCTGCGACGGCGTCGCCATGCCGGTCGGATCGACGAGATGCCAGGCGCCGTCGAGCCAGACTTCGGCGACGGCGTGGAAATCCGGCGGATCGACGAATGGCGCATAGACGCTGGCGAACCGGGCGGGCACGCCCATGGCCCGCGACATGGCGATCATGACATGGGCATAGTCACGGCAGACGCCCTGCCGCTGGAGGAAGGTGTCGCGGGCCGTCGTCGCCGAAGTGCTGACGCCCGCGACGTATTCGAATGTCTCCTCGATCCAGTCGCGCATCGCCATGATCAGCGCCCCGCCGAACAGCCCGTCGAATTCGGCACCGGCAAAGGACTGGAACTGATCGGAGGGACAGTAGCGCGAGGGCATCAGGAAGGAGGTCGCCTCGGCGTTCAGGAACCGGGGCGCGACGGCGGGCAGAGCGGAAATGTTCCAATCGGGCCGGATCACGTCGATCTCGGCGCGGTAGGTCACGTCGAGACGGCCCTCGGCGCGCATCCAGGCCCGCGTGCCCAGCGCGGATTCGGCGGAGATCCGCGAGAAATCCTCCACCGGCGTCGTCCACAACCCGTCGGACACGATCTCCTGCCCGGCCATGCGCGCGACCTCGACCTGCATGAGCATGTCGGTGGGCGCGGCGAATTCGTAGGAGAGGGCGGCTTCGATGTTCAGCTTCATCCGACACAACTAGACGAAATCGCGCGCGGCGAAACCCGCACTTTCATCGGACTTGGCGTCATGCCACGAGCGCCTCGGCCTTCTTGAGGTCGACGGAGACCAGTTGGCTCACCCCCTGCTCCACCATGGTCACACCGAACAGCCGGTCCATCCGCGCCATCGTCACGGCGTGATGGGTGATGATGAGAAACCGCGTATCGGTGCGCCGCGTCATCTCGTCGAGCATGTCGCAGAAGCGCGTGACATTGGCATCGTCGAGCGGGGCATCGACCTCGTCGAGCACGCAGATCGGCGCGGGATTGGCCAAAAACACCGCGAAGATCAGCGCCAGCGCCGTTAGCGTCTGCTCTCCGCCCGACAGGAGCGACAGCGTGGCGAGCTTCTTGCCCGGCGGCTGGCACATGATCTCGAGCCCGGCCTCCAGCGGGTCGTCGCTTTCGACAAGCTCCAGCCTCGCCTCGCCGCCTTGGAACAGGTGGCGGAACAGCGTCGCGAAGTTGCCGTTCACCGTGCTGAACGCGTCGAGCAGGCGCTGCCGCCCCTCCTTGTTGAGCCCGGCGATCCCGGCGCGCAACTCGGCGATGGCCTCTTCCAGATCGGTCTTCTCGCGGGTCAGAAGGTCGTGCTCCTCCTGCACCTCGCGGGCATCCTCCTCGGCGCGCAGGTTCACCGCGCCCAACGCGTCGCGCTGGCGTTTGAGGGTGTTGACGCGAATTTCGATCTCCTCGACCGGCGGCAACGTGTCGGGATCGGCGCCGAGGGCATCAAGCAGCTCCGCCGGGGAACAATCCAGCGCCTCGGCAATCCGCTCCTCGGCCTGGGCGACGGCTTCGTGGGCGGCGTCGCGCCGGGCCTCGGCGCGGGCGCGGTCCTCGCGGGCATCGCCGGCCGCGCGCTCCGCGTCGCGGGCGGCCTGAACGGCTTCACGAAGGGCGGTCTCGCCCATGGCCAGCGCATCGGCGGCCTTGCTGCTTCGGGTCTCGGCCCGCGCGATTTCCCGCGCGAGGTCGGCGCGCTGCGTGGCGAGGGTGGCGGGCACAGCGCGCGCCTCGGTCAGCTCCGCATCCGCGCGGTCCCGGCGTTTCGTCAGGTCCGCAAGCCGCGTATCCGCCTCGGCCAGCCGCGTCCGCCAGCCCGCAAGCTCCCTGGTGACGGCGGCGGCCCGGGTCGTGCGGCTCTGCGCCTCGCGCTTGAGTTCGTCGGCTTGCGCCCGGCGGCTCATCATCGCCATCCGCGCCGCCTCGACGCCGGTGCGGCGCGTTTCCAACGCGGCCCGCGCACCATCGAGCGGGGGCAGGTCCGCGCGCGCCGCATCCGCCGCCCTCTGCGCCTCGCGCGCCTCCAGAATCTCCGCCTCGAGCCGCGACAGGGCCATGCGCGCGGCCTCGAGCCGGGAGCCCGCAGTTCCCTGCGCGCCCTCGGCCTGGGTAAGCCGCCGCCCCGCCTCGGTCAGCGCGCGATCGGCGTCGCGGCGCGCCGCGCGTGCGGTGGCCTCGTCGGATTTGCGCGTCGTCAGCGTCGCCGCCTGCGCATCATGTGCGGCACGGGCACCGTCGGCGCGGCGTTCGACCTCCTGGAGTTCCTGACGCAGCGACGCCAGTCGGTTCACCTGCTGCAGCCGCAGCGCCGCGGCCGATGGCGCCCCCGCGGCGGATGCGCGGAACCCGTCCCACCGCCACAGATCGCCCTCCCGCGACACGAGAACCTGACCGGGGCGCAGCCGGGCCTGCATCGCCGCCGCATCCGCCGCGGCCACGATCCCCACCTGCCCCAGCGCCCGCCCCATCACCGGCGGCGCCGTAACGTGAGCGGCCAGCAGCTCCGCGCCATCGGGCAAGGCCGGCGCGTCGTCATAGGGGGGCATCGTGGCCCAGCCCGTCTCCTCGCCCTTCTCCGGCCCCAATTCGGAGGCCCGGAGGTCGTCGCCGCAGGCCGCGCCGAGCGCCGCCTCGTAACCCGGCGCGACGCGCACGCGGTCGAGCAGCGACTCCCCTTTCCCCGTCTCGCGGGCCAGCAGACGCGCCAGCGCCGCAACCTCGGCGCTCAGGGTGTTGGCCGCACCCTCCGCCTCCGCCCGCTCCGCCCGGGTACGGCCTTCGGCCTCCTGCGCCGCCTCGCGCGCGGTTTCGGCCTCCGTCAGCGCCGTGTCCGCCGCGACCGCCGCGTCCTGGGCCCCAGTTTGGTCAGCCGCCGCCGCCCGCGCCTGCGCCTCCGCCTCCTCCAACGTGGCCTGCGCCGTCTCGGCCTGTCTGCGGGCACCGTCCGCCTCCGCCGTGACGCGCGCAAGCCGCTTGTCCGCATCCTCGGCCATCCGCGTGACGGATTGGTGTCGCGCCGAGAGCCGGGCAAGTTCCTCGGTCACCTCGCTCAACTCGGCCTCCCGCTCCGCCAGAAGCCGTGCCGCCTCGGCGGCCTCGCCCTGCGCGGCAGCCAGCACGTCGTCCTGCCCCGCCATCGCGGCGGCAAGCGCGGCCTCCTCCGTGACCAGCCGCGCGATCGATTCGCCCGCGTCGCGATTGAGAACCCCCTCGCGCGCCACATCGGAATCGAGCTGCGCGATCCGCGCCTCCAGCCCCTCGATAGCCCCGCGCGCCTGCGCCTCGCGCTCGTCCAACGTGTCGCGCTGAACGGAAAGCCGCTGCAGCACCGCACCGGCGACCGTCTCCTCCTCGCGCAGAGGCGGGATCGCGGCCTCCGCCGCCGCGCGGGCCGCCTCGGCGCGGACCGCGAACCGCTCCGCCGCCGCCGCCGCGTTCAGACGCTGACGCAGGGCATCGTCGGCCGCCGCACGTCCCGTATCCGCCTCCCGCCAGCGGCGGTAGAGCAACAGTCCTTCGGCCGCGCGAAGCGCCGTGCCGATTTCGCGGTAGCGCGCGGCCTGCCGCGCCTGTCGGGCGAGCGCAGTCAGCTGCGTGGCAAGCTGCTCGACCACATCATCGACGCGCGTGAGATTCCCCTCGGCCGCGTTCAGCTTCAACTCCGCCTCGTGCCGCCGCTGGTAGAGCCCGGAAATTCCCGCCGCCTCCTCCAGAATACGGCGGCGATTCTTGGGTTTGGCGTTGATGAGCTCGCTGATCTGCCCCTGCCGGACCAAGGCCGGCGAATGCGCCCCGGTCGAGGCATCGGCGAATAGCATCTGCACGTCGCGCGCCCGCACCTCGCGCCCGTTGAGCCGGTAGGCCGATCCCGCATCCCGCGTGATCCGCCGCACGACGTCGAGCGCATCGGCATCGTTGAACGCGGCGGGCGCCGTCCGGTCGGCATTGTCGAGCGCCAGCATCACCTCCGCGAAGTTGCGCGCGGGCCGGGACGACGTGCCGGCGAAGATGACGTCCTCCATCCCGCCGCCGCGCATGGCGGTGGGGCGGTTCTCGCCCATCACCCAGCGAAGCGCCTCGAGCAGGTTCGACTTGCCGCATCCGTTTGGCCCGACCACGCCCGTCAGCCCGTCCGCGATCACGAGATCGGTCGGATCGACGAAGCTCTTGAAGCCGTTCAACCGCAGGCGAGAGAAGCGCATCCGGCCGATCTTTCCGCCCAAGCCCCGGGGGTCAAGGCGCGCGGGCTGCATTTGCCCCTCCCGGCACGTTTTTTTCATGCGAGCGGGCATGGAATTGTCTCGGACTGTGCAAAACGGTGTCGCGGCTGCGCGTCGAATCGACGCGAACGCGCTTGACCCGCCCCGCCCGCGCGCGCATCGTCGCCCCCGCAAGGTTCCCCGACGTATGAGATCCGAGGGGATGAAATGGGAATGCGGTGAAGGCGACCCAATCCGGGGCCCGAGACCGCAGCCGCCCCCGCGACTGTGAGCGGAGAGCGACGCGCCGAGATGCCACTGGCCCCGCGACGGGGTTCGGGAAGGCGGCGCCGAGCATCGACCCGCGAGCCAGGAGACCAGCCCTGCACCGTCCTTCTGGGCGGCCAGACGTAACGGACGGGGTGTTCCGTGATCGGGTCGTGCAGGCCCGCCCAGGACCCCCCCTTCAGCAGACACCCGAAGGGGACCGACATGAAAAGACTTCTCGCACTCACGCCCGCCCTCGCCCTCCTGGCGAGCCCCGCGATGGCGCATCATCCGCTCGGCGGCCTCCCGATGGAGACGTTCGGACACGGCATCCTGTCCGGTGTCGGCCATCCGGTCCTCGGCTTCGATCACCTCGCCTTCGTGATCGTGATGGGCCTGGCCGCGGCGTTCACGCCCGCCCGCACCGTCACGCCGATGGCCTATATCGCCGCGATGCTTGCCGGGTGCGTGATGGTGGCTTCGGGTGTCGGACTTCCCGCCAAGGAGATGGTGATCGTCGCCTCGCTCCTTCTGGTTGGCGGCATCGTCGCCTCCGGCCGGGCGATGGCCATGACCCCCGCGCTCGTCCTCTTCGCCGGGTTCGGCCTGTTCCACGGCGCGGCCTTCGGCGGTTCCATTGCGGGGCAGGAAGGCGGCGTCGGCGGCGCGGTCTTCGCCGGTTATCTGATCGGTCTCGCGGCCACGCAATACCTCATCGCGCTGACCGTCATGGCCGTGACCCGCTTCGGGCTTCGCGCCACACGGGCGGGCGCGACCGCCCCCCGTCTGGCCGGCGCGGCCGTGTTCGGCATCGGCGCCTTTCTTGCGCTGGAATTCGCCGAAGGGCCGATCGTCGCCGCCCTCGCGGGCTGATCCTCGACGCATCCGGGCCGCCGCTCCGCGAGGGCGGCGGCCCTTTTCATGGAGAACGCCGCATGCCCAAGATACCCGCCACGATCGTCACCGGCTTCCTCGGCGCGGGAAAGACGACGCTGATCCGCCACCTCCTCACCCATGCCGGCGGCCGGCGTATCGCGCTGGTCATCAACGAGTTCGGCGACCTCGGCGTCGATGGTGGCATCCTCAAGGGCTGCGGCATCGAGAACTGCACCGACGATGACGTGGTGGAGCTGTCGAACGGCTGCATCTGCTGCACCGTGGCCGACGATTTCGTGCCGACGATGCAGGCCCTGCTCGCGCGCGACGTGCCGCCGGATCACATCGTGATCGAAACATCCGGCCTTGCCCTGCCCCAGCCCCTCGTCCGCGCCTTCGCCTGGCCTGACCTGAAGACGCGACTGACGGTGGACGGTGTGGTCACGGTGCTGGACGGCCCCGCCGTGGCCGCCGGCACCTTCGCCGCCGATGTGGCCGCCGTGGATCGCCAGCGCGCCGCCGATGACGGGCTCGACCACGAGACGCCGCTGTCGGAGCTTTATGCCGATCAGGTCGCCTGCGCGGACATGATCGTCGTCAACAAGACCGACCTGATGGACGATCCCGAACCGCTGATCGCGCGCCTTCGCGCCGAGGCCCGGCCCGGCGTGCAGGTCGTGCCCGCCACGATGGGCGCGCTGCCGGTGGAGGTCCTGCTCGGGCGCGGACAGGAGGCCGAGGGCGATCTGGCCGCGCGGCACGAGATCCACCACCATCATCACCACGACGATGCGGAGGACGACCACCACGACCATGAGCACGAACATGGCCACGACGCCTTCGAGAGTTTCACCGTGACCATACCGGAAGTGTCCGATCCGGCCGCCTTTGCCACCCGCGTCTCGGATGTGATCCGCGAACACGGCATCCTTCGGCTCAAGGGATTTGCCTCCGTCGCGGGCCGCCCGATGCGTCTGACCGTGCAGGCTGTAGGCCCGCGCGTGGACCATTACTTCGACCGCCCCCTCGGCACCGATCCTCGCGGGGCACAACTCGTGGTGATTGGCCAGGCCGGGCTGGACCGCGAGGCGATCGCGGCCGCCTTGTCCTGAAGGTCGCGGCCGCCGACCCGCGCGAACCGGGCTGCGCCGCGCTCGTGGCGCAGCGGCATATGTTCATGACGGCCATGTTCCCGCGGGAAGCATGTGAGTTTCCGGATCCGGAGACATTGATCGCGCCGAAAATCCGGTTCGTGGCCGCGCACGACGAGATGTGCGTGTGTGGCATCGGCGCCATCGTCCTCTACGACGATCATGCCGAGGTGAAAGCCATGTTCACGGCGTCCGACGCGCGGGGCCGTGGTGTGGCCGATGCCGTCCTGCGGCACTTGATCGCGCTGGCCCGTATGGAGGGGCGCCCCTGCCTGCGCCTCGAAACCGCTCCCGGACTTGACGTGGCCCACAGGCTCTATGCCCGCCACGGATTCCGGCGCCGCGGCCGGTTCGGGCCCTATCCCGACGACGGATCTTCCCTGTTTTTCGAGCGCTCCACCTGAGCCCGTTGCGAAGCGGTGGCTAGGAGCTGGCTGTTTCTCAGCCGCTTCGGGACGGAAACCGCAACGCTGCAGGCAATGTTCGAAAAAACGCTGAAGCAGCTTTTCACGTTGTCTGCTTTCTACTTGGCCCCCGTGGATCGATCATGCGCGTCCATCGGATCCCGCTCATAATATGTCAGGAGGATCAACGGGAACCCACTTGGCCGCAGTATCCGCACAACGGGAAAATGCGCGTTTACCTGCAACCGCGGAAGCTTGACTTGAAAACACCAAGTGTACCGGTGAAGGCCGATTTCCTGACACCGTCTGATCCGATCGAGCTTTCGCCCCAGGACCTTCCAGCGACCGCAGTTTCGAAGAGCAGCCTTGGGCATCGGAGCGCATCCTGTGCCCTCCGATGCGTCATCTCGCGAGCCACTTTCATGCGCGGCCTGCCCACTTCCCAAGGCGGCTGCGTAAAGCGGGCAATCACCGCTGCTTCTTCAACAGCCGGAGCGGACGCGAATGCGTCGCCGTCCAAGTTACTCGGCAGCCTGCGCCGCCTCCGCCACCGCGATCCGGGCCGCAAGTCGGGCGTTGTCGAGAACGAGTTCGATATTCGCCCTCAGCGCACGTCCCTCGGTCACCGCGTTGAGCCGGCCCAGCAGGAACGGCGTCACGTCCTTGCCACGCACGCCCTGCGCCTCGGCGGCAGCCAGCGCGGCCTCGATCGTCGCGCCGATTTCGCCTGCCTCGAGCGCATGCGCTTCGGGGATGGGATTGGCCACCAGCATTCCCGTCCCGAGCCCCATCGTCCGGTTGGCGGCCCGGATCGCGGCGATCTCGGCGGGATCGTCGCACCGCTCGCCGGCCACGACGCCCGAATCGCGGGTGTAGAAGGCCGGAAAGGCGTCCTGTCCGAAAACGGCGACCGGGATTCGGAGCGTCTCCAGCACCTCGATCGTGCGCGGGATGTCGAGGATCGACTTCACCCCCGCGCAGACGACCAGAACATCCGTCACCGACAGCTCCGTCAGGTCAGCGCTCACGTCCAAGGCATCGCCGCGATGCACGCCGCCGATACCGCCGGTGGCGAAGACGCCGATTCCGGCCGACGCGGCAATCCGCATTGTGGCCGACACCGTGGTTCCCGCGGTCAGGCCGCGCACGATCGCCACCCCGAGATCGCGCGACGCGGCCTTCACCACGTCCCCGCCCTGCCCCAGACGCGCGACCTGATCCGCGTTCAGGCCCGCGCGCGGAACGCCGTCGATCACCGCGACCGTGGCCGGCACGGCACCCGCCTCGCGCACCGCCGCCTCGACCGCCATCGCAACCTCGGCGTTTTGCGGCCATGGCATCCCGTGGCTGATGATCGTGCTCTCCAGCGCGACGACGGGGCCGCCCTCCGCCAGCGCTTCGGCAACCTCCCGCGTCATCGCGACATTCTCAGATCCGGCCATGAGCACCTCCGTCAAAAGGCACGTCATGCCCGCTCAGAGCGGCGGCGTCACGTCCTTCTTCCGGCAGCGTTTCAGATAGGCCGGCCGCCAATGGTCGTAGCGCCCCATCACCTCCTGCTGCAGCGCGATCAGCCGCACCAGCGCGGCACGCGGGCCGGGCGCCTTGACCAGCTTGAACGCCCGCTTCTGCGGCTTGGTCATCGAGCACGCGATGCAGTGATGTGCTCCTTCCGGGCCGGTGCGGCGGAATTTGCAGACGTCGATGCAGGGGCTTGGTATCTTGGCCATGCCGCGACAGATAGGTCGCGCCGCGCCCCCTTGCACCCCCCTGCCCCGCCGCGCACACGGGGCCGACGAAGGGAGACCTCCATGCACCTGCTCGCCGCACAGCCCGGCGCCGTCGATGACGGCGAACCCGTCGATCCGGGGCAGAGCCCGGCCGAACTCGTCGTCATCACCGCGGCCGATACCGAACTCGCCGCCCTGTCGGCGGCCCGTGCCGCGATGGAGGATCCGCCCGAGACCCGGCTGACGAGCCTCATGCATCTGCGCCATCCGATGTCGGTGGACATGCATCTCGATGCCTGCGCCGCGCGGTCGGGCCTCGTGGTCGCGCGCATTCTCGGCGGGCGGGGCTACTGGACCTACGGGCTGGAGCAATATGCCGCCCGACTGCACGAGGCGGGCGTGCCGTTCGCGGCGCTGCCCGGCGACGACAATCCCGACGCCGAATTGCGCGAGCTTTCGACCGTCACGTCCGAGGATTACGACGCGCTGTGGTCCTGCCTCGTGGAGGGCGGCCCGGCCAACGCCGCGACCTTCCTCGCCCATGCGCGCGCCATGATCCGCGACGAGGCGCGCCCCGCCCCCGCCCGTCCGCTCCTGCGGGCGGGGCTCTACTGGCCCGGCATGGCCGATGCGGATCTCGCGACCCTGCGCGCGAACTGGACCGACGGGGCGCCGGTCGTGCCGGTGATCTTCTACCGCGCGCTACTTCAGGGGGCGGGCCTCAATCCCGTGAACCGGCTCGTCAAGGCGCTCCTGCGCGCGGGCCAGAACCCGATGCCGGTCTTCGTGGCCTCCCTCAAGGATCCCGTCAGCCGCGCGACCCTTGAGGCGCTGTTCGCCGAAGCGCCGCCGGATGCGGTCGTGAACCTGACCTCCTTCGCCGTGGGAGATGCCGATGCGAACCCGCTGCACGGCGCGAACGACGCCCCGGTCTTCCAGGCCGTCCTGTCGAGCGGGACCGAACGGGCTTGGGAAGACGGGCTGACGGGGCTGTCGGCCCGCGACATCGCGATGAACGTCGCGCTGCCGGAACTCGACGGCCGCGTCCTGACGCGCGCCATCGGCTTCAAGGGCGAGGTGTTCTTCGACGACGCCACGCAATGTCCGATCGCCACCTGGAAGGCGCAGGGCGACCGGATCGCCTTCACCGCCGAACTGATCGCCAACTGGACGAACCTGCGCCGGACCCCGCCCGCGCGGCGGCGCGTCGCGCTGGTGCTGGCGAATTATCCCAACCGTGATGGCCGACTTGCCAACGGTGTGGGCCTCGATACGCCGGCCGCGACGGTTCATGCGATGACCCTGCTGCGCGATGCCGGCTACGACGTGGCGCCCCCGGTCGACAGCGCCGCGCTGATGACGCGCCTGATGGCCGGGCCGACGAACTGGCTGACCGACCGGGCGACACGCACGGGCGGCGAGACGCTGAGCCTCGAGGATTACCGCGCCTTCCACGATGCCCTGCCCCTCAAGGCCCGCGCGCAGATCGCCGAGAGATGGGGCGCGCCCGAGGACGACCCGTTCTTCGGGGTTGGCGGGTTCGCGCTCTCGATCCATCGCTTCGGGCAGGTTCTCGTGGGGTTACAGCCGGCGCGGGGCTACAACGTCGATCCCACAGACAGCTATCATTCCCCCGACCTCGTCCCGCCGCACAATTACCTCGCCTTCTACGCCTTTCTGCGGCGCGAGGCGGATGCGGCGGTCCATATGGGCAAGCACGGGAACCTCGAATGGCTGCCGGGCCGGGCGCTGGCGCTCGGAGACGAGGATTGGCCGGAAATCGCGCTCGGCCCGATGCCGAATGTCTATCCCTTCATCGTCAACGATCCGGGCGAGGGCACGCAGGCCAAGCGGCGTGCGCAGGCGGTGATCGTCGATCACCTCACCC
>NZ_CYPR01000161.1 GCF_001408515.1 Jannaschia seosinensis | reverse complement strand
GCCGCCGCTGCGCCTGCCGTTGTCGCAGCTGATGAAGATGAAGCCGGGCGATCTGCTGCCGCTGGAGCCTGGGGCGCTGTCGCAGGTCGAGCTTGTCGGCGGGTCGTCGGGCGTGACGATGGCGGGGCGCAAACGGCTGCCGCGCGGCGCCTCTCTCGGCGCCCGTCTGGGGCAGTTGAATGGCCGCCGTGCCGTCAAGATTTCCCGCCTCCCGGGAGAGCGTGACGATCCAGCGAAGGTGACCGAAGACGACGAATTCGGTGCCGCCGCGCTTGCCAATTCGGGACCGCAATCCGCCGCCCCGGCCTCCGACCACAACTCCCCGCGGGCCCTTGCGGCGGACGAGGCCGTACCTGACCTGCCCGAGTTGCCGGACCTGCCCAAATTGCCGGATCTTCCCGATCTTCCCGATCTTCCCGATCTTCCGGATCTCCCCTGACGCTTGCGCTGCGCGACCTAATCCCCTCTTGTCGCCGCCAACCCGCCTGAGGGGGCGTGCATGGCCAATGCCGAGACCACCAGCCTGCATGCACGGAAGCGCGCCGGTGGCCGCCTCGCCGGGGCAATCGTGAAGACCCCGAACCACGTTACGATGGAGATCCTGATCCTCGCCGGCCTCGATTTCGTCTGCATCGACGCGGAACGCGCGCCGTTCGACTGCTCCGAAGCGGATGCCGCCTTGGCCGTGGCATACGCTCGCAACTTTCCGGTTCTCGTCCGGATCGGCCGCGCGCATTCTGGATGTGCTGGATGCGGGTGCCACCGGGATCGGCGTTCCGCATGGCGACATTGTCGAGAAGGCCCAAGCAACTGCGCGGGCCGCTCAGTTTGGCATTGGCGGACGCGGTTATGCCGGCTCGACCCGCTATACTGCATCACGCATGCCCGACCTGCTCGCCCGTTCGCAGGCCGAAACAATCGTCATCGCCCAGATCGAGGAGCCGGGGGGTGTGGAGGCTTGCGAAGCCATTGCCGCGATGCCCGGCATCGATGGCCGTTTACCGGACCCACGGATATTACCGTCGCATACGGCCGTGACGACATGCACATTCCGGACGTCGCCGCCGCGATGGGGCGCGTCGGGCGTGCTTGCGCGGAAGCGGGCAAGACCGATGCGACGCGGGTGCCGGACCTCGTGAGGGCGCGGGAATGGCGGCATCACTGCTTCCCCATGTTCGTCGTCGCGTCCGAGCATGGCTGCATGCTGCAGGATGCGCGCGCGGTCGCCGACGGGATTTCCGAGCCGTCCTGAGGGCTTGCGCGGCGCGCATGGCGGGCTTCCGGGATCGGCATTGGTTATTCGCTGCGGCGCGGCATAGCTCCGGAAGCGTAGAAGCCGAATGAAAGACGCATCCATGACCAATGCCCGCCTGACCGATTCCTATCTCGACCTTTCCGCCATCGAGGCCGAGGCCCGCGCGCTCCGTGCCGCTTATCTGCGCAAGGCCTTCGCCGATCTCGCTGCCCGCCTGCATCTTCCAGTCCTGCCCGCCCGCGCCTGACGCGCTGAGCGGCGACCGAAAAGGCCCCCTCGCGGGGCCTTTCGCATGTCTGGCGCGCGGATTAGAGCGGGTCATGATCATCGAACGACCCATCCTTCGCCTGAAGCCAAAGGCCGACGCCCGCAGCATCCGCCACGGTTACCCCTGGATCCACGCCGACGACGTCGTGGCCGACCGCCGCACCCGCGCAATCGCGCCCGGTACGATTGCCACGCTGGAGGATGCGGAGCGCGCGCCATTAGGCGCCGTCGCCGTCAATATGGAGGCGCGCATCGTCGGCCGGATGCTCGACCGCGACCCGGAGGCGCAGATTGGTGCGGAATGGATCGCCACGCGCCTTTCCCGCGCGGCCGAGCTCCGCGACCGGCTTTACGACGCGCCGTTCTACCGGTTGGTTCATGCGGAGGCGGACGGCTTGCCCGGCGTGATCGTCGACCGCTTCGGCGACGCTGCGGTCATTCAGCCCAACGCCGCTTGGGCCGAAGAACGGATCGAGGACTTTGCCGACGGCTTCGCGGCGCTCGGGATCGCGCATCTGCTGCTCAACGCCACCGGCCGTGCGCGCGCGGGTGAGGGACTCGACGCGGAGACGCGCTGGCTGCGCGGCGGCGTGGCGGCGCCGGTTCCGGTGCCGATGAACGGCGCAACCTATCTTGCCGACCTGACGGGCGGGCAGAAGACCGGGCTCTTCTACGACCAGCGGCCGAATCATGCCTTCGTTGCGGGCCTTGCGCGCGGGGCGCATGTGCTCGATGTCTTCGCGCATGTCGGCGGGTTCGGATTGGCCGCGTTGGCCGGTGGCGCGGCTTCGGCCTTGGCCGTCGATGGCTCTGCCCCCGCTCTGGATCTGGCGGAGCGCGGCGCGGCGGCGTCGGGTGTTGCGGAGCGGTTCGCCACACGCCGCGGCGACGCATTCGACGTGATGGCCGCGCTCGCGGACGAGGGCGCGACTTTTGACGTGGTGGTCGCCGATCCGCCCGCTTTCGCACCTGCCAAGCCCGCGCTGACCGCAGGCCTGCGGGCGTACGAGAAGGTCGCCCGTACCGCCGCGCCGCTGGTCGCGCCGGGTGGTTATCTGACGTTGTGCTCCTGCTCGCATGCCGCCGATCTGGCAAAGTTCCGCATGGCCTGTCTGCGCGGCATCGGGCGCGCGGGAAGGGTGCCGCAACTGATCCATACGGGGTTTGCCGGCCCGGACCATCCGGTGCATCCGCATCTGGGCGAAAGCGGCTATCTCAAGGCGCTGACCTTCCGGCTTCTGGCGTGAAGGCGTTTCTCGATGCTTGTGTGCTCTACCCGACGGTCCTGCGCGAAATCCTGACCGGTGTGGCGGCGGCGGGGCTTTACAGGCCGCTCTGGTCGCCGCGGGTGCTGGAGGAATGGGCCCGCGCCACGCGCAAGCTGCCCGATGGCGAGGTGATTGCCCGCGGAGAGATTGCCGCCCTTCGCGCCCGCTTCCCGCAGTCGGAGGTGCGGCCCGGCGCCGCGACGGAAGCTCGGCTCTGGCTGCCGGACCGGAATGACATACACGTTCTGGCCGCCGCTTCGGATGCCGGCGCGGACATCCTGGTGACGCTGAACCTGCGGGATTTTCCGCGCCGCGACGTGACGGCGGAGGGGATGGCGCTTGAGAATCCGGATGCCTTCCTGATGGACCTGTGGCTCGAGGCGCCCGACGCGGTGGCGGGCGTGGTGCATGACGTCCACGCCACGGCGGAGCGGCTGTCCGGGGAGACGCTGCCGCTGCGTGCGTTGATGAAGCGGGCGCGCCTGCCGCGACTGGGGAAGGCGTTGGAATTACCCATGGGTAATTCTTAGAAACACCTGATCCAGAAGGTTATTTTTCAAAGGCAGGCTCAGTCTTCCGGAAGCAGGACCGTCACGCCGACCGCTCCGGCTCGTGCCAGAGCCGGATCGAGCGTCATGGGAATGTACTCTCCCCGCCGCCACAATTCGCCCAGATCGTCGTAATGGCGTGACAGCGGATGGCCGGATTGTCCGGTCGAGATGATGAAGACGCTGCTCTCCGGATCGGAAAAATCGTAGACGCCGCGATAGCTGGCCGCATGGAGGTTCGCGAAGGGGTTCGGGCCCAGCCCATCCGTCCGGCCGCGGTTGAGCGTGTGATCCCCGCCCGACGTGCTCTGGCGGATGTTGACGAGGAAGGACAGGCCGGGCTGGTTGCCGAGGACGGAATGGTCCTGCATCGCCTCGTGCGCATCGCCCCAACGCCACGTCGTCACGCCTGCGCCGAACGTGTCCTCGAGATATTGCAGCGCATCGTCGAGCGCGAGCCGCGCGATGTCGGAGCAGCTTTCGACGGCGGAGGAGTGGATGATGTCGCACCATGCGCCCGCACCGTCGATGTTGCGGTAGACCCGCTCGATGAAGAGCGGCTCCATCCGGGGATATTCCTCCTCGGCCAAGGGGCCCAGGTCGTCCTGGATCAGCCGCTGATTCAATGCGCGCATCCAAGCGGCATAGATCAACGGCTCGGGCAGGTGCTCGGACATCTCGCCGTTCCACGCCGCCAGAAGCTCCAGCGCATCCTGTCGCCGACGCTCCGCTGTGCCGGGGGAGGCCGATTCGCCGGTGAACCACAGATCGCGCCCCACAAGCGGCAGAAGCGTGCGCGCGGTATTCGACACGGTGTCGAGCTGTGCCTCGATCAGGCTGGCGCGGGTATGGACCTTACGCTCGTTCATCAGCCGCTCCATCCGCTGCACGCGCTGGCTGTCGCCCCAGTAGTGCGTGATGTGGTCGGGGAAGGGGGCGTCGGTGATCTTGTTGTTGGTGTTGCCCAAGAGGCCGCTGTCGGGCGCGCGCCAGAGCGGGTTGTCCGCGAACGGCTTCAAGCCCTTCCAGCGGTTTTCCGCGATCCAGCCCGGCGCGGGGATGCGGCCTTCGGATTGATGCATCGGGTCGCGGTCGGGCTGCCGGCCCATGAGCTGCATCGCGATCTCTTCGCCGTCGGTCAGAGTCAGGTTCTGCGACGGCGCGATGAAATGTTCGGCCGCCGCAAGCCCCTCGTCGAGCGTCTGCGCGCGCATCAATTCCATCCCTGTGCGCATCGACGTGTCTTCGGGCGAGGATCCCGTCCAGGCCAATGCAGCGACGTGGCCGCGCGGCGTGACCTGACCGAGGTTGAACTGCCCTCCCGTCAGGACAGGGCCGTTTCCGGTGCGCCGCAGCGTGAGCGTGACGGGCGCCTCGTCCTTTATGCGGATGATGCTGCGCTCGTTCTCGAACTCGGCCCACCCGTCGGGCGTGCGATATTTGGTAGGATCGTCAGGGTTCAGCTCCTCAATCATGATGTCCATGTCGTCGAGATAGCTGGACGTCAGGCCCCAGCCGAGCCGCGCGGATCGTCCGACCACGATGACCGGAACGCCCGGGATCGTCGCGCCGATCACGCCACCGGTCTCAAGCTCCAGGCGCGCGAGATACCACAGGGCCGGGGCGCTCAACTCCACATGCGGGTCGTTGGCCAGAAGCGCCCCCCCGGCCGCCGCCCGGTCGGGCGCGACCGCGAAGGCATTGGACGCACCCGACAGGCCCGACGGCGCGGAGGGCCAGAGAAAGGTGTCCTCGGCCCGGGCGTGGCGCAGGGAAGGCGCGTCGCCCAGCAGCTTCGACAGGATCACGGTGCCGTCGCCGGGCATGTCAGGGTGCAGGTCGCGCAGGCGCTCCGGCTCCAGCACCAGCGCGGCGCGGGCGCGACGCACCTCCTCCCGCAGATGTCCGGAGAATTGCAGCGCGATCAGCTTCATCAGGGCGAGGCTGTCGGCGGGTTGCCAGGGCGCGATCTCACGCGAGAACAGGAAGAATTCGGGCGCGCCCCGGCCCGACGCCTCGCGGTTGATGACCTCGATCCGTGCATTCACTCCGGCGGAGTAGGCGCGCAGCATCTCCATCGTCGCCGCGTCCTGTGCGTCGAGCGAGGCGGTGGCGTTGCGGTAGATGCGCAGCCGGCGCATCAACTCGTCGGTGCGAAGCGTGCGGCGGCCGAACAACTCCGACAGGCGACCCTGCGCGGTGCGCCGCAGCAGCGTCATCTGCCACAGCCGGTCCTGCGCATGGGCATAGCCCAGTCCGAAGAACACGTCCGCATCGCTCTCGCCGAAGATGTGGGGGACGTTGTGGGTGTTGCGGACGATCTCGACGGGCGCATCGAGGCCCGCGACGGTTTCGGTCGCGTCATATTCTGGGAGCGAGCGGGAGGCGAGCCACAGCACCGTCGCCAGCGCGATGCCGAGCAGCAAAAGCACGCCCGCCACCACGCGGAATGTCCAGCGGAACAGCCGCTCCATCTTGCCCCCGGTTGACCCCTCTGCGTCCCGACGCTCTAGTCGTGCGGAACAGAAGTTGCAAAGGGGGTTGCCATGGCGCGCGTCGCGTTTCTCGGACTGGGTGTGATGGGCGGGCCGATGGCCGGGCATCTGGCGGATGATGGGCACGCGGTGACGGTTTACAACCGCACCGCATCGAAGGCCTCGGATTGGGTCGCGGCCCATGGCGGCACGTCGGGCGACACGCCCCGTGCGGCGTCCGAAGGGGCGGAAATCGTGCTGGCCTGTGTCGGCAACGATGCGGATCTGCGCGCGGTCTGTCTGGGCGAGGACGGTGCCTTTGCCGGCATGGGCGACGGGACGCTGTTCGTCGATCACACGACGGTGAGCGCCGAGGTGACGCGGGAACTCGCCGAGGCCGCCGCCGCGCGGGGTATCGGCTATGTCGATGCGCCCGTTTCGGGCGGACAGGCGGGGGCGGAGAATGGCCAACTCGTCATCATGTGCGGTGGCGCGGAGGCGGATTACGCGCGCGCCGAGCCGGTCATGGCGGCCTATGCCAAGCTGTCGCGCCGGATGGGCGATGTCGGGGCCGGGCAACTGACGAAGATGGTCAACCAGATCTGCATCGCCGGGCTTTTGCAGGGCCTGTCCGAAGGATTGGCCTTCGCGCAGAAGGCCGGGCTCGACGGGGCGGCCGTGGTTGACGTGATCCAAGGCGGCGCGGCCGGGTCCTGGCAGATGGTCAACCGTCACAAGACGATGCTGGCGGGTGAGTTCGACCACGGCTTCGCGGTCAACTGGATGCGCAAGGATCTGGCGATCTGCCTGGCGGAGGCGGAGAATATGGGCGTGCCGCTTCCGGGGACGGCCCTGATCGACCAGTTCTACAAGGACGTGCAGATCATGGGCGGCGGTCGCTGGGACACGTCGAGCCTGATCGCGCGGCTGGCGGCCTTCGGCTGAGCCGCGCTCCACCCAAAACGAAAAAGGGCGGCCCATGCGGACCGCCCTTCCAAAATCCCTGCCCTGCGCCGTGGCGCCGGGCAACCTGCGGCTTAGGCCAGCTGCAGGTTCGTCGCGCTCTCGCGGCCGTCGCGGCCCGATTCGGTGTCGAAGGTGACTTTCTGGTTGTCGGCGAGGTCGGAAAGACCCGCACGCTCAACAGCGGAAATGTGGACGAACACGTCCTTGCCGCCGCTATCGGGGGCGATGAAGCCGAAACCTTTGGTGGCGTTGAACCATTTGACGGTGCCTGTGGCCATTGTCTTACTCCTTTTAGTCCTGCCCGCGGATGCGGCAGGTCGGCTCGTCAGTGCTGATCGAAAGACTGGGCCTGGAAGGAGCAGTGTAGCCGATAGAGATAACGTCGCACGGAGCAGATAGGGCCCCGCTGCGACCGCCGCAAGCGGTGCTTGATGTGCAATGTTGAATGCGCGGAACATTGCCGATCACACATGCGTGAGGAGGCGCCCGGTGGGCCGCCTCCTCGGTCTCGCGGAATGGGCGTTACTGCAGCGCTTCATCCGTGATCACCGACGTCCACGCCCCTTCCGGCGCCGCGGAAATCACCGGGTCGGACCCGCCGGCGAGGAGCGTATCGACCGTACGCTGGTAATCGGCCTCGTCCAGAGCGCCGTCGGACCCCGCAGTCAGCTTGGCGATCTCGGTCATCATGCGAACTTGGTGCGCCTCGGTCTGGGCGCCGGTCTCGTCGTTCTCCAGAACGATCTCGGCGGCCTCCTGCGGGTTCTCCTCGGCGTATTTCCAGCCCTTCATCGAGGCGCGGACGAAGCGGACCATCTTGTCGCGGAAGTCGGGATCCTCGAGGTTTTCTTCCAGAACCCAGATCCCGTCCTCCAGCGTGGCGACGCCCTGATCCTCGTAGCGGAAGGTCGTCAGCTCATCCTCGGACACGCCGGCATCGAGGACCTGGCCGTACTCGTTGTAGGTCATCGTCGAGATGCAATCCGCCTGCCGCTGCAGGAGGGGGTCGACGTTGAAACCCTGTTTGAGGACGGTCACGCCCTCTTCGCCGCCATCGGTGGGGATGCCCTCCTGGCTCATCCAGGACAGGAACGGGTATTCGTTGCCGAAGAACCAGACGCCGATGGTCTTGCCGCGGAAATCCTGCGGCCCCTCGATGCCGGTATCCTTCCAGCAGGTCAGCATCAGGCCGGAGGAGTTGAACGGCTGGGCAATGTTGACCACGGGGAGGCCCTTTTCGCGCGCCGAAAGGGCGGAGGGCATCCAGTTCAGCATCGCGTCGGCGCCGCCACCGGCCAGCACCTGCGGGGGGGCGATGTCCGGGCCGCCGGGCAGGATTGTGACGTCGAGGCCTTCTTCCTCGTAATATCCCTTTTCCTGCGCGACGTAGTAGCCGGCGAATTGGGCCTGCGTGACCCATTGCAGCTGCAACGTCACCGCGTCGTCCTGCGCGAGGGCCGGTGTGGCGAGGGCGGCAAGGCCCAAGGCTCCGATCAGTGTTTTCATGTCTCTCTCCTGTTGCGGGCACGGGTGTTCACCCCCGACCTCTCTGTGAAGGATGCCAGAAGGTCAGGCGTTTCTCCAACAGGGCGATGAGCCCGTAGGAGAAAGAACCCGCCACAGCGGCCACGACGATGGAGGCCCATACGACCGGCAGGTTCAGGCGCCCGACCTCGGTCGAGATGCGGAAACCCATTCCGATGGTCGGGCTGCCGAAGAATTCGGCGACAATGGCGCCGATCAGGGCAAGCGTCGTCGCGATCTTGAGACCGTTGAACACGAAGGGCAGGGCCGCGCGCGCCCGCAGATAGCGCAGTTCCTGCCCCGTTGTGGCGCCATAGGTCCGCATCAGGTCGCGCTGCATCGCATCCGTGTCGGCAAGGCCCGCGACCGCGTTCACGAGGACAGGAAAGAACACCATGAGCACGACGACCGCCGCCTTCGACTCCCAGCCGAAGCCGAACCACATCACGAGGATCGGCGCGGTGCCCACGATCGGCAGGGCGGCGACGAAGTTGCCCACTGGCAAGAGCCCGCGGCGCAGGAAATCCGACCGCGCCACCAGAAGCGCCGCGCCGATTCCGGCGGCACAGCCGATGAGCCAGCCGGTCAACGCTCCCTTCAGGACGGTCTGCACGAAGTCGCCCCAGAGCGTCGGACCGTTGGCGGCGATGGCGGCCGAGATCTGGCTCGGCGCCGGGAGAATGACGGTGGGCACGGCGAAGAGGCGCACCACCAGTTCCCACAGGATCAGCAAGGTCACGCCGAAAAGAATGGGCGAGGCCCAGCGCGCGGCGGACCACCCCGCAAGCGCCACGTTCAGGCCCCAGAGCGCGGCCCAGGTTCCGAGGATCAGCACGCCGCTCATCGTGTAAGTCCCATCCGCGAAAGGACCGCCCGTTGCGTGAGTGCGATCACGGCGACCAGCCCCGCCGCGACGATGGCCGCACCGAACAGGGCCGACCAGATCTGCACCGTCTGGCCGTAATAGCTGCCGGCGAGGAGGCGCGCGCCGAGGCCGGCGGTGGCGCCGGTCGGAAGTTCTCCGACGATGGCGCCGACCAGCGAGGCGGCCACGGCTACCTTGAGCGATGCGAACAGGTAGGGCAGTGACGCGGGCAGGCGGAGCGAGACCAGCGTGCGCAGCCCTGACGCGTTCCACGTGCGCATCAGGTCGAGATCGGAAGGCGCGGGCGCGCGCAGCCCCTTCACCATGCCGACCGTGACGGGAAAGAACGACAGATAGGCCGAAATGATCGCCTTGGGCAGCAGGCCTTGGATGCCGATGGAGTTGAGCACCACGATGATCATCGGCGCGATGGCGAGGATCGGGATGGTCTGCGAGGCGATGGCCCACGGCATCACCGACAGGTCCATGACCCGGCTATGCACGATGCCGATGGCCAGAAGCGTCCCGAGCACCGACCCGATCAGAAAGCCCAGAAGGGTCGGCGCGAGGGTCACGCCTGCGTGCCAGACGAGGCTGCGCTTCGACGTGATGCTCTGGCCGATCGTCGTGTTCCAGAGCTCGACCGCGACTTGGTGCGGCGCGGGCAGGCGGGGTCGGTCCTGCGCGAAGGCGGAGGATGTGGCCGGGCCCGGATTGGCGAACGTGAGGGCGAGGCCGCCCATGTCGCGCCGCTCCGCCGCGGTGGCGGGGGTGACGACCGCGCCCGCCCGTTCGGCCAGCAGAACCGATTGCTGCGCGTTCATCGGGATGCAAGCGAGGTACCACAGCGCGAGCAGGACCGCGACGACGGCAAGGATCGGTCCGCCCTGGTGGCGCAGGCCCCGGATCGCCAGCGCGACGCGGCCCGACCTGCCGATTGCCGCGCCGGGGGCGGAGAGGGGCATGTCGGTCATGTGCCGCTCCTGTGTCGTCGCCAGAGGCGCCAGAGAGACAGGCCGATCACGAAGATCGCGACGGCGTTCATCACCTGACGCCCCGGCATCCCCTCGAAAGAGGGCGAGACGATGAAGAAGACCGCCACGGCAATTGCGATTACGTCGGCGACGGTCTGGGCGGTGCGGGGGGTCACGCGGCCTCCATCCCTTCGCGCAGCCCCTCGCGGACGCGGTGCGCGACGGCGAGGAATTCAGGCGTGTCGCGAATGTCGAGCGGCCGGTCGCGGGGCAGGGGGCTGTCGATCACGTCGGCAATGCGGCCGGGGCGTGGAGACATGACGACGATTTTCGTCGACAGGTAGACCGCCTCCGGGATCGAATGGGTCACGAAGAGCGTCGTCTTGTTCGTGCGCTTCCACAAAGCGAGCAGTTCCTCGTTCAGGCGGTCGCGCACGATCTCGTCCAATGCGCCGAAGGGCTCGTCCATCAGGAGGATCTCGGCGTCGAAGGAAAGGGCGCGGGCGATGGAGGCACGCTGCTGCATCCCGCCCGACAGCTGCCAAGGATATTTGTTGGCGAACTTTTCCAGCTCCACCAGTTTCAGGACGCGCCGCATCCGCTCCTGCCGCTCGGATTTGGAATAGCCCATGATTTCGAGCGGTAGCGTGATGTTCTTACCGATCGTGCGCCACGGATAGAGGCCTGCGGCTTGGAACACGTAGCCGTAAGCGCGCGCTTTGCGGGCCTCGTCCGGCGTCATGCCCTTGACGGTGAGCGTGCCGCCGGTCGGTGTCTCGAGCGCCGCGACACAGCGCAGGAACGTCGTCTTGCCGCAGCCCGAGGGGCCGATGAAGGAGACGAACTCGCCCTCGGCAACGTCGAGCGTGATGTCGGACAGCGCCTGGACCGGCCCGTCGCCGGTGTGGAAGGTGAGGTCGAGGGATTGGGCGGAGATGGTGGTCATATCATCCTCGCAGACTTGGACGCCTTCAAAAAGCTCATTTGGAGGTAAGGTTTTGCATAAGGAACACCATCCCACGTTTCATTTCTGATGCGATGCTCCATAAAACCATCGTTGATAGATCCTCCCGGTGAAAGCGAACATCATTGCCGCGCCCTCGGCGCATTCTGGGTCCGCGAGATAATCATGTGTAATTCATAGATAAATCGTCTCGCTTGGAAAAATCATTATCATTCAAACCAGTCACGACAGTAACTCTTCGCTGGGTTTATTGATCGCGAGCCGATCTGCGTTCTGATGTGCGATTAGCATGATGTCGCTCATTAAATATAAGGATGCGTCAGAAAAATGATCGACCGCTGCACGCATACATAAAGACCAACAAACAAGCTAAGAAAATCCCCAGAATCTACCTAAGCGGACTTATTTTATTGACGCGATGCATTCCTTTCATTTGCCACGAAGGGAGGTCACGACCTCTCTTTTCCACGATCAAACCCCCGCCGGGATGTTCATCGGATCCCGCTCAATCTTCCTTGGCGTATTCAGCGCCTTCCACTTCGACAGGGCCTGATGGGCGCTTGCGAAGGCGGGTCGTTTGACGAATTTGCCCCGCCCGGGCCGGGGCTGCGAGTTCTGGCCGTGGGCCCAGATGATCTCGCCGCGCGACAGGGTGTAGCGGGGGGCGGCTTTCAGCTCCATGCCTTCGAAGACGTTGTAATCGATTATGCTCTTCTGGTTGGTGACCGAGACGGTGCGGTGGATCGACGGGTCCCAGACCACGACATCGGCATGGCCGCCCACGTTGATGCCGCCCTTCATGGGATAGATGTTGAGGATCTTGGCGATGTTCGTGGACGTCACCGCAACGAATTCCTCGGGCGTGAGCCGCCCGGTCTCGACGCCCTTGGTCCAGAGCATAGCCATCCGCTCCTCCAGACCGCCGGTGCCGTTCGGTATGCGGGTGAAGTCGCCGACGCCCATGCGCTTCTGCTCGTCGGAGAAGGCGGCGTGGTCGGTAGCGACGACCTGCAGCGAGCCGGAGGCGAGGCCGGCCCAGAGACCGTCCTGGTGCGTCTTGGAGCGGAAGGGCGGGCTCATCACCCGGCGGGCGGCATATTGCCAATCCTTGTCGAAATACTCGGATTCGTCGAGCGTCAGATGCTGGATCAACGGCTCGCCGTAGACGCGCATCCCCTTCTGGCGCGCGCGGCGGATGGCTTCGTGCGCCTGCTCGCAGGAGACGTGGACGATGTAGAGCGGGGTGCCGGCCGCGTCGGCGATCATGATGGCGCGATTCGCGGCCTCGCCCTCGACTTCGGGCGGGCGGGAATAGGCGTGACCCTCGGGGCCGGTGATCCCCTCGGCGATGTATTTCTCCTGAAGCGCGGCCACGACATCGCCGTTTTCGGCATGGACGAGGGGCAGGGCGCCCAGTTCGGCGCAGCGGCGGAAGGAGGCGAACATCTCGTCATCCTCGACCATCAGCGCGCCCTTGTAGGCCATGAAGTGCTTGAAGGTGTTGATCCCCCGCTCCTTCACGACGGTCTCCATCTCGTCGAAGATCTTCTCCGACCAGCCGGTGATCGCCATGTGATAGGAGATGTCGGTGCAGATCTGGTCGCGAGACTTCCGATCCCAGTCGTCGATCGCCGCGAGCAGCCCGTCCTCGCCCGGCAGGCAGAAATCGACCAGCATCGTGGTCCCGCCCGCGGCGGCGGCGAAGGTGCCGCTCTCGAAGGTTTCGGCGGCGGTCGTGCCCATGAACGGCATTTCCAGATGCGTATGCGGGTCGATGCCGCCAGGAATGACGTAGGCGTCGGTGGCGTCGATCACCTCGTCGCCCTCCAGGTTCTCGCCGATCTCGGCGATCGTCTCGCCCTCGATCAGGACGTCGGCCTTCCACTGGCGGTCGGCGGTGACGATCGTGCCGTTCTTGATGACCTTGGACATTAGGCGGGCTCCTTCAGAGACAGTATTGCGTGCCGCGCGGGATCAGCACGGGCCAGATCTGGCCGTCATAGGCATAGGCGTAGCAATTATCGGCCACGCGCACGTCCGCTTCGGTAATGCCCTGCGGCAGCAGACGGCGAACGGCGAACGGCACGGGCGCATCGATCCGGGCATAGGCCTGCGGGTCGGGAACGGGCGCATCGGAGGTGGGGAGGCAGGCGGTGAGCAGGAGAGCGGCCGCGACGGCGGTGATACGGGCGCCGATCACGACGCGACCTCCGCCGTTTCGACCACCGCATGGAGAAGCACATCCGTCGCCGCGCGCGCCCAGTCCTTGGTGATTTCCTCGGCCTCGTTATGCGACAGGCCGTCGACGCAGGGGCACATGATCATCGCGGTCGGTGCGATGCGGTTGATCCAGCAGGCATCGTGGCCGGCGCCGGAGACGATGTCCATGTGGCTGTAGCCCAGCCGCTCCGCCGCATCGCGCACGGCGGCGACGCAATCCGCATCGAAGGTCACGGGATCGAAATGTCCCGCCGATTCGATTTCGATGCCGAGGCCCAGATCCGCGGCGATTTTCGGCGCCTCCGCCTCCAGTCGCGCCTTCATCGCGTCGAGCTTGCCCTGGTCGGGCGACCGGAAATCGATGGTGAAGACGGCCTTGCCGGGGATCACGTTGCGGGAGTTGGGATAGACATTGGCCTGACCCACCGCGCCGACGGCGTTCGGCTGATGGTCCATGGCGATCTGGTGGGCGAGTTCGGTGATCCGCGCCATGCCGAGACCGGCATTCACCCGCATGTGCATGGGGGTGGAGCCCGTATGGGCGTCCTTTCCGGTGAGCGTGACCTCAAGCCACCAGAGCCCTTGGCCGTGGGTGACGACACCGATCTGTTTCTCCTCCGCCTCGAGGATCGGGCCCTGTTCGATATGCAGCTCAAAGAAGGCGCGAATGTCGTCGCGGCGTGCGCCGACCTCCTCTTCTCCGCGCCAGCCGATGCGGTCGAGTTCGTCGCCGAAGCGCTTTCCCTCGGCATCCGTCTTGTCCTCGGCCCAGTCCTGATCGTGCATGCCGGCGAACACGCCCGAGGCCAGCATCGCCGGGGCGAAACGGGTGCCCTCCTCGTTCGTCCAGTTCGTCACGACGATCGGGTGCTTCGTCTTGATGTTGAGGTCGTTGAGCGTCCGGACCAGTTCCAGCCCCCCCAGCACGCCGAGGACGCCGTCATACTTGCCGCCGGTCGGCTGGGTGTCGAGGTGAGAGCCGACATAGACCGCCGGCAGGTCCTCGGTTCCCGGTCGCGTGGCGAACATGGTGCCCAGCTTGTCGACGCCCATCGTGCAGCCCGCCGCCTCGCACCAGGATTGAAACAGCGCGCGGCCTTCGGCATCGGCATCGGTCAAGGTCTGGCGATTGTTGCCGCCCGCCACGCCGGGGCCGATCTTCGCCATCTCCATAAGGCTGTCCCAAAGGCGGTCGCCGTCGATGCGAAGATTCTGTCCTGCGGCTGCCATGTCTGTCCCCTCGACCGGTTCTCTGGATTTGACCGTCTGGTCAAAGTGACGCTATCACGGGCCGGAAGTCAGTCAACTGTCGCTCGAGCCATAATGACGCGGAACGGAAGATGCCCGAATGCGCGTCACGCGGCACGGGGATTGCCCGAGGAACGTGCATGACGAACGGCGAGAGCGCGACCCGCATCCAGGTGGAGCGGCGCGCGCGCATCCTCGAGGCCGGGCTGGACGTGTTCGCCGCCGAAGGGTTTCGTGGCGCCACGGTCGACGGCATCGCGCGCGCCGCGGGGCTCTCGAAGCCGAACCTGCTTTATTACTTTCCGACGAAGGAGGCGATTTACGTGGCGCTTCTGGGCGGGCTGCTGGACATGTGGCTCGACCCGTTGCGCGCGCTCGATCCTTCGGGCGATCCGCTCACGGAAATGCTGGCCTATATCCGCCGAAAGCTGCTCCTCGCGCGCGACTTCCCCCGGGAGAGCCGGCTCTTCGCGGGCGAAATCCTGCGCGGTGCGCCGGAGATGGGAGAGATGCTGTCGGTCGATCTGCGGGAATTGGTCGATGCACGGGCGTCGGTGATCGCGCGCTGGATGGATGCCGGATGTCTGGCGAGATCGGATCCGCATCACCTGATCTTCTCGATCTGGGCCCTGACGCAGCATTATGCCGATTTCGAGGTTCAGGTCCGCGCCGTTCTCGGCCGCGCCCGCGATCCGTGGGCCGAGGCGGAGGCGGAACTGGAGCGGCATTTCCGGCGGGTGCTGAAGCCGGACGCGCCCCCGGCGCCCCAGGATCGTCCCTGAGATGAAGGGGACGCGTCGATGCGCGCCCCCGCCCGATCATTCCGCCGCGACCGCCGCCGGGTTGTTCGGATGTGTCGTCCAGTCTGCGGGCTTCGCCTCCACGACCTTGCCCGTGCGGGGGTCGGTCGTGCCGGGTTCAAGCTCCACCATGTCGATGCAGCCCTCGACCGGGCAGACATCGACGCAGAGATTGCAGGCCACGCATTCCTCGTCGATCACCGTGAAGGTCCGGTCCTCCGACATGCCGATGGCCTGATGCGAGGTGTCCTCGCAGGCGGCGAAGCAGCGTCCGCAGGAGATGCAGAGATCCTGATCGATCCGCGCCTTGGTGACGTAGTTGAGGTTGAGGTGCTTCCAGTCAGTGACGTTCGGCACGGCCCGGCCGACGAGGTCGTCCATGGTCATGCCCTTCTCGTCCAGATAGCGCGACAGGCCGGCGGTCATCTCCTTGATGATCCCGAAGCCGTAGGTCATCGCCGCCGTGCAGACCTGTACCGATCCCGCGCCAAGGGCCATGAACTCCGCCGCGTCGCGCCAGGTGGTGACGCCGCCGATACCGCTGATCGGCAGGCCGCGCGTCTCGGGATCGCGGGCGATCTCGGACACCATTGACAGGGCGATCGGCTTGACAGCCGGGCCGCAATAGCCGCCATGGCTGCCCTTGCCGTCGATGGTGGGCTCGGGCGCGAAGAGGTCGAGATCGACATTGGTGATCGAGTTGATCGTGTTGATGAGCGACACCGCATCCGCCCCGCCGCGGCGCGCGGCCTGTGCGGGCTTACGGATGTCGGTGATGTTGGGGGTCAGCTTCACGATGACGGGCATGCGGGTATATTGCTTGCACCACCGGGCGACCATTTCGATGTATTCCGGCACCTGACCGACGGCGGAGCCCATGCCGCGCTCCGACATGCCGTGCGGGCAGCCGAAGTTCAGCTCGATCCCATCGGCGCCGGTATCCTCCACGCGGGGCAGGATGGCGCGCCAGGCCTCCTCCTCGCAGGGAACCATGATCGAGGCGATCAACGCGCGATCGGGATAGTCGCGCTTCACCACCTTCATCTCGCGCAGGTTCACCTCCAGCGGGCGGTCGGTGATCAATTCGATGTTGTTGAGGCCGAGGAGCCGCCGGTCCGCACCGTAGATCGCGCCGTAGCGCGGGCCGTTCACGTTGACGACGGGCGGGCCCTCGGCGCCCAGCGTCTTCCACACGACGCCTCCCCAGCCCGCGTCGAAGGCGCGGCGGACGTTGTATTCCTTGTCCGTCGGCGGCGCGGAGGCGAGCCAGAACGGGTTCGGGGACTTGATGCCTACGAAGTTGGTCGTGAGGTCGGCCATGGGATGTCTCCTCGGCTAGGGATCAGCTCGGCTTCGGTTGATGTTCAGGGCAGAAGAACGACGTGCGGCCGCCGATCTTCCGGGACGTGATTGTGCCGTCGCAGCGGGTGCAGGCCGCGCCCGCCTCGCGATGATGGATGAGCCATGCAACGGGCAGGGCGGCGTAATCGGCGTCGGCGTCGCATACGGCCGACAGGATGCGGCGGGCCGTCCGGTAAAGGGCGCGAATGTCATCCGCGCTCAAATCGCACACCTTCGCGGCAGGATGGATGCCAACCTGATAGAGCGTCTCGTCGGCCCAGAGGTTGCCCATGCCCGCAAGGCGCGCCTGATCGGTCAGCGCCGACTTCACCGCGCCGTGCCCCGATCCGAGACGGTCGGCGAACGTCTCCGCATCGACCTCCAGGACGTCGGGGCCAAGTTCGTGGGATGCGATTTCCGCGTCGGGATCGTCGATCACCTTGACCCAGCCGAACTTGCGCGGGTCGCGGAAGGCCATGCGTCTGTCCCCCTCGAAAGTCACGATCAGGCGCGCGTAATCCGGGGTTCCGTCGTCCGCATCGTAGACACGGACCGATCCGGCCATACCCATATGGAGCGCCACCCAAGGCCCGGAGGCGGAGCCCGCGAACAGGAGCTTTCCATGCCGCCGCGCCTTGGTGAACTGGTGCCCGTCGAGCCGGGCGCGGTCCTTTGGCCCCGGCAGATCGACATGGCTGGTGTCGTCGCCGCGTTCCACGGCGGCGATGGTACGATGACACGCGCCCTGTTCGATCCGGCGGCGGTACGCTTCGACTTCGGGCAATTCCGGCATCGGACCCCCTCAGATGCCGCGCCGCGGCGGATCACGCCGCGTCGCGCTGCATTCTAAGGGCGCGCCCGAAGTCACGCGACCAGTGTCGCCGGGTCGAAGCCCGCGCTTTCCAGCCGCGCCCGTGCCGCATCGCAGGTGGGCGCATCGAAATCGTCGGGGTGGCGCAGGATGATCGCTTCGCCGGTCATTTCCGGCAGGTCGCGGGCCATGAGCGTCTCGAAGCCCTGCGTCTCCTCCGTCGCACTGGCGAAATCGGCCAAGGCCCGGACTTCGCCGACCCGCGCGATCTTCTGGCGAATACGCGTCAGACGGACGGCCTTCCCGCGCTCTTCCCGCAAAAGCTGCTCGAAGGCGTGGATCGTCTGCCAGAATTCGTGCGCGACACTCCCCGGATCGCCCGGTGTCTGGATCAGCGCCAGCCGCCGGAATGCCGCGTTCCGGACCGGCATCACACCCATCCGTTCGGCATTCGCCATCAGGTTCCGAAGCTTGTCCGGGTCGTCCATCGCCTCGATGCGGGCGAGCGCGGCGGCATCGCGGGCCGCGATCTCCTTCTCGGTCGAAGCGGCACGGACGGGTTTGGCGGGAGTTTTGGATTTTTTCATATCTGACCTTGGGTCAGACTCGCATGAATGTCCATTGCGGCATCGCGTCCTTCCGCCACGGCGGTCACGGTCAGATCCTCGCCCCCCGCCGCGCAATCGCCCCCCGCCCAGACACCGGAGAGCGACGTGCGGCCGGAACCGGTGACGGAAATCTTGCCATGCTCGACCTCCAGCCCCTCGACGGCGACGAGTTTCTGACCGATCGCGCGGAAAAGCTGATCGGCGGGCAGGCGGAACGTTTCGCCGGTGGGGGACATGTCCGGGCCGACATAGGCCAGCTCGACCTCGCGCAGCCGGTCGCCGCCATGCAGCGCATGCGGCACCACGCTGAAGAGGAGGCGGACGCCGTGGGAGGCGGCCAGATCCTGCTCGAACCGGCTGGCGGGCATCTTCTCGCGGTCGCGCCGGTAGGCGATCGTCACGCTCTCGGCACCGAGCAGCTTGGATTGCACGGCGGCATCGACGGCCGTCATGCCGCCACCGATCACCACGACGTGCCGCCCGATGGGAAGCTGCGTCAGGTCGGCGTGCTGCCGCAGGGCGGCGATGAAATCGACGGCGTTGTCGGTGCCGGCCAGACTCTCGCCCTCCATCCCCAGCTTGCCCACGCCGCCGAGGCCGATACCGAGGAACACCGCGTCGTGATCGGCGCGCAGCCCCTCCAGCGTCAGGCCGTCGCCGATGGCGCGCCCGGTCTCGACCGTGATGCCGCCGATCTTCAAGAGCCAATCCACCTCGGCCTGCGCGAACCCGCCCGGGGTCTTGTATTGGGCGATGCCGTATTCGTTCAGACCGCCGGGCTTCGGCCGGGCGTCGTAGATGGTGACGTCGTGTCCCTGCATGGCCAGCCGGTGCGCACAGGCCAGTCCCGCCGGGCCCGCGCCGACGACCGCGACGTGCTTTCCGGTCGGGGCGGCGCGTGAGTAGGGATGTTCGCCCGCCGCCATCATGCTGTCGGTGGCATAGCGTTGAAGGCTGCCGATCTGGACGGGCTTGCCTTCGGCCTTCTCACGGACGCAGGCCTCCTCGCACAGCGTCTCGGTCGGGCAGACGCGGGCGCACATGCCGCCCAGGATGTTCTGGTCAAAGATCGTCTTCGCGGCGCTCTCCGGCTGGCCCGCCTGAATCTGGCGAATGAAGAGCGGGATATCGATGTCGGTCGGGCAGGCGGTGATGCAGGGCGCGTCGTGGCAGAAGTAGCAGCGGTCGGCCGCAACCGTCGCCTCGTGGCGGTCGAGGGCGGGATGCAGGTCGCCGAAGTTCCGTGCCAGATCCTCCGGACCCAGGCGCCCGGCTCGGATCCCGTCAAGTCGCATCGCGTCGGTCATGTCGTTCTCCGGCTCATATTTGGCCTCGACAGAGTGCCACGAGTTGATTTTTTATCAACTGGTAAAATTTGTGCAGGATGAGAACATGCCGAAAGCCTACTGGATCGCCCATGTCACCGTGACCGACCCCGACCCCTACGCGCTCTATGCCAAGGGCGCGACGGAGGCGTTCGAGAAGCACGGCGCGCGGGTTCTGGCCCGCGGCGGAGAAGTCGTCGGACTGGAGGGGGAGAGCCGCCCGCGCAATGTCATCATCGAGTTCGACAGCATGGAAGCCGCCCGTGCCTGCTATGACAGTGCGGAGTATCAGGCGGCGCGCGAACACCGGATCGGTGCGGGGGATGCGCAGATCATGTTGCTTGAAGGGGTGTGACCGCCGCGCCTAGAAGCGCGCATGGACCATGAAGAAAATCGACCGAGCCTGATCCAGCTTGCCCGCGGAAACGGGGCAGAGGTGCAGGCCGAACCGCTGGACCTCGGCGTGCGGGTGCGTGGCTTGCGCAAGGCACAGGGTTGGACGCTGGAGGAGGCGGCGCGGCGCGCGGGTCTCGCCCGGTCCACCCTGTCCAAGATCGAGAACGGCCAGATGTCGCCGACATTCGACGCGCTGCGCAAACTGGCGACGGGGCTGGAAATCGGGGTGCCGCAGCTTTTCACGCCGCCCAAGTCGCCGCAGGTCACGGGCCGGCGCGACGTGACGCGTGCGGGCGAGGGGCAGCAGCAGGTCACCACAACTTACGAGCACGAATTGCTGGCCGGTGCGTTGTCGAAAAAGGCGATGCTGCCGTACCGCGCGCGCATCCGGGCACGCAGTTTCGACGAGTTCGACGGTTGGGTGCGCCACGACGGAGAGGAGTTCCTGCTGGTCCTGACGGGTACGATTCGGCTGTTTACGGAGTTCTACGAACCCATCGAGATGCGCCGGGGCGACAGCGCCTATTACGACGCGTCGATGGGGCACAACGTCGTCAGCACCTCGCCCGAGGACGCGACGATCCTGTGGGTTACGAGCCTGGCCTGACGGTCACGCCGGGGATGCGGGGCAGCAGGCGCGGCACCGTAAGTGGCTCCATGTCGGCACCCTGCACCCGGAGGGTCGGGTGGGCGCGGACCATTGCCGTGAGGGCTGCATGCTGCGCACGCGGAACGGCCTGCTGGACCGGCATGCGGAAGGAAAGCTGCGCCAGGACCTCCTTGTAGATCTGCTCGTAGTACCAGAACTGGTTCGGTGTCAGGAGCGCGGCACGGCCGTCGCCGAAGACCATCCGCACGCGCCCGTCGCCGAGTTCGGTCGTGTCGGGCGCATAGAGCCACGCATAGGCCGGGTCGTACTCGAACCCGAGAACCCCGTCGGCCGAAGCCGGCGAGGCGAGCGTCAGCGCGACGGCCGCGAGGAGCGCCTTCATCGGTTCCGCCCGACGGGGTTTTCGTCGTTGTGATCGTCGCCGAAGCGATTGTCGTCGGCCAGCGGATCCTCGCCCGCCGGGACGTATTGGCCGCTGTCCTGCGCGGCGGCGTTGTCATGGGTCGGATCAGCATAGGCGTCGGCCGGCATCGGCCCTTCGAGAAACTCGTGCAGGCGTTCCTGTGCTTCGGCGGGGTCAATCTCCTGCCGCTCGGCGATCCGTCTGGCCAGTTCTGCGGTCGATCCGTCGGCATCGGCCAGATCGCCGTCGGTCAGTTCGGGATAGCGGCTGAGGATCGCGTCGCGGAAGGGAACCCAATCTTCCTGAAAGTTCTGGCGGCTCATCGAAGTCTCCTCGTGGTCGTTTGCGGTGAGGCTAGGGAGGCAACCCGTCGCTTGGGGCGCGGTTCCGGTTCAAGCGAACATCTGCGGCAGATCCACGCTCGATTCCCGGCCGATCCGATCGAAGTCACGGTCGAGAAAGGCCTTCGCCGCGGCGTGGCCGGCCGCGCGCAACTGGTGGATCACGATTGGGTTGGGCACCGTCTTGGTCGCCACCGAAAGCTGCCGCATCAGCACGTCGTCGGAGATCATGTGAATAAGGACCGCCTTCATCGCGCCCTTCGGCACCTTGCCCGTGTGCACGAGGCGCTGGACGAACTCGATCGCGCGCAATTCCCGCAAGAGCGAGGTGTTGAAGCTGATCTCGTTGATGCGGTTCTGGATGTCGCGCGCCGTCACCGGCAGTTCGGGGCGTTCGAGCGGGTTGATGTTCACGATCAGGATATCGTCCGGCAATGCCGCGTCGAACAGCGGAAAGAGCGCCGGATTGCCGGTATAGCCGCCGTCCCAGTAATGCTCCCCGTCGATTTCGACCGCCGGGAATACCGTAGGTAGACAAGCGGATGCGAGGATTGCGTCGGTCGTGATCTCCTCGCGGGTGAACAGCTTGATCCGGCCCGTCCGGACATTGGTCGCGCTTATATGAAAGGCGGGTCCGACCTCCGAGCAGATGGCGTCGAAATCCATGCCCGCGACGACCTTGCGGAACGCTTCTTCCATGATGCTTCCGGTCACGTAGGGCGAGACAGACCGCGAAAACATGTCCGCCGCCTGATAGCCCGGCGACAATTCGACCGCATGGCTGATCGCCAGTGGCGAGATGGCGTTGAGCCAGCCGGAAAGCTCCGACTCGGTCCGGGCCCCGATGGCGGTCCAGACATCCTCCAAGGCCTCGCGCGCGAGGTCGGCGGAGCCGCGCGCCAGCCCCGATTTCACCGCGGCACCGTTGAGCGCGCCGGCCGACGTTCCCGAAATGCCCGCGATCTCGATCCGGGGATCGGCCAGAAGCGCGTCGAGCGCTCCCCAGGTGAAGGCGCCGTGGGCGCCGCCGCCCTGCAACGCGAGGTTCAGGCGCTTGCGCTCAGCCATCACGCCACCTCGCCAACAGGTCCGCCACCGGGATCCCGTCGATCGTCATCCCGTCGATCTCGGAATCCACGATCTCCACGCCCGTCAGGTTGACGTCCCGAAGCGCGGCCCCGGTCAGGTTCACGTCGCGAAACGTCGCACGAGCAAGGCGGCAATCGGAAAAGGCGATGCCTTCGGCGTTGACGTCCTCGATCCGCGCGGCGGTCAGGATGCTGTCCTCGACCACGGCGTCGCGCAGCGAGACCCGCGTGAAGGTGGAGCCGTCGAGAAACCGATCCGCGACCTCCAGCTTTTCGGGCGCGGGGCTGTCCTGCGGCGCGTCGGATTGATCGAACAGGTCGCTCATAGCGCGGTCCAGCCGCCATCGACGCTGATGGTCGTGCCGGTGATCTGGGCCGCATGGTCGGAGCACAGAAACAGCGCCGTCCCGCCAAGCTGATCGGTCGTCGCGAACTCCTTGGAGGGCTGCCGCTGGAGCAGAACGTCGCGGACCGCCGTCTCGCGGTCCATGTCGTATTTGCGCATCGTGTCGGGGATCTGGCTCTCGACCAGCGGGGTCATGACATAGCCGGGGCAGATGGCGTTGGCGGTGATCGGCTCCTCCGCCGTCTCAAGGGCGACGACCTTGGTCATCCCGACGACGCCGTGCTTGGCGGCGACATAGGCGGATTTGTAGGGCGAGGCCGTCAAGCCGTGGGCCGAAGCGATGTTGATGACGCGGCCCCAGCCTGCCGCCCGCATCATCGGCAGGGCCACGGCCGTGGTGTGAAAGGCCGAAGACATGTTGATCGCGATGATCGCGTTCCACTTGTCGGTCGGAAACTCGTCGATGGCGGCGACGTGCTGGATGCCCGCATTGTTGACGAGCACGTCGCAGGATCCCGCCTCGGAGACGAGCCGCCGGGCCGCTTCACCGTCGGACAGATCCGCGGCGATGTAGCGGACCTCCGTGCCGTGCTCGCGGGCAAGTTCCTCCGCGAGGGCATGATCTTCCTTCCGGTCGGTATAGGAGTTCAGCACGACCTTCATTCCGGCCGCCGCGAAACTGCGCGCGATCCCCAGGCCGATGCCCGAGTTCGACCCGGTGACGACGGCGGTCTTTCCCGCAACGGACATGTGCGATGCTCCTCTGATTTCGTGGTCGAGGCGAAGCATAGATGCCGCGGATGCGAAGGAAAGGGGCGTGTTGATCGGCGGATATCCGCGCGTCGGGCGGAATACCGCATGTTCCGGGTGCATCGAAATCGGCATGCGCACCATGCGGAGGATCGCGCACCGCCTGTAAATGCTGCGCTGCCGGTGAAGCTTCGAGGCGATTGAAAGCGGTCGCGAAGGGGCGGTTTTCCGGAAACACCTTGTTTACAACGAAAAAAAACGCCGGCGCAAGGCCGGCGTCCAGTCAATGAGGCAGGTTTCATACAGGCAAGAAACCTATCGAGCAGTGAGGTGGTTATAACCTCCCCCTTCACGGAGTCCAAGCATTTCTTTACGAATTGGGCCCGAGATGCCGAGGATAAACGGTAAAGTGAACAGGATCTTAGGGCAGGGCAGACAATGAGAACTCATCGTTTTCGTAACCTTTCGGGTCGGCGCGCGGCGATGGCCGCCGTTTTGGCCGCGTCGGGAATCATCGCCGGGGCGGCCGGCGCGGACAATCACGGGATCGCCCTGTACGGGGATCCCGCGCTTCCGCCCGGTTATTTCCACCTGCCGCAGGCCAATCCGGACGCGCCCAAGGGCGGTACTTTCGTGGACGGCCAAGTGGGCAGTTTCGACAGTCTCAATCCACATATCCTGCAGGGGAACGTGCCGTGGCAGTTGCGGTTCCTCGCCTATGAAAGCCTCATGGGCCGCTCCTGGGACGAGCCCTTCACGCTCTACAACCTGCTGGCCGACAGCGTGGAGGTGAACGACGACGAGACCGCGATCACTTACACGATCCATCCGGACGCGCGGTTTTCGGACGGCACGCCCGTCACGGTCGAGGATGTCATCTGGTCGTGGAACATCCTCGGCCAGGAGGGTGCGAATGGCCGCTACCGCGCATCCTTCGCCAAGGTCACTTCGGTCGAGCCGGTGGGCGAGCGCGGCGTGCGCTTCACTATTGCCGAGCCCGACCGGGAATTGCTGATGACGACGGGCCTGCGCCCGATCATGAAAAAGGCGCAATATGCCGAGGACGAGGCTGCGTTCTTCCGCTCCGGCCTGCGCAACGTCCCGATCTCCAGCGCGCCCTACGTCATTGGCGATTTCGATGCCGGCCGTTACGTCGAGCTGATGCGCGACGAGGATTACTGGGGCGCGGATCTGCCGTTCCGACGGGGCACGCACAATGTCGACGTGATCCGGATGGAGTTCTTCGGCGATGCCACCGCCCACTTCGAGGCGTTCAAGGCCGGCGAGTTGAGCAGCATGCGTGAAACCAACGCGACCTCCTGGGCGCGGGACTACGACTTTCCCGCTGTCCGCGCGGGCGATGTCGTCCTGTCGGAGATTCCGCACCAGCGGCCGACCGGGATGGTCGGGCTGGTGATGAACACGCGCCGCGATTTCCTCAAGGACTGGCGGGTGCGCGAGGCGCTGATCACCGCGTTCAACTACGAATACGTCAACAACGTCATCAATGATGGCGCGCAGCCGCGCATCGAGTCCTACTTCGACAACTCGCCGCTCGCGATGAGTGCCGGGCCGGCCGAGGGGCGGGTTGCGGAGCTTCTGGCCGCGGCGCCGGGTGAACGCCTGCCGGGTACATTGGAGGGGTACGAGCTGCCTGCGACGGACGGGACGCTGTCGAATCGGCGCGGCCTCCGCACGGCGATGCGTTTGCTGGACGAGGCGGGCTACGATGTCGAGAACGGAGCCTTGGTCGGGCCGAACGGGCCGGTCTCGCTCGAGATCCTCGTGCCCACCGGATCGTCGGAGGTGCAGTCGATCGTGGATATCTACCTCGAGGCGCTCGACCGGCTGGGCATCGATGCCCGCGCCGTCGCCGTCGATAGTGCGCAATTCAAGGAGCGCACAAATGCCTACGATTTCGACATGGTCTGGTCCGAATGGGGCCTGTCGCTGAGCCCCGGCAACGAACAATATTCCTACTGGGGCCCGGCGGGCGTCGACACCCCCGGCAGCCGTAACCTGATGGGCGCGGGCGATCCGGCCATTGCCGCCATGATCGAGGCGATGCTGACCTCCGAGACGCAGGAGGATTACGTTGCAGCCGTCAAGGCGCTGGACCGGGTTCTGACCGCGGGGCGCTACGTCGTCCCCGTCTGGCGGAACCTCGTGAGCTGGATCGCGCATGATTCCGATCTGAAATACCCGGCCGACCGCCTGCCGATCTACGGCGACTGGATCGGGTTTCAGCCCGACCTGTGGTGGTTCGAAGGCTAAACGGCCCGCGAAATCGGGCGAAACCCGATTCCCGCCGCGAACGGATCCGGCGCAAGCCGGATCCAAACTCGGGAGTGCACGAACCCCGGCCCGCTCAGGTCCAGTGGGGCAGGTCGCCTCCCGGTAGGACCATCCGCGCCCTCATCAGTTGCTCGTAGGGCAGGGCCTGCGCATCGCAGACACCCCGGACCCATGCATCGTCCATGAGCACGAAGTCGAGGACCGAGCCCAAGAATTCCGGTTGTCCGGCCGCGGCACGGATCGTATCCTGATCCACACCCGAAGCGTTCATGAACGCGTCCAGCAGGTCGTTCTCGGCCAGCCATCCGAGAGCGCCAAGCGCCACGAGCTCGGCCCGGTTGCGATCCATGCAAATGCTCCTTTCGCCGCTTCCCGTCACCCGACGGAAACCATTTATTAACCTTCTGGCTTGATAAAGATTTTATTCGAACTGTTAAACATGTGAGAACCCCGTCCATGTCTGGCCGCATCCTCATTGTCGATGACGTCGCCACGAACCGCATCGTGATGAAGGTCAAGCTGGCCGCCGCACGGTACGACGTTGTTCCCGCCTGCAGTGGCGCCGAAGCGATCGAGGTCGCATCGCGGGGCGGGATCGATCTTGTGATCATGGACATGATGATGCCGGGGATGACGGGGGCCGAAGCGTGCCGCCGTCTTCGTGCCGCGCCGGATACGGCGACGATCCCGGTGATCCTCGTGACGGCGTCCGAAGACATGCAGGCCCGGATGGACGGCCTCTCGGCCGGGGCCGACGACTTCCTTGCCAAGCCGGTGGACGAAGTGGCGCTTCTGGCGCGCGTCCGCTCGCTCCTGCGCAGCCGGGAGGAGGAGCGGGATTTTCACGCACGCGGCGGCGAGATGCTGGTCTTCGCGGCGGGGCCTTCGACTCAGCCCTTCGGATACGACACCAATGCCGGCTTCTCCGAAGCGGGGGGGCAGGCGGCCTATGATGCCCGTCCGACGGCCGTCGATGGCCGCGTCGCGATCATTGCCGGACCCGAAGCGCGGTGGCCGGCGGCGCAGCGCGAGCGGCTCGCCCCGCTGTTTCGGGGCGGGATCTCGACGATGGACCGGGGCCGTGCACTGGCGCTTTCCGACGCCGACGTCCCGGATTTATTCCTGATCGATGCGGATCTTGGTGCCCGCAATGATGGGCTGCGTCTGATGTCGGAACTGCGGTCCCGCTCGGCCACGCGTCATGCCGCCTTCATCATCCTTCTGAGCGAGGGCGACAGCGAGCGGGCGGCCACCGCGCTCGATCTGGGGGCGGCCGATGTCGGTTACCACCCGATGCAGGTCGACGAGATGGCGATGCGCATCCGCACGCAACTTTCCCGCAAGCGCCGGGCCGACAAGATGCGCTCGACGCTCGATACCGGCCTGAAACTCGCCGTGATCGACCCGCTCACGGGGCTGCACAATCGCCGCTATGGCCTGCACCACCTGTCGCAGGTCGCGATCCGGTGCAGGATGCAGGGCATCCGTGCAGGCGTCGTCCTGCTCGACATCGACCACTTCAAGCATGTCAACGACACGCACGGCCACCCGGCGGGCGATCAGGTCCTGGCGCGGATCGCCCAGATCCTCAAGGACAGCCTGCGCTCCGAGGATCTGGTCGCGCGTCTCGGCGGAGAGGAATTCCTTGCCATCCTGCCGGACGCCGATCTCGACCAGGTGCGCCTCGTGGCGGAGCGTCTGCGTCAGACCGTCGAGGCGGCGGCGATCCCGCTGGCGGGGACGGCGCCGGTTTCCGTGACGGTGTCGATCGGCGTGGGGATGCTCAATTCCGGCGACAGCGACGGGTCGGACACGCTGGCTCGCGTGGACCGCGCGCTCTATGCGGCGAAGCATGCGGGCCGCAACCGTGTCAACGTCGCGGGCGAGGCGGCTCTCTAGGCTCCGCGTCTTCATCGGGCCTCGGCGGAATCGGCACCGCCAAGAGCCGGCGGTCAACACGTCGCGCACCAACCCCCTTTGCCAACACGCCCCGAAAGCCTAAATAAAGTGCACGGAAGGAGCGTTCATGTCCGACATCCGAACAGAGGCGGGCCCGCTTGGGGCCGAATCCGAAGAGCGACTGATGAAGCAGTCGATCTGGCGCGGCTGGCGGCGGCGCTGTCCGAATTGCGGCGAGGGCAGGTTGCTGCACAGCTACCTCAAGGTGAACGACCGCTGCGAAAATTGCGGAGAGGTGCTGCATCACCACCGTGCCGATGACGGGCCGCCCTACCTGACGCTGCTGATCGTCGGGCATATAATTGGTCCGGCGATGCTCTATTACTTCGTCGCCTATGAGCCCGAGCCGCTGGAATTCATGGCCATCTTCATGACGATGTCCGTCGTGATGTCGCTCTGGTTCCTGCCGCGCCTCAAGGGCGTGATCGTCGGGGTGCAGTGGGCGGCGCGAATGCACGGCTTCGGGCATGAAGGGCGCGACGTGGCTGGCCCCGATTATATCGACCACGGCCATCGCGACGATGCCGCCTGATCTCGTCGTGACGCCGATCCGCGACGCGGCGACGATCATATTGTTGCGCAACGGGGTCGAGGGACCGCGCGTCCTGATGGGGCAGCGTGGGGCCAAGGCGGTCTTCATGCCATCGAAATACGTGTTTCCCGGCGGCGCGGTGGACGTGGCCGACGGCGATGTTCCCATGGCGAGCCCGCTTGACGCTGCTCTGCATGCTGGTCTCACGGCCCGCTCTGTTTCCAATCCACAGGCCATCGCCGCAGCCGCAATCCGTGAACTGGCCGAGGAGACCGGGCAGGTGATCGGGGCGCCGGGCGCGGGCTGCGACTGGCCGGGCTTCGAGGGGCTGATCCCCGATCCGCAACCGCTGCGCTTCGTCTTCCGCGCCGTGACCCCGCCGGGACCGCCGCGCCGATTCGATGCACGCTTCTTCCTTGCCAATGCCGATGCGGTCTGCACGGACCCGGACGATTTTTCGGCCGCCGAGGATGAGCTCGGTCACCTGCACTGGGTTCCGCTGGCCGAGGCGCGGCAACTCGACATGCCGTTCATCACCGAGATCGTTCTGGCCGAGATCACCGCGCTCATCGAAGACGGAAGCACCGCCGGGGTGCCGTTTCTCGACAATTCCGCCGAAAGGTCGGCGATACACCGCCTCTAGCCGCGCAGGATCACCAGAACCGCGACGCTCGCCCCGATCAGGGCGATCCCCGCCCATTCGCGCGGACTCTGCCGTTCCCCGAGGATCAGCCACGAGATCAGGATCGAGAAGATCAGTTCGACCTGTCCGACCGCGTTCACGTACGCCGCGTTCTGCAGCGTGTAGGCCGTGAACCAGCCGAGCGATCCCAGAAGCGACGTCGCCCCCACGGCCAGTGTCACCCGCCACCGCGCGAAGACGGCCAAGAGGCCCGCCGGGTCCCGCAGGCCGAGCCAGATGCCAAGCACTGCCGTCTGGACCAGCGTGACGAGCCCCAGCGTCACCGCCGCGCGCAAGAGCGGCGCGTCGCTCGCCACCGCCAGCGAGGCGCCGCGGTAGCCGACCGCCGAGACCGCGAAGAACGCCGCCGCCCCAAGGCCCAAAGCCGCCGCCCGGTTGAACACCTGCCAGCCGCCCGCCGCCGGTACCGACAGGATCAGCACGCCCCCCATGCCGACGGCCATCGCCGCGAGCGCGGGGCGCGTCACCGTTTCGCCCAGAACCACGAACCCCGTCAGGACCGTCAGCAGCACCGTCACCTTGGAGAAGGCGATGCCCACGGCAAAGCTGCGATGCGCGAACAGGGCCACGATGCAGATCGTCGCGAGGATCTGCGACATCGCCCCCGACAGCGCGAAGGGCCAGAAGCCGGACCGGATCTCGGGCAGCACACCGCCGCTCCAGAGCCAGAGCCCCAGGCCTGCGGCGATCGCGGGCGGAGCATAAACGAACCGCGCGAACGTGGCCGCTGTCGGCGACAGCCCCCCCACGGCGAGCCGCTTCTGAAGCAAGAACCGCAGCGCCTGAATCGTGGCCGCGAAGAGGGTTGCGAGGATCCAGAGCGACATCCCGGCATAGAGCATGCCCGCGCGACCTGCCGCCAGCGGTTTCGTCGCCGGCTGGCCGGGTGAACGGACCGAGGCGTCCCTTCCGCAAGACCGGGACCGCGACCACGCCCGATGCTTCCCACGATCCCCAGGCGGGCGCCGATCCGCACCCCTTGACGAGCCTGTCCCGCAGAGTCCTTCGATGTTAAACGAATTCGAAAGACGGGCAGGAGGGGCCAGACGATGAACGACCACACGAGCGACGACGCGCAGGCCGCGCAGCGCCAGGCCGCCCTCGATTACCACCGGCTGCCCCGGCCCGGTAAGCTCGAGATCCGCGCGACCAAGCCCCTCGCCAACGGCCGCGACCTCGCGCTCGCCTATTCGCCCGGCGTCGCCGAGGCCTCGCTAGCCATCCATGCGGACCAAGCGCGCGCCCGCGACTACACCGCGCGCGGCAACCTCGTGGGGGTCGTCTCGAACGGATCGGCGGTTCTGGGGCTGGGAAATATCGGCGCGCTCGCCTCAAAGCCGGTGATGGAGGGCAAGGCCGTCCTGTTCAAGACCTTCGCCGGCATCGACTGCTTTGACATCGAACTGGACGAGAGCGACCCCGAGCGTCTGGCCGACATCGTCTGCGCACTGGAGCCGACCTTCGGCGCGATCAATCTCGAGGACATCAAATCCCCCGACTGCTTCATCGTCGAGAAGCTCTGCCGCGAGCGCATGAACATCCCCGTCTTTCACGACGATCAACACGGCACCGCCATCGTCGTGGGCGCCGCCGCGCTCAACGCCCTGCGCCTCACGGGGCGGAAATGGCGCGACATCAAGGTCGTCTCCACCGGCGGCGGCGCGGCCGGGATCGCCTGCCTCAACATGCTCGTGACGCTCGGCGTGCGGCGTGAAAATGTGTTCCTGTGCGATCTGGCGGGCCTCGTCCACGAGGGGCGGACCGAGGACATGACCCCGCAAAAGGCCGAATTCGCCCAACCCGGCGGGCCGCGCTCTCTGGACGACGTGATCGACGGAGCGGACATGTTCCTGGGCCTGTCGGGGCCGGGCGTCCTGAAGCCCGAAATGGTCGCGCGCATGGCATCGCGGCCGATCATCTTCGCACTGGCCAATCCCAACCCCGAAATCTCCTACGACGTCGCCCGCGCCGCGGCCTCCGATGCGATCATCGCGACGGGCCGGTCGGATTATCCCAATCAGGTCAACAACGTCCTGTGCTTTCCCTTCATCTTCCGCGGCGCGCTCGATGTCGGCGCGACCGAGATCAACGAGGCGATGAAGGTCGGCTGCGTCGAGGGGATCGCCGCTCTGGCCCGCGCGACCACCTCGGCCGAGGCCGCCGCCGCCTATCAGGGCGAGCAGCTCACCTTCGGTCCCGATTACCTGATCCCCAAACCCTTCGATCCGCGCCTGATGGGGGTCGTCGCCAGCAGCGTGGCAAAAGCCGCGATGGAATCCGGTGTGGCCAGCCGCCCGATCGAGGATATCGAGGCCTACAAGAAGGGTCTCGACGCCTCGGTCTTCCGCTCCTCGCTCATCATGCGGCCGGTTTTCTCCGCCGCCTCGCAGGCGCAGCGCCGGATCGTCTTTGCCGAGGGCGAGGACGAGCGGGTGCTGCGGGCCGCCCAAGCCATCGTGGAGGAGACGACCGACACGCCCATCGTCATCGGCCGCCCCGACGTCATCGCCACCCGCATCGCCCGCGCCGGCCTGACGATGGAGCCGGGCCGCGATTTGGAGATCGTGAACCCCCAGAACGACCCCCGCTACCGGGATTACTGGGAGACCTACCACGACATCATGGCCCGGCGCGGCGTCGGACCCGATCTGGCCCGCGCGGTGATGCGCACGAATACCACCGCGATCGGCGCCGTGATGGTGCATCGCAACGAAGCCGACAGCCTCATCTGCGGCACGTTCGGCCAATTCCTGTGGCACCTTCGCTATGTGACCGAGGTGCTGGGCCAGGACGGGTTGCACCCGGTCGGGGCAATGTCGCTGATGATCCTCGAAGAGGGGCCGCTCTTCATCGCCGACACCCATGTCCATGCACAGCCGACGCCCGATCAGGTGGCCGAGACAGTCCTCGCCTGCGCCCGCCACGTCCGCCGCTTCGGGGTGGAGCCGAAGGTCGCGCTCTGCTCCGGCAGCCAGTTCGGCAATCTCGACAGCCATTCCGGGCGCACCATGCGCGCCGCGCTCGCCGCGCTCGATGCGATGGCGCTTGATTTCCAGTACGAGGGCGAGATGAACGCGGATGCGGCGCTCGACGCCGATCTGCGCGCGCGGTTCCTGCCTCGGGGGCGCATGGAGGGGCCGGCCAACGTCCTCGTCTTCGCCGGCACCGACGCGGCGGGGGCCACGCGCAACATCCTAAAGGCGCGCGCGGGCGGGCTGGAGGTTGGGCCGATCCTGATGGGAATGGGCAACAAGGCCCACATTGTCACACCGTCGATCACGGCGCGGGGCCTTCTGAACATCTCCGCCCTCGCCGGAACGCCGGTGGCGCATTACGGGTAAGGGCGCGCAAAGGCCCTCCGCCCTCCGACGGGCCGGATGCGTATCCGGCCCCGAAGCATTCTGCGCCGTGGCGGCGGGTCAGCCCTTGTGAACCTCGCTCGACAGCTTCAGGACCCCGCTGCCATCCTCCTGCTCGATATAGAGTGCGGGATCGTCGTCCGAGCCGTTGCGCGTGATTTCGCTGCCGTCGATCTTGCGCGTGATCTTGCTGGAATAGACCTTCTGCACCTTGCCGGTGGCCGTGCCGTTGCCCCAGCTCCAGCTCACCTTGTCGCCCTCACTATACGTTGCCATGAGCCTTCTCCCTTGCCGCTGCGGGAAAACCCTGATGGGCGAGGGCTGGTTCCGGACCCTCCGCCTCAATGCCCGAAACGCGGCCAAGGCGGCATGAAGTCACCACGGCTTCCTGATATCCGCGCCGGAACTGAATGAACCAAAGGACGGGTGACATGAAACTTCCGATACGCCAGGTCGACGCCTTCTCCCGCGGGGTGTTCACCGGCAATCCGGCCGCGGTGGTCCGTCTCGACGAATGGCTGCCGGACGCGACGCTCCTCGCCATCGCGGCCGAAAACAATCTGGCGGAGACGGCGTTCCTGCGCGGCACGGGCGGCGTCCTTGAGCTGCGCTGGTTCACGCCGACGATCGAGGTTGCGCTGTGCGGTCACGCGACGCTCGCATCGGGATGCGTGGTGCTGGACGATCACCCGGAGCTGGACGAGGTGGCTTTCGAGACGCGCAAATCCGGCCGCCTCACCGTCACCCGCGCCGGCGATACGCTGACGCTGCGTCTGCCCCGGCTCGACCCGGTCGCGGTCGAAATGCCGGAGGGCTTGGCCGACGCGCTTGGCGCGACGCCGGATGCGGTGCTGCGGGCACATTACACGGCCGACGAGTGGGACGATTTCGCCGTGTTCGAGCAGGAGGCCGACATCGCCGCGCTGGCCCCGGACATGCGCGCGCTTGCGCGTCTGGGCGGGGATCGGGCGTCGCGCGGGGTGATCTGCACGGCCCCGGCCGCGGAGGAGGGTGATTTCGTCTCGCGCTACTTCGCGCCCGCCGCCGGGATCGACGAGGATCCGTTCACCGGTTCGGCGCATTGCGTGCTGACGCCGTACTGGGCGGAACGGCTGGGGGAAAAGGTGCTGGAGGCGCGGCAGATCTCGGCGCGCGTCGGCTGGGCGACCTGCACGCTGGAGGAGGAGGCGGTTACGCTGACCGGACGGGCGGCGACCTATCTTCGCGGGGAAATCGAGATCGGCGACCATGCCGCCTCCGCAAACGTCTGAAGCATCCGAACCAAACTGACAAAAAAGGGGCCGCGATCGGCCCCTTTCCGTAAGGATTTCGCGGCGGTTCAGCCGTCGGGCATCAGCACCGTGTCGATCACATGGATCACGCCGTTCGACGCTTCGATGTCGGCGGTGGTCACGCTCGCGCCGTTGACGGTCACGCCGCCTTCGGTGCTGATCGTCAGCGTTCCGCCATTGGCGGCCTCGACTTCCATTCCGTCGGCCAGGTCGCCCGACATCACGGAGCCCGGCACCACGTGGTAGAGCAGGATGTTCGACAGCTGCTCCTGGTTCTCTTCCATCAAAAGCGTGTCGACGGTGCCCTCGGGCAGTTCGGCGAACGCCTCGTCGGTCGGGGCGAAGACGGTGTAGGGACCTTCGCCCGTCAGCGTCTCGACAAGGCCCGCGGCCTCGGCGGCGGCGAGCAGCGTCGAGAAGTTGCCCGCATCCTGCGCGGTCTCGACGATGTTGGACATGTGGGCGGCAGCAAAGGCGGAGCCGGCGAAAGCGGTGGTCGCGGCAAGGGCCATGAAGGTTCTGCGGATCATCGGAGTTCTCCCATTAATTCGGTCTGGACGGCGATGTCGCCATCCTCGCTGAAAGTTAGGGGTGCGCGGGGAGAAGGGAATGCGAGGAAACCCGCCGTCCGCGACATCACGCCGCTTGATCCAGTTTTAACCCGCGCCAAGCCGGAGCGTCGTGCGGCGTCCATTCACGAAGACTTGATCTTGCGTGAGCGGTTATCGCCTCGCCAAGACAGGGCGGCGGCTCCGGCCGGGGCGGCCCCGGAGAGGGGCCAACCATCGCGACCCCTGAAAAACAGTCCTGCCGAAACAATGCCTTGCGCCAATTACCCATGGGTAATTTCCCGGATCGGGCGCCAAGGCGGGCAGGTCAGCCGAGGATCACGCCCGTCACCACGAGCATCAGCCCGATGGCCGACACGGCGAGCGCCCCGAGATTCCACGCCACGAGACCGCGCAGGCGCGCCTCCATCGCTTCACCCTCGAGCCCCTCGCGCCGCGCGCCGGCGGCCACGAAGATGCACCAGACGAGTCCGCCGAGACCCGCAAGGCACAAGATCGCGCCGATCCAGATCAGTGCCGCCATGTCGCCTGCCTCCTGCGTTGCATCGCGCCGGACCCGACGCTACGCGAGGGGCCATAGCAAGAAAAACGGATGGAGGGACAGATGGCAGATCTTCACGTGGTCGAGGGCGACGGCCCGGCCGACACCTATCGCGTCACCGCAGACGAACTGCGCCAGTTCATCGAGCGGATCGAGCGGCTGGAGCAGGAGAAGAAGGACATCGCCGAGCAGGTGAAGGAAGTCTTCGCCGAAGCCAATGGCCGGGGCTACGACACCAAGGTCATGCGCAAGGTCGTCGCGTTGCGCAAGCGGGAGCCGGATGACGTGGCCGAGGAAGAGGCCGTGCTGGAGATGTACAAGGAAGCGCTCGGCATGAGCTGAGGCCGGAACCGCGTCTTTGCCGGGCCGGAGCGGTCAGGGCGCCAAAAACGAGATGTCGCCGCGCGTCGTGAGCCGGGCGACATCTGCCTCGTAATTCTCCGAAAGCCCCGCGATCACCTCCGCGCCCCAGCCGGGCTGGTCGATCTCGGGTGCGATCTCGGCCGAATCGGCATGTTCGGCGAGGAAATCGCTGACGATCCGGCGGCGCGCGATCGGGCGCTTGGGCGGGTTGACGCGCAGGTGGTCCCGCAGCTGGGTCAGGCCCTCCGGCGTCATGATCCGTTCGAGGATCGCGAACTCCCCCTCCAGACGCTCCGGCCCGCGCAGCGGCAGGCCGGCCGTCGCCCGCAGCAATTCCGGCCAGATCAGGGGCAGGTCCTCGTTGCACCAAAGCGTCAGCGGCACGTCGGGGCAAGTCTCGCGGATCGCGCCGACGGTATCCGACCAAGCCAGCGCCGACAGGTCGAGTCCGGCGATGAACGTGACGAAATCCTCCTCCGAAGACGCCTCGAACACAGCGGGGATCAGCGTCGCCGGATTGCGGATGCCCATCAGGAACGATACCTCGTGGCCGGGAAACAGGTCGCGCAGCCGGGCACAGCGCACGGCCGCTTCGGGATATATCGTGGCCTGCGAGAACGCGGTCCGGCGCGCTGCGAGAAAACCCTCATAGCTCAGGATCAGGCGTCGCCCTTCCACGCCCTCCAGAAGCTCCGCGACAAGCGAATTCGACGCACCCGGCAACAGATCGTCTCCGTCCTCCTGCAATGCATGGCGCAGCGCGGGACGGAAGCGGCGCGGCGCGGGGATCGTGAAGCCCGCCTCCCGCCTGAGGAACTCGTCGCGGTGGAGCGTCTGGACGATCAGGTCCTCGTCGGTGCAATGCGCGCCCAGATGTATGGCGATCTCCAAAGCGCAGCCCCCGCATCCTTGATGACCGGCGACAGATAGACGGGGCCCGCTGGACAGGCAAACGGCAATCCTCTAGCGCCCGGGGCATGTCCTACGCTTCCGCTCAGGCACCGCGCGTGCGGCAGGCACGTCTGCGCCCCGACCTCTGGTCGGTCGGCGCCGTAATCATCGCGGTGCTGGTTCTGGTGCCGATCGTCGCGGTGTTCTGGATGGCCGCCTTTCCGACCGAGAACATCTGGCCGCATCTGTGGTCGACGGTCCTGCCGCGCTACCTGCGCACGACGGTTATCCTGATGGCGGGCGTGGGCGTGGTGACGGCCTTCGTCGGCGCGGGAACAGCCTGGATTGTCGCGATGCACGACTTTCCGGGGCGGCGATGGCTGGCTTCGGCGCTGCTGATGCCTTTGGCGATCCCGGCCTATGTCGGGGCTTATGCACTGGTGGATTTCCTCGACTATGCGGGGCCGGTTCAGACTGCGATGCGGGCGGCCTTCGGCTGGCGCAACGCGGCCGATTACTGGTTTCCCGATATCCGCTCGCTACCCGCAGCGATCGCGGTGCTGGGGCTGACGCTCTATCCTTACGTCTATCTTCTGTCGCGCGCGGCGTTTTCGGAGCAATCGGGCGCGGGCTACGAGGTGGCGCGCGCGCTGGGCGCGGGGCCGTGGCGGCGGTTTCTGCGCGTGGGGCTGCCGCTAGCGCGTCCGGCCATCGCGGCAGGCTGTGCCGTCGCGATGATGGAGAGCGTCAACGATTTCGGCACGGTCGATTACTTCGGGGTGCAGACACTGACCACGGGTATCTTCTCGGTCTGGCTATCGGGAGGAAATGCGGGCGGCGCGGCGCAGATCGCCTGCGTGATCCTCGTGCTGATCGCCGCGCTGATCTGGCTGGAGCGGCGGTCGCGCGCCCGGCGGCGGTTTTGGCAGGCGGCCCGGGCGCAACGCCCCGTCACCCGCACGCGCCTGACGGGCGGCGCGGCCTGGGCGGCGGTCGCGGCCTGTGCGGTGCCGCCGCTTCTGGGCTTCGTCTTCCCCGCCAGCGTCATGCTGTGGCATTCGGTGACGGCATCGGACAGCTGGCTGGCGCCGGGACTGGCGCGGGCGATCTGGAACACGGTGGCCGTCGCGGGGGCGGCGGCGCTGCTGACCGTGGGCCTTGCGCTTTTCATGACCTACGGTGTGCGGCTGGCGGGCCGGACCCTGCCGCGCATGCTGCTGCCGGTGACGACGGTGGGATATGCCGCGCCGGGCGCGGTCTTGGGGCTCGGCGTGCTGATCCCGCTGGCGGCGCTGGACAATCGGGTGGCGGATGGAATTCTGGCCGTGACGGGCTGGGATCCGGGCCTGATCCTTACCGGCTCGATGGCCGCGCTTGTCTATGCCTATGTCGTGCGGTTCTACGCGATCGGGCAGGGGGCCGCCGACGCGGCGCTGGGGCGTATTCCGCCCGCCCTTCCGCTGGCGGCGCGCTCGCTGGGGCGAGGACCGGGAGGGACGCTGCTGGCGGTGCATCTGCCGTTGATGCGCAGCTCCGTGGCGATGGCGCTGCTGCTGGTCTTTGTCGATGCGATGAAGGAGCTTCCGGCAACGCTCCTGCTGCGGCCCTTCGGTTTCAATACGCTGGCTACCCGCGTCTACGATCAGGCCTCGCTCGAGCGTTTGTCGGAGGCGGCCCCCGCCGCGCTCGTCATCGCCGGCGTCGGCCTTGCATCCGTCCTCTTGCTCGCGCGGGCAGACACGGCTAGGTGATCACCCGTGCCCCTATAGCTCAGCTGGTAGAGCGGCTGATTTGTAATCAGTAGGTCGGGAGTTCGAGTCTCTCTGGGGGCACCATTCCCAACAGGTAACCTCCTGTCTCCCTTCAGTTTTGCTAATGAGAGCTGGAGCCGTAGACCATGCTGGAGACTAAGCCTGCCCCTTTCACATTTGTGAAACAGGGAATCTTTTACTTCTCACGTCGGGTCCCGAGCGATCTGTCCCAACATTACAACGTAAGCCGGATCAAGTATTCGCTCCGCACGAGGTCGGCTGCAGTAGCCACCTCAAGGGCACAACGTGCTGCCCAGAAACTCGACGAACATTGGTATCACATGCGGATCCGAGACGCTGATCTGCCGGGAAGGCATCTTCTCCGCATGGCTGGGCAACCCGCTACTGGCTGGGTGAGAACGGCGGTGCAAAAGTCTGCCACGGTAGCGGCGGGATGAGCCTGCTGCGGGCGGCGTAAAAGTCGTCCACCTTTACCCTCTCTGGCGGCAGGGAGGGCGGGAGGATTTTCACCGTGGACTTGTATCGTAAGGTGCGATTGGCCTGTGCGGAGGGCATGAGCCAGCGGGCGGCGGCGCATCACTTCGGGATTTCGCGCGACAGCGTTCAGAAGATGTTGGCGTTCTCGATTCCTCCAGGATACCGGCGAACGGCGCCCGTGAAGCGGCCGAAGCTGGACGGGTTCACCGGGATCATCGACGGCTGGCTGGATGGCGATCGCGAGGTCCATCGC